>CAYZCV010000082.1:0-9370 GCA_964476965.1 uncultured Opitutus sp. | reverse complement strand
GCCTTGGTCCGCAAAGACTCGGACCATTTCGCGGGGCCCACTGTAGGCATGCAGGAGGAATCCCCGTGCCGGCCGGGGCGCCGATCGCAGCAGTTCCTCCAAGGCGCCCCACGCCTGCAGGCAGTGAATCGTCGTGGGGCGATCCCGTTCCGAAGCGAGCGCGAGTTGGGCCCGGAAGACGTCGGCCTGTTCCGCCAGCGGCGCGCGGCGCAGACCGCGCAGCCTCGGGTCATCCGGTCGCGCGCTGTCGGTCATCCAGCGGTCCACGCCGATCTCGCCGACCGCCGCCCGCGGGTCGGCCTCGAGGCGCTGACGCAGTCGATCCTGCCAGTCCGGTGACCGATTGCCGGCATCCCAGGGATGCACGCCATAACTGGGGCGGATGCAGCGGTGACGTCGGGCGAGCTCGGCTACCGCGGCCCAATCCTCCTCGGCGGTGCCATTGACCACGGCGGCCGTCAGGCCGAGCCCGCCGAGCTGCTCCATGATCCGGTCGATGTGCGGCGCGAGGCTGGCGTCCTGCAGGTGATTGTGTACGTCGATGTACACCGACGGGATCCGTTCAGGGGCGGGGCAGCTGCGACTCCGCGAACGCCCGGATGCGCGACCGCACGGCAGCCAGCCCATTCTGACGCGTGGGCGTGAGGTCCCGGAGCAGGCCCAGTTCGGCGAGAAGGTCGCTGGTGTCCGTGGCAATCTCCGGCGGCGTGCTCCCGCTGTAGAGTTCACACAGGAAGGCGACCAAGCCCTTCACGAGCGGACCGTCGGCGTCGCAGCGAAACTGGCAGCGGCCGTCAACGAGACCACCCACGACCCAGACTTGAGAGATGCAGCCCGGGACGCGGTGGCCCTCGATCCGCTCGCTGTCGGGCAGGGCGGGCAGCTTTCGGGCGCGGTCCACGATGGCCGCCAGTCGTTCCTGGCGGTTTTCGATGATGCCGTAGTCCTCGAGCAGCGCCGTGCGCCTCTCGGCCAGCGTCATGGCTTGGCGGCAAAGATCGATGCCATCTCCTTCTCGGGATTCACGAAGCGGATGGCCTCGATCTTGCCGGACGGGTCGAGGGTGAAAACAGTGAGGCGGTCCTTCTGGCTGGGGTAGCGGTCGAGGAAGTTCTCCTCGTCCGCGAGCAGGATGCGGTGCGGGTACTTCTTCATCTTCGGCATCGCGAACATCCGTCCGACGCCGGGCATGCCGTAGATGTTGGCGATGAAAACCGCCTTCTGGTCGGCGAGGAAACTGGCCGGCTGCTTCTCAAAGTACGTGTTGGCGTCCTTGCCCGATCCCATCGCGAAACTCACGATGACCGTCCGCACCCCGGGCGCGAAGCGGTACGGCTGGTCGTGCTGGTCCTTGGTCGTGAAGGGCGCGAAGAGGTCGCCGGGCTTGTACGGTTCGGCGGCAAACGCCGCGCTGGCCAGGGCCAGAGTCAGGAAAAGGCGTCGGAGGAGAAGGTTCATGGGATCAGGCTGTCACGTCCGGACCGCCGCGTCAAAGCGACTCCGCGGCGTGACGGCATTGGCTTTGACCGCGCCGGCCGCGAGGCCTTTAAGGGAGGGCATGAACCCCCTGTCGGCGATCACGTGGCTGTGGAAGGCGCTGCGCGGTCGCAGCGTCACCTTCGCGGCTTTGTTCGCGCTGACCCTCACGGGATTTTCCGTCATCACCTGGCTGAAGTGGCTGCTGGCCTTTTCCGGGGCCCATTGGCTCGCGCTGTTGGTGGGGCCGACTTTGGTGCTCGGTCTGCTCGTCCGCAAGGAACCGGAATGGATTCCCGACGAGCAGGTGCGACGGAACTGGGCCCGCGGGCTGGTGTTCGGATCGGTCCTGGCCTCGATCCTCGCCGGGCTGATTGTCCCGGATCCGCCCGAAGACCCCCGTCCGGCGGGTGCGCCCGCTGCGATCCGCCCGCAGGGCCCGCGGAGCAAGTAGACCGGGTCCGGTCAGTCAGAGCACCGGTGGCAGGGGGCAATCAAGGACCGCTGCGATCGCCCGGATCAGCTCGGTCTCTTCGACGGTTACCTGGCCATCACTTGTGACAACCCGGCCGGCGGCGGTCAGCAGGCTCTGCTTGATCGCCCCAGACGAGGTCGCGAGCTGGTCCAGGGCAGCATCGAGGCGATCCAGGCTGCCGTGTTCCCGCGGCCGCAGCCCGATCGGCCGACCGGCGGACCCGAGCGCGGCGGCCCCGGCGGAAAACGCGCGCTGCGCGCCGGCCTCATCCCGCGACCCCTGCCAGGCGAGGACGGAAAGGACGATCGCCGCGGAATCCGCCGCGGCGGCGAACGTGTCCAGGGTCGCCGCCGACCCGGCCGGGCGGCGGTAGAGGGCGAGATGGTGCAGCAGGACCTTCTGCAGGGTGTATTCGAAAACGGATACACGATGGTCCGCGTGGACCAGCTCATCCAGCGTGGAGACGAAGCGGTCAAGGGCCGCGGCATCGGGTGTGCGCAGGGCGGGCAGGGCGAGCTGGAGCAGGGGCAGGCGTCCGTCGGCGCCGAGTTGCCGCAGCGGGGCGTCCAGCTCCTCGAGCAGGCGGGCGGCGCCGGCCCCGGCCTGACCGGTCACCAGGCCGATCTGACGGGCGCGCACGCCCGGTTCGGGTGAGAGGACGAGGCCATACACCAGGGCGGGCGCCTGCGCGGGATCCTGGGCGGCGGCGTGGAGGCGGGCGGGCAGGCGTGCGAGGATCTGGCGCGCCTCGGCCACGTGCGCCGGACTCGGACGTCCGATCGTGCGCACCACGGAGGCCGGCTCGAAAGCCAGCCGGGTGCGCGGCGGCAACGGCGGCGGAAGGCTGGCGGCCGCTCCGAAAACCTGGGCGGCGGTGGCGTCGGCGGAGGCGCGGCGGGCAAAGCCCGCGGTCTGAAAACTCTCCTGGCCCACGTTGACCACGGTCTCCGGCTCGAAGAATTTTCCGTCGAACGAGGCGTCGACCGCGCGGATGCGCTCGGTGAGCGGCGGGTGGGTGGCGAAGAGTCCGTCGAAGGAGGAGCGGAAGCCCTGAGCGAAGAAAAAATGGCGGATCTCGACCGCGTGCTGCGCGGAGATCGAGCCGCCGAGCGCGTAGCCGCCGATCTTCTTCAGCGCGCCCACGATGCCGTCCGGATTGCGGGTGAACTGGACGGCCGAGGCGTCGGCGAGGTATTCACGCTGGCGTGACACCGCGGCCTGGATCAGGCGGCCAAAGAAATAGCCGACATAGCCGACGAGCATCAGGGCGAGGCCGACGGCGAGCAGGACGGCGACGGCGCCGCCCGCATTCTTGTTGTTCCCGCTTCGCAGCCGGGTCCGGCCCATGCTCTGCAGCACGCCGCGGCCGATCAGGGCGATGACGAGGATGCCGAAGAGAATCGCGGTCAGGCGGAGATTGAGCCGCATGTCGCCGTTGAGGATGTGGCTGAACTCATGCCCGACCACGCCCTGCAGTTCGTCGCGGGTGAGCTTGTCCAGCGAGCCCCGGGTGACGGCAACGACCGCGTCGCTGGGGCCGAGCCCCGCGGCGAAGGCATTCAGGGCCGGCTCATCATCGAGGACGTAGACCGCCGGCATCGGCACGCCCGAGGCGATGGCCATCTCTTCCACCACATTGAGCAATTGACGCTCCTTCAGATCGGTGGTCTGCGGATTCGCGCGGCGTCCGCCGACCATTTCCGCCACGGCGGGTCCGCCCTGACGGAGGGAAAGCCACTTGAAGAGGGAGGCGAGACCGACGATCGCGATGGTGATGACCGCGACGCCGGCAAGGACTTCGGGCTGCCACAGATCCGGCGCCCCGCCGCCCGGGTAGGTGACCTCGTAAGCCCCGTCGCCCGGCCCCCGGGACGCGACGTTTCCCAGAACGAGCAGCGCGGCGAAGTACCCGGCCGCGATGGTGCCGGCGACGGCCAGGACAAACAGGCCGACGAGCCGGGTGGTCTGCTTCTTCGCCCGCGCCTGGGCCTCGAAGAAGTCCATGATTCAGGAAGGGAAGGGAGAGGGAACGCGGCTGCGATCAGGTGAACTGGACCTTGGGCGCGTTGCGCTCGGTGGGGTCCTCGACCTTGAACAGTTCCGCGGGCAGGAAGCCGAGCAGGCCCGAGAAGAGGACCGTCGGGAAGGTCTCCCGCGTCGTGTTGTAGGTCATCACGCTGTCATTGTAGGCCTGGCGCGCGAAGGAGATCTTGTTCTCGGTCGAAGTGAGCTCCTCGGTCAGCTGCATCATGTTCTGATTGGCCTTCAAATCCGGATACTGTTCGGAGACCACCATCAGGCGGGACAACGCGCCCGCGAGTCCGGTCTCCGCGGTCATCAGGCCCTTGAGCGCATTGCCGTCGGCCGGATTGGCGGCGGCGGACTGCGCGGCGGCGGCGGCGATGTTGCGGGCCTTGATCACGGCCTCGAGGGTTTCGCGCTCGTGCTTGAGGTAGCCCTTGGCGGTCTCGACCAGATTGGGGATGAGGTCGTAACGGCGCTTCAACTGCACATCGATTTGGGCGAAGGCGTTCTTGAAGCGGTTGCGGAGGGCCACGAGGCGGTTGTAGAGGCCGGCAATCCAGAGACCGGCGACGACGGCGACAGCGAGGAGTGCGCCAAGAACAATAAGTACGCTCATAGGGAGGGAGGTTGGATGAACGGGCCCAGTCTGTTCCGGTCGCGCCGCGCGGCGAGACTGAATCCATTACAACCCCGGCGGCCCTTTGGCATGTCGGCGACGGGCTTGCGTCAGGCCCGCGCGGCGCGCATCGTGTGGCGGACAATGCGATCACGATTCTCCCTCGTTGCCTGGCTGGTGCTCCTGGCTCCCTTGCCGGGCGGGAGCTTGGCAGCGCAGGATACGGCGGGCGCCGCGGCGCCGCTCACGGTGGGTGAGTCCGTGACACCGGGTAATGCCCTGCTCACCGCCGCCTCGGCCCGCAATGCCCTCGAGCTTGGTTTTCCCTCATTGGCGGCGGAACTCTATCGCGCGATGATCGAGGCGCCGCAGGCTCCGGCCGGTGATCTCAATCAACTGGTGCTGGACTGGGTGACCGCGCTGCTCGACGACGGCCGGGCCGACGAGGCGGAAGCGGCGCTGAAGCGCCATGTCGGTCTGCCCTCGGCGTCGTACCGCCTGCGGTCCGGACTCGTCGCGGCCGCGCTGCGCCGGACAGACCTGGCGCGAGCCGAGGCCGAGGCCATCCGCGTGGAGGATCTCCCGGAAGGGGATCGCTCCTGGTATCATTACCTGGTCGGTTTGAATGCGTCGGCCGCCGGCGATTTTGCGCGGGCCAACACCGCCTACGACCAGGCGATCGGGCTGGCGGCCTCGGAACTGGCGCGTGCGCGTTTCGTCCTGGCGAGGGTCCGGGCCCTGCTGAATGTGGGTGAGCTCTCCGACGCCGATCTCGCGGTGCTGCGCCGCAACGTGGAACAGTATCAGGGGCGCAGTACGGGCTATCGCTTCGCAGAGCAGTACGCGGCGGCGCTGCACCAGCGCGGCCGGCGCGACGAGGCGGTTCGCTTTCTGCAGGAACAGCTGCAGGCGCTGCCGCCGCAGGAGCGTGAGGTGAATGATGACTTTCGGCTCGACCTCGGCCTGATCGCCGGGGCGCGCGACGGCGTGGGGCGGAATGCCCTCAACAGCCTGCTGGCGGCCGCGGCTGACCGCGACAAGCAGCGGATCGCGTTGCAGCTGCTTTCGCGGGCGTCGACGGAGGAAGGCCCGCGGGCCGCGTTTCGGCGCACGCTCAACGAGCTGATCGCGGTGGAGCCGGCGCACCCCATTCTCGAGGATCTGCTCATTGTTCGGGCCCAGCTTTCCCTGGCGGAGAATCGCTATGCCGAAGCCGAGGCGGACGCGAACGCGGTCCTCCAGCGTTTCCCGGGCTCCCTCCTGAAGCCCGCGGCGCTCGGGGTCCTGATGGGTTCGGCTTGGGAACGCGGCCAGTTCCGCCGGGCGGCGGGCTATGCCACGCAAGCCCGGGAGGAGCCCACGGCGGGCGGGGCCCGGGCCGCGCTGGGTGTGCTGGTCGCCGAAGCCTATTTCCGGGCGCCGGATTTTCGCAGTGCAGCCGACGCCTACGCGGCTGCGCTGGCGGATGTGCCGGCGGGCGTGGCTCCCGGCTCGCTCATGTTCCAGCGCGTGCTGTCCGAGATCCGCGCCGACCGGCTTGCGGAGGCGGAGGCCCAGCTGGACCTGATGGCGCTGGATTCGCGCTTTGACACGGAGAACCGCTGGCGGGCCGAGTGGAATCTCGGGCGCGCCCTGCAGACCGGGGGCGATGACGGGGTCGCGCGGGCCTACGCGCGGGTGAACCGCCTGCTGGCCGGCGACGCGACGAATCTGCCGCCCGAATTGCGCGTCCGGATGGCGTGGCTCCAGGCGCGCCTGGCTTACGAGACGGGCGATGCCGAGCGCACGCTCGTCCTCACCGCCCGGCTGCGGGACGGGCTCGGTGATCTTGATGCCGTCTTGCGGGCCGACGTCGTCAGCTCGCTGGCGCTGCTCGAGGCGCAGGCCGACTTTCGCCTGAACCGCCCAGAGGCGGCGCTGGAGGTGCTCAAGCGGCTGCGGGCGGACTATCCCCGGGCGGACGCGGCCGTCTACTCGTTCATCGTCGAGGCGGAGGCCTATGCGGCCCGCGAGCAGTTCGTGGAGGCCCAGCGCGTCTACGTGAAACTCGCGGATGATTATGCCCAGAATCGCTACGCCCCGTACGCCCTGCTGCAGGCCGCGCTCAACGTGGAGCGACGCGGCCAGGCGGAGTTTCTGGAGGAGGCGATCCGCCTGATCGAGCGCTTGGTGCAGACCTATCCGACGAGCGATCTGGTCTTCATGGCCCGTTTCAAGCAGGGCGATCTGCTGCGCCGGCTGAACCAGTTCGGGGCGGCCCAGCAGGTGTACGAACTGCTTGTGCGCGACTTTGCCCGTCATCCGGACGTCCGGGCCGCCGAATTGGCGCTGGCTGACTGCCACGCGGCACAGGCGGCGACCGATGCGTCTCATCTGGAGAGCGCGATCTCGATTTACGAGCGGCTGCAGGACCAGGTGGCGGCCGATCTCGACCTCCGGGTGGAGAGCGGCTTCAAGCACGGTCATGCGCTGGTCCGCACCGGCAAGGTCGAACGCGCGCAGGAGGTCTGGTGGCCGGTTGTGAATGCCTTCCTGCTCAACGGGACCGAGGCCCGTCGTCTGGGGGCGAATGGACGCCACTGGATGGCGCGCATCCTGGTCGAGCTGGCGGCGCTGCACGAGCAGCAGGGCAAACTCGAGCAGGCGCGGGATCTCTACGAACTCGCGGTCAAGTCGGGGCTGCCCTATGGCGAAGCGGTGCGAAGCCGCCTGGCGCGCCTGCGGGGTGGCGAGGTCGCCCCGAATCGTTGACGCGAGGGAAACGACCGGGTCTAACTCCCCTTTCGCATGTCGGCCTTCGAATTCAGTCTTCTCGCCCGGGGCGGACCCATGATGTGGGTCATTCTCGCCCTCGCCGTGCTTCTGCTGGTCCTGTTTGTGGAACGCACGCTCTATCTCCACCGGGGGCAGATCCGGCCCGCTGCATTCCTCGATGGCATCAAGAACATCCTCGCCAAGCGGCGGATCGTCGAGGCGCTCACGGTATGTGAAGAGACGCCGGGTCCGGTGGCGGTCGTGGTCAAGACTGCGCTGCTAAATGCAGGCGAGGACGAGGCCCGGATGCGTTTTGCGGTTCAGGAAGCGGCGGTGATCGAACTCCCCGCGCTGGAACGCAGGCTGGGCTCGATCGCGGCGATCGCGCAGGTGGCTCCGTTGGTCGGACTGCTGGGCACGCTGCTCGGCCTGCTCACCACGTTTCAGGCGTTCATGCAGGGAGGGGAATACGCGACGGCTCGCGCGCTGTCCTCCGGGATGTGGCAGGCGCTGCTCGCCAGCGTTGGCAGCCTGCTCGTGGCGATCCCCGCTCACCTTTGCTATCACTTCCTCGCCGGGCGGGTGCGGGCGATTGTCCGCGACATCGAATGGTCGGCCAATGAGGCGATGCGTTACCTGCTCACGGATTATCGGGGCAAGGGACCCTCGGACGAAGCGCCGCCGTCGTCATGATCACGCGACCGCTGGACCTTGCTTCGCGCCTGCGCCCGCCGCCGCGGAATTTTGATGGCCTGTTCTGGGTCAACGGAGCCGCGCTGGTGCTGTTTTTCAGCCTGTTTGGTTCGCGGTTTGTCCTGACGCCCGGCCTGGGGGTCGATTTTTCGCTGCCCGCCATGCCGGGGGCGCTCAGTGGATCGACCTCCACGCCGGTGGTGATCGCCGTCAAGGACGCCGGCTTCATTATGACCGAGGACGGGCGTCTCAACCTCGGTCAACTGGGACCTTGGATGAAGGCACGCGTGGGTGATCGGACCGATCTGCGCCTGCTGGTCCAGGCTGACGCCTCGCTGCCCCTGCAGGACCTTAGTGCAATCCTGGAACTGGCGACAGCGGCCGGTTTTGTTTCCCCGCAGCTGGCGGTTGAGCCGCCGGCGGGAGCGGGTGGCTCCCCATGAGCGCGACCCGCCAAGGCGGTCGCTTTCCTTGGGTCGTCGCTGCGGTGGTGGCCCTCGGTCTGGTGGGCGGCGTGGTGTCCCTGCTGGAAGTGCCCTCGGAGCCAGCCCCCGCGGTCGGGCCTCCGCCGCCCAAGGTTGAACTGGCCCGCATGGGAGATCGGGAAGGGGAGCGCACGCTGCGGGAGGAGGTTGCCCTGCTCGACCCGCGGCCGCTGTTTCTCCCCACGGAGCGCAATGCCGGCCGGGCCGGGGCCTTGGCGGACGACGGCCGCCGTGAACCGTTGGCCTCGTTCGAGGATTTCGTCCCGCAACTTAATTACAAGGAGGACGATATCGCGATCTCCTTCCCGGCCGGGGTGGAGGTCCCGCCGAGTGCGGTGGCGGCGCTTCGAACCGAGCAGGGGAGGGATTCGATGAGCAGCTTTGGCCGTCGCGAGGCCACGCCGCCGATTCTGCCCCCTCGGCTGGGTTTCATCGAAGTGGTTCTCGCGCAGACAGGTGGGGTCGCACTCCGGGATGAACTTGCCACCACGGAGGGCGCGCCGACGGGAGACTGGACGCCGGTGGAACTCGTCGCGGCGGTTGGTCCAGGGGGCTTGATCGGGTTGCCGGTGCTGACCGGAAGCTCGGGATCGGAGGGGATTGATGCGTGGCTCCCTTCTTACCTTGCCAATCGATACCGGCTCGGTGAGCGTCTCCAACCCGGTTTTTACCGGATTCGATTGGGCCCCTAGCTTTTTCCCTCAACTCGCCAAGTTTGCAGTTGACGGGCCAAATGCCGGGATGCACTTTCGACACTCTTTTCTCGTTTTTTGACCCAATCTTTGTGTGCCCAGATAGCTCAGTTGGCAGAGCACGTCCTTGGTAAGGACGAGGTCGCCGGTTCAA
>CAYZCV010000081.1:0-15473 GCA_964476965.1 uncultured Opitutus sp. | reverse complement strand
GAGACGGAGGTGACCTTCTCGGCGGTGGAGAACCCTGGGGCAAAGATCAGCGCCAACGTCTCTTCGCGGGTCAGCGCGGTGCCGGCGGCGACCACGCCCTTCTCGACGGCTTTCTTGTAGATTTTCTCCGGGTCAATGCCACGGCCGTCATCCTGGAGTTCGATGACGATGTTGCTGCCCTGGTGGTAGGCGCGGAGGTGAAGGGTGCCGGTCTCGGACTTGCCGGCGGCCACGCGGGCGGCCGGGGACTCGAGACCATGGTCGAGGGCATTGCGGACCATGTGCACGAGGGGATCGCCGATCTCCTCGACCACGGTGCGGTCGAGTTCGGTGTCATCACCACTCGTCACGTAATGGACCTTCTTGCCAAAGTCGCGGGCGAGGTCGCGGGCCAGCCGCTCCATCTTCTGGAAGGTTGGCTTGATCGGAATCATGCGCAGCGACATCGCGGTGTGCTGGAGCTCCTTGGCGATTCGGCTGAGCTGCGCCACATTGCGCTGGAGGGGCGAGCCCTCTTCGCCGCGGGCGCGGGCACTCTCGATCAGCTGGCTCTGGACGATCACCAGTTCGCCGACGACGTCCATCAGGGAGTCGAGCTTCTCGGTATTGACGCGCACCGTGGCGGCGGCGGCGGCCTTGGGTGCCGCCGCCTGGGTCGCGGCCACTCCCTTGGCCGGAGCTGCCGTCGCGGCCGCCGGCGTGGCCGGCGTCTCGGTCACGGGAAAGGGCACCACCTCGGCCGACGGGACCTCGGGCGCAGGTGCCGTGGTCGGCAGCGGGACCTCGACGACCGGTGCCGTGGCAGCCGCAACCACCGGGGCCGGCACGGCAGCCGGAGCCGGCGTCGGCGCAGGCGCCGCGGCGGCGGAAGCGCCTTCCGCGTTGGAGGCCAGGCGCTTGACGGCGCGGATCAAGTGACCGACCGGGACGATCTGATCGGGCATCTGCCCCTTCTCCAGCGCACGGGCCACCTGCAGCGTGAGCGCAGACAGCGCGTCGCGGCTGCGCAGGATCTCGGTGATGATTGGAGCCGTGAGCCGCAGCTTGTTGTTGCGGGCCAGATCGAGCAGGGACTCGACCTCGTGGGCCAGCGTGTGCATCGGCACGAGCCCGAGGAAACCCGCATTACCCTTGATGGTGTGGAAAGAGCGAAAGATGGAATTCAGCGCCTCGGGATTGTCGGGCTGCTGGTCAAGGGCGAGCAGCGCCGCCTCGATCTGCTGGAGGTGATCCACGGCCTCGCCGTGAAACTCGGACAGCAGCTCCTGATTCTCGCCGAGATTGAGATCGAGCATCACATCACCCGCGACCGCGCCGTGTTCCGCGGAGGCGGCCGCATCGGCCGGAGCGGCCTGGCCGTAAACGGGGACGGGTTGACCCGAGCGGATGGCCGTCACGGCCACCGGCAACCAGCTGATCAGCTGGTGAAGCTTGGCCAACAGCGGCTCGTCAAAGGGCTTGGCGGTGTCGAGGCAGCGCTCCAGTTCGGCGTGGAGGACGGCGATGGGCTCGCGCAGCACCGGCTCGATGGAGCACAATTCGCGGAGATCTCCGAGCAGACTGTACGAGGGCACCAGGCCCTCGTCACGCCCCGGCTGGGCGAGAATGGATTCGGCCGCGAGGCGGCTGATGGTGTCGTCCAACGCTTGAAAGGATTCCGAGGGAATGGGCATGACCGGGGTGGTTGAGTTTCTTGCCCTATCTACGGCACACCGCGGCGGGAGTTTACCTTTTTCAGGGTTCCGCCGACGGATCGCTAGGGAGGTTTACCCAAGTAATCCGCTTAGGATGCATCAATTCACTCCTCGGGTCCGGGAAATACCTAAAGTTGCCGGGAGGCCCGCCGATCCTTCCTGCAATCAACCCACGCCTACGCGCAACATCTCTTCTCTTATCGTTTCACCTATGAAAAACTGGACCATCGCAAAGCGCATCATTGCAGGCTACACGGCCGTCCTGGCCGCCATGGTCGCCATGAGCGTCATCTCGTTCACCCGACTGAGCCTGATCGGCGGAGAAGCCGATGGCGTGGTCGGCAAAAACCTGCCGGCGGTCGCAACCATGGGCCAGATCCAGTCCAACATGATGCGCTCCTACGCCATGGTCAGCGAGCACATCCTCGCGACCGAGGCGGAGCACCTGGCCAGCCTCGAGAAGGGCATCGCCACCTCAGCCGACAGCAATGCGAAGCTGGTGGCAGCCTATGAGGCCAAGGCCACGACGCCCCGCGAGATCGAGCTGCTCGCCGCGCTGACCAAGGCCCGGGAGGCCTTCAATCAGTCCCGCGGCCAGGTCCTGACCCTAAGCAAGGAGGGGAAGAAGGACGACGCCTTCCTCGAGTACACCATCACCCTGTCAGAACTCTTCTCGAACTATGAAAAGACCCTGAAGAACCTCGTCGACTACAACGAGGAGACCAGCGTGGCCGCCGGCGCCAACATCACGGCCGCCATCTCCCAGTCGCGGCAGTTTCTCCTCATCGGCATGGGCGTTGCCCTCGCCCTGGCGGGCGTCATCGGCTTCATCATCATCCGCGGCACCAATCAGGCCCTGAATCAGGCCACCCGTGTCCTCGGGGAAAGCTCCCATCAGGTTTCCGCCGCTGCCAGCCAGGTCTCCTCCGCCAGCCAGGCCCTCGCTGAGGGCTCGAGCGAACAGGCGGCCAGCCTCGAGGAAACCAGCGCCAGCCTCGAGGAGATGTCCTCCATGACCAAGCGCAACGCCGAGAGCGCGCAGCAGGCCAAGGATCTCTCGAACCAGACACGCGCATCCGCCGATGCCGGCTCCGGTCGCATGAAGGAAATGACCGATGCGATGGCCGCGATCAAGTCGTCGTCCGACGACATCGCCAAGATCATCAAGACCATCGACGAGATCGCCTTCCAGACCAACATTCTCGCGCTGAACGCGGCGGTCGAGGCCGCCCGCGCCGGCGAGGCCGGCGCCGGCTTCGCCGTCGTCGCCGAGGAGGTCCGCGCCCTCGCGCAGCGCTCGGCCCAGGCCGCCAAGGAGACCGCCGGCAAGATCGAGGACGCCATCCGCAAGAGCGAGCAGGGCGTGGCCATCTCCGGCAGCGTCGCCCAGTCCCTCGCCGAGATCGTCGAGAAGGCCCGCCAGGTTGATGCCTTCGTCGCGGAGATTGCTCAGGCTTCGCAGGAGCAGAACCAGGGCATCGGCCAGGTGAACACGGCCGTCGGCCAGATGGACAAGGTCACGCAGTCCAACGCGAGCAACGCCGAGGAGACCGCCGCCGCCGCGGCCGAGCTCAACTCGCAGGCCTCCACCCTGCTCGACGCGGTCGCCGGCCTGCAGCGACTGGTCGGTGGTCAGGGCGGCTCAACCCGCGCCCCGACGCCGACGTCCGCCCCGTCCGCCCCCCGCGCGGCCAAGCCAGCCGCCCCCGCCCGCTCCGCCATCAAGGCCCCGGTCAGCGACCTCAGCTTCGCTGATGTTGAGACCAAGAACTGAGTAAAGTTACGCCTAAACTCAGCCTCTTCTGGGCCGAAGTAACCTCTAAGTCGTCTGCACTCACATCCCTGAAACCCACTTCCATGTCCGCCACCGCTACCGCCATCGCCCCCGCCTCGCCCTCCATCGCCGGCAAGTACCTCACGGTCGTCCTCGAGAACGAGGCCTACGGCATCGCCGTCCTCAAGGTCCGCGAAATCATCCGGCTGCAGAAAATCACTCCGGTTCCGCAGATGCCCAGCTTCGTCAAGGGCGTCATCAATCTCCGCGGCCGCGTCATTCCCGTGGTCGACCTCCGCGCCAAGTTCGGCCTCAAGGCCGAGGTCGCCGAGCGCACCTGCATCGTGGTCGTCCAGGTCAAGCTGCCCACCGACCAGACCGTGCAGATGGGCCTCGTCGTCGACAGCGTCGAGGAGGTCGTCACCCTCACCAAGGAGGAGATCGAGCCCACGCCGGAATTCGGTGCCCGCGTCGACACCACCTACCTCCTCGGCATGGCCAAGGTAAAGGGCCAGGTGAAGACCCTGCTCGACATCGACCGCGTCGTCGCTCCCGAGACCGTCGCCGCCATCGTCCAAGCCGCCTGATCGGGTCCGGGATCACTCCCATGGGCCTGTCCCCGTCAGCCAACGCTCCGGCTTCCGCCGGGGCGTCTTCGTTTCCCGCCTCTCCGGCGGCGGCCCCGGCCCCGGCACGGGTCACGGTCGTTTGTCCCGGCGAAATTCCCAAGCATGTCTCCCAAGGCATGGCGGCCACCACCCCACTCTACGCGCGTGTGACCTACACGCCTCACTGACGCGGAACGGTTTTACCAAGTCGGAACCCCTTCGTCATGATCGCTTCCCCTCCGTCCCGGGAAAGTCTTCCCGCCCTCGTCGAGGGCTTCTCCGCGGCGCCGCGAATCCTGGCCGAGCTCAATCGGCTGCTGCGCCGGTTCTTCCCTTCAGTCGATGACGTCACCGCCCTGCTGCGGCGGGACAGTGCCCTGGTCACCCGGATCCTGAAGATGGCCAACAGCGCGCAGTTCGCCGGCGCGGAGCCCGCCTCCACGATCGAGGAGGCCGTCAGCCGCATCGGCCTGCGCGAAGTCCATCGCCTCGTCGGCATCGCCGCGATCGCCCCGGCCAATCTTGACGGCCTCCCACTCTACGACGTGACCAGCCGCCGCTTCCGTGAGCACTCGCTGATGACCGCCCTCATCATGGAGGAGCTCGCCCGCCGCGTGGAGGAAGACGCCCCCACCTGCTACGTGATCGGACTGCTGCGCCCGCTCGGGCGCCTCGCACTTGATCGACTGGCGCGGACCCTTCCGGCCGACCGGCCATTCAACCCACTCACGGATCCGGCGGTCGATGCGTGGGAAACCGAGCGTTTCGGCCTGAGCAATCTCGAAACCGCCCAAGTCATTCTCGCCGCGTGGAATTTTCCGGACGAGGCCATCAAGGCGATCGGCGACCACTATCGTCCCGCCGGCAAGCACCTGCCCCTTTCCCACCTGCTCAACCTTGCCGCCGGCGCGACCGAGTTCCTCGGCTGCGGTCTCCCCGGAGAGAGCCTCTATTGGGAGCCCTCCCTGGAAAGTTATGCGAAGGCCGGCACCAATGCGACCGGCCTGCAGCTGGCCATTGAGCGCGCCCAGCGCAGCTTCGCCAAATTGGCGCCTGCGCTGGACTGATTCCGTCCGTGGCCCGCCGATCCACGCAGGGCCCGGCACGGTTCAGTGAGACGGTCCTCGGCGTCGACGGCCGAACGCCTCGCCACCGGCCGCGGACCCATCACCCGCCGACTCAACATTCTTCCTGCCGGTCCGTCGCCCCTTCCTCGGACTCGACCCAGCGCCGCGCCCGCCACCCGTGCGGAGCGGCTGCGGCGCTTCGCCGTTGGGGCATCAAACCGAAGCGAACGCCGGTTCGGGCGAGCGTGCAGGCGCCCGGCCGCTGCCGCGGCGGGACCGGTCGGCTGCGGGGGTGCCGCCCACGAGAGCCTGGAGCTGGGACACCGCGTCCTTGAGCATGACGGCCTGCGCATTGAGTTCCTCCGCCGCGGCGGCCGTTTCCTCGGCACTCCCGGCATTGGCCTGCGTGACTTGGTCCATCTGGGCGACCGCTTGGGTGATCTGCTCGATCCCCTTGTTCTGCTCGGCGGAAGCCGAGGCAATCTCGCCCACGAGCTGATCGAGCTTCTCCACGCGGCTCCGGATGCTGTCAAAGCTTCCGGCCACGCTGGCGCTGATCTCCATGCCCTGCCGGCTCTCGCCGACGGAACGCTCGATCATGCCCGCCGTCTCGCGCGCGGCCCCGGCGGCCCGTTGGGCGAGCGCGCGGACCTCTTCCGCCACCACGGCGAAGCCGGCCCCGTGCTCGCCGGCGCGGGCGGCCTCGACCGCGGCGTTGAGCGCGAGGATGTTGGTCTGAAAGGCAATTTCATCGATCGTCTTGAGGACCTTGGTGATATCCTGCGACGCCCGATTGATCCGCTCCATGGCGGACTGCATCGCGGTCATCTGGGTCGAGCCGCTGACCGCCGCTGCGCGCGTCTCGGAGGCGGCCAGCTGGGCGCCCTGGGAACTGTCGGCATTGCGCCTCGTCATCGAGGCCAGCTCCTCCAGCGAAGCGGAGGTCTCCTCGAGGGAGGCTGCCTGCTCGCTGGCGCCCTGGGCCAGTGACTGGCTGGAGGCCGAGACCTGCCCGGCGGCGGCGGCCGTCTGCTGGCCACCCGCGCCGAGCGCGTCGGCCAGGACCCGGAGGGGTCCGCCGATGCTGCCCGAGATGATAACGGCCAGGCCAATCCCCAGCGCCACCGCGGCGACGCCGAGCCAGATCACCACGGACTGGGTGTGGACCAGCTCTGCCGCCAGACGAGGTCCGTCCTGGTCCTGCTGCGCCAGGAACTCCGCTTTGATCGCCCCCACATGGTGGTCGATCGTCTCGCCGAACGTGGAAATCCGGTCGCCGAGGGCGGCCACCGCCGCCTCATCGCGCGCATCGACGGCGGCCTGCAGTTCGATCTGCAGTCGATCGTATTCCTGAACCTCCGCCACGATCTCGTTAATCCGGCGAATCAGGTCCGGCTCCTCGATGGCGTCGGCCTCCTCATTGAGCAGCACCAACACACGATCACGGTGTTTGGCATAGCGTTCCACCGTGTCCCGCCGGCGCGTCTGCGCGAGGGCGGTGGCGGCGGCTTCCATCTCCAGAACCTCGATCTGGATCTCCGACGCAAGATTGGTGTGGGTCGCGTCGGCGCGGTAACGTTGAAAGTCGACCAGCGCCGAATGCATGCTCACGTAACTCTCCACCGCCAGGCCGGCCAGCACCACCAGGATGGCGGCGAACCCGAACGCGAGACGCCGGGCCACAGTCCAGCTCTGCATGCCCTTCTTCGCGTAACTGCGGACGGCTGCGAGCAGGAGAAGGAGCGCCAGCGCTCCACCTCCGATGGCCGTGACGCCCAGGGATGTCGCGAGTTCCCCGCCGGGGGAAGCCGCCGTTAGCTGGGGGGTCTCGGCCGCCGTGGCCTCAACCAAGCCGGCCAGAGGCAGGAGAATCAGAACGCGGGAATTCAGGAGGGAAGACAATTTCACAGAGGGAGAAAGGCGGACGTACCCAGGGCCTCCGTTACAACGTCACCGGCCCGTTTCGCTGAAGCACGCGCTGCTGAGCAGTTATGCTCAGGTCGTCCATGGGACTTTCCCGTGCGGCCGCCGCCATTCCCCCAAAAGGAAAGCCCGGGCCGCACGAGGCGGACCGGGCTTGCGCGAAGCGGCAGGTTGGGATCAGGCCGTGGCCATGGCGGGCGCCGGGGCCTTGCCGAGATTGGCCTTCGCCTCGTCGAGCGAGTCGTAGAAGGTCCAGCCGCGGGTGTCCTCGAAGCCCTTGCACTCCGTGATGATCTGCGGGTTCGCGACCAGGGCGAATTGCATGCCCAACTCGCGGCAGGTCTGCATCGCCTGGAAGAGCAGCTTGATGATGCCCATGTGCAGCGACTTCACCTGGTGAATGTCGATCACGACCTTGTTGTGGCCGGCGTCCACCGCATCGGAGAACTTTGGCTTCAGGTAGGTCGCGACCTCAGCGAGCACCGCGGGGGAGCAGTTCTCGGGCAGGCGCATGATCAGGCTGTCGCTCTCGTTGGCGTAGTAACGCTGCGAGGTGTCGAGATTCATGGCCTTGGCCATCTTGGTCTCGAGCTCCCCGATCTCGATCGGCTTGGTGATGATCGCGGTAAAGCCCACGGTCTGCGCCTGCTGCTGCTGGGCGACCTCGGTCTTGACCACGAGGGCAAAGACCGGCGTGTACTTCGTCTTCACATTCGTGCGGATGAGGCGGAAGAGGGTGAAGGCGGCCTCCTCGGGCAGCGAGAGGCTGACCACGATGAGGTCGGGCGGATTCTTGGTGCAGGCGTCGATCGCCTCGCCCTGGGTGCTCACGCCGCGGATTTTCCACGGGGTGTGCTTCAGGCCTTCGGCGATCTGCTGGATGATCGCGGGCTTGTCCTCGACGACGAGGATATCGGCCGGATCGAAAATCGACTTGGCCTTCGAGGGCGTGTCGGAAAGCGGCTTGAGGTCGATGACCCGGCCCGCCTTCTCGATGAGGACCTCCTCCTTGAAGGGCTTCACGAGGTAGTCACGCACGCCGATCTTCGCGATCTTGAGCACGTGGTCGCGACCGCCTTCCGCCGTGAGCATCATGACCGGGATCGCCTTCAGCGCGGGATCGGCCTTGAGCTTGGTCAGCATTTCGACGCCGTCCATGACGGGCATCGTGACGTCGAGGAGAATGAGGTCAGGGGTTTCCTTGGCGGCGACCGCCAGGCCCTCCACGCCGTTGCCGGCCTCGAGGATCTCGCAGTCGAAAGTCTTGAAGGCCTTCCGCACGATGATGCGGACAGTCTTGGAGTCGTCTACGGTGAGAATCTTGTAGCGCATGGTGATTCGATTTATTCCCCAACCTTCATGAGGATGTCCGCAACGACTCGGTGGCCGCCGCAATTGAAGTGGTAGATCTGGCGGGTCGCGGAGCTGATCGGCTCGATGCAGAAGTTGCTGCCGCGCAGGATGGACGGGATCGTGAGCTTGCAGGGATAGCCTGCATCGCAGAGCCCGTTCTTGAAGCTGCCCACCGACATGTTGGTGAGCTCGCCGATGGCGTCGTTGATGACCTCGTCGCCGGCTTCCTCGAGCTCTTCCGGCGTCATGCCCAGCAGGCCGCAGGTGATCTTCCGGGCAAACACCAGGTCGAGGTAGAGATAGATGAGGCCATTGGCATCGCCAATGAAGCCGACGGTCCCCACGACGTGGGGCTTCGCTTCCTCACCCGGCCGGAGCAGGGGGGGCCACGGCTGATCGGCAGCGTGGTCGTTGGCGGCTTCCAGCACGGCGGTCTGCCCGAGCATGGTTTTGAAAACGTCGGTGATCGCGCGATTGATGTTCTCGCGGACCAGCGCTTCGGTGATTTCCTCGGTGGCGGGCATGTTCGTTGGGAGCTTGAGGGGGTGTGAAGGCAATATCGGCGCAATCATCCTCGGATTTAGGTTCCGTTTGGAAAATATGCCGCCCCGTCGCGCGCCCAGGCGCCGACGGCAAAACTACTCATCCCCGGGCGGCTGCCCGTTGCCTTCGATCAGCGGATCCATCGGATCCGGCCGCCGAAACTTTACTCCCGTCAGGCGGCCTACTCGGCCGATTCGAGATCCGCGTCCACGGGATCGCCGGCATCGCGGTACTCCTGCAGCTTGTTGCGCAGCGTCCGAATGCTGATGCCAAGCGCGGTCGCAGCCTGCGTGCGGTTTCCCGCCGTCTGGCGCAGCGCCGCGCGGATCGCCTGCTTCTCCAGCTCGTCGAGCTTGATCACGCCCTGGCCATTGGAAACGGCCGGAGAGGACGCCTCCGTCGACCGGCCCGGACCGCCCGCCACCAGGGCTTCCTCGCCGTACGAATCAAAGCCGGGATCCGGCGAGGCCGGCTCGTCCTCGACAAAAGAGAGATCGCCGGGGAGGCCCAGCGTCGGAGCGGTGACCACCCGCCCGGTCTCCGTGAGAATGACCGCCCGCTCAATCGTGTTCTGCAGCTCGCGCACATTGCCGGGCCAGCGGTAGGCCATCATCGCCCGCCGCGCCGACTCGGAGAAGCCCGCGACCTTGATGCCATGCTTGCGGGAGAAGCGCCGCAGGAAGTGGTCCGCCAGGAGCAGGACGTCGTCCGCCCGCTCACGCAGCGCCGGCACATGCACCGGAAACACGTTGAGGCGGTAATAGAGGTCCTGCCGAAAGTCGCCTTTCTCCACGTAGCTCAGCAGATCGCGGTTCGACGTCGCGATGATGCGCACGTTGACCTTGATCGTCCGATTGCCACCGACGCGCTCGAACTCGCGCTCCTGCAGCACGCGGAGCAGCTTGGCCTGCAGGCTGGGGGGAATCTCGCTGACCTCGTCGAGCAGCAGCGTGCCCTGGTTCGCCAATTCAAAGCGGCCCTCGCGGCGCTCCGTCGCGCCGGTGAACGCGCCCCGCTCGTGGCCGAAAAACTCGCTCTCGATCAGGGTCTGCGAGACGGCCGCACAATTCACCTTGATGAAGGGCTGGCTGCGACGGGGGCTGCGGCGGTAGAATTCGCGCGCAATCATTTCCTTGCCCGTGCCGCTCTCGCCGGTGACGAGGACCGTCGCGTCGGTGGGGGCCACGCGCTCGATCAGTTGCCGCAGACGCACCATCGCCGGGCTGCGGCCGACCAGCGCACCTTCCTCATCACCCTGGTCATCGCTCAGCAGCCGGTTGACGCTGATCAGCTGCCGGTAGGACTGGGCCTTGCGCAAAATGATGTCGATCTGGCTCGGCGAAAACGGCTTCAGCACGTAGTCAAAGGCACCCGCCCGCATGCAGGCGACGGCGGACTCGATCGTGCCATAGCCGGTGACCATCACCACCAGCGGGTGCTCGGGCATCGCCGCAATCTGCTCAAGAAACTTCTGCCCGTTGCCGTCCGGCAGACGGATGTCCAGCATGAGCAGGTCAAAGGACTCCTTCTGCAGCAGCGCGCTCGCCTCGGCCAGCGTACCCACCGCCTGAACCGCACACTTGTGTCGCTGGAAAATGGTCTGCAGCAGGGTGCGGACAACCGTCTCGTCTTCGATGATCAGGATTTTCTCTAGGGACATGGGGAGTACGGCGCGCCCGACGAGGCGGAAGCTTGGGAGGGACACCCTAGACGCAGGTCCGCGCCCGGTTCAAACAAATGTTCCCCGCCGGACGAAACTCTTCGTCCCTCGCCCCCGCCTGGCGTCGGCGTCGGGCAAGGTGCCGCAGATCGGCTGCGATGGCCGCCAAAACAATCTGATCTCAATTCGCTGTTATCCATTGATTTAAGCGAATGCGGCGGCACCCGGCGTTTTTTCGCTCAAGTCGGCGCCAATCCATCCGATTCCTCTCCCTGAGGCCGTGTGCCTCATCCCTTTTACCATGCGTCTCCTCTCTTTCCTCTCAGACACCGAACATGCGCTCGTCGCCGAAGCCGGCATGGCGGGTGGCGGTACCTGGGAGGTCTCCCGCATGGTCAACTACCAGCAGGGCCTCGCCCGCATGATGCTCACGGAGCGCAATGAGGCTGGCCGCTCCGAACTCAAGGGGCACATCCTGCTGCAAAGCTTCACCCTCGCGGACGGTTCGATCTGCCTGAAGGCCAATCTCAATTGGGTCGGCAGCGAGCAAAACAACGTCATTGCCGTGTACTCCAAACCGCGCACCAACTGGCGCGCGGAAGCCGGCATGGTCGCCTCCGCCTGGCTCTCCGGTCCGCCGGCGGTCGTTTCGATCGGCCAGAGCGAGCACAGCGAGGAACTCGCTCCGCTCGCCGTCAGCGCCTGAGTCGGCCCGACGGGTCAGCCGGAAAACCGAAGTCGGGCTTCCTACCGATGGGCCTGATAGAGGTCCCATCCGTCCCATCCGTCCCATTCGTCCTATCCGTCCCATCGGGTCCAATCCACCCGCCTGGCCCGACCTCTCAGATCCGCTCAAGCCTCGCTGGAAAAGCGCGACGCTCCGGCCACGGCCGCACGTCCGTACACAGGCGCGATGCGCGCCACGACGCGCCGCCCCTCGGCCATGCGGTCGAGTTCGCTGCGCGCCTCCGCCAAAGCTTCCTGCAACCAGCGACCGTGCTCCTCGCGTCGGGCGACCAGGGCATGAGCGCGTGAGCGCGCTTCCACGGAGGCACCGGGCGCCAGTTCGACCAGGCGGGCCACCACCGGATCGGCGCGCTCCTGCAGAGCTACGGCATTGCCGTAGTCACGAGCCAGCAGCGCGCTGCGCTCGCCCTTGACGAGGTCCTCGAGCGCAGAGAGTAACCGGTCGATCGTCTGTGCCGAACCGGCCATAATCAGGAAACGGTGGCGAGCGAGGAGGCCGACGCGGACGACGACGGCAGGGAACCGTCGCTCTTGGACAACATCTCGGCCCAGCCGTCGCGCAGTTCGCGGACGAGCCGCTCGACCTCGATCACCGGGCCGACCTGCTTCTTGAGATTGGCCTCGAAGAGGCGGCGATTGTGATAGTCGTAAAGACGGTGGAGGGTCCGCGCGATCTCCCCGCCGGCATCAAAGTTCAAGGTTCCCTGGAGCTCCGAGAGGATACTCTGGGCCTTGAGCAGGTGCCGGTTGATCAGCTCGATGCGCTGCATGTTTTCCGGGGGCTGCTCAAAGGCGTCCCGCGCCAGCGCGAGCGACTTGAGCACGCCATCGTACATCATCAGGACCAGCTGACCGGGGCTCGCGGTCAGGACCGCGTTCGACCGGTAAGTCCGGGCGTAGGCTTGGGCGAGCATGGGCGCGCTCAGGATCCGTCTTCGCTGAGGTCGGGGGCGGCCAGGATCATCTCACCGACGCGGCGGATGACTTCGGGCGGCGGATAGGACGGGTCGGCGGCCAGCGCACGGGCGCGCTCGACCACCTCGGAGCGGATTTCCGGCTGACCAGCCAGCGCCTGATGGAGAACCCGGGCGCTGTCGGTCGAAAGATGATCGGAACGGGGCGCCCGCGAGCGCGCCGGCTGCTGCCCGGCCGCGCCGAGGGCATCGGTGCGGGCGGACTTGTCGGACGGAGACGTGGATGAGATCATTGGCGTTTCGGTTTCAGTTACGGTCAGCCGCTGATGGTCTTTTGCACAGGGAACGCCGTGGGTTAAGTGAGTTAGTATCGTCGCGCCGCCGGATAACTTTAGCCTTACCGGGGCGGAAGTGTGGCAAAGGTGGCATCGGCCGCGTAGGCGGCAAACCGCCGCGGCGACTGGAAAACGGCCGCGCTGCGGTCCGCGATCTCGCTCGCGCCCTCTCCTGCAAGATAATGGCGGCGGGCGGCGGCGGCCACCGAGGGCTCGGCCAGGGAAAACACGTTGTCGAAGGTCCAGAGGAGGCGGACATCCTCGACCGAGGCCAGCTTGGCCCGCAGCCCGAGGGCGAGTGGTCGCATCGTCCGCTCCGTCGTGATGTCCACAAACAGCACGGCATCGGCCGCCCATTCGCGGCGAATCGTCTCCAGGAAACCGGGCGGCAACGCGGACGCGGAGGAAAATTCCTCGCGACGGAAGCGTTTCATGCTCTCAACCCGGCTCAGGGCAACGACCTCGAAGCGGTTGCGCCGCTGCAGGGCGGCCACCAGAACGGCATCCAGGGCGTCCGTGCCGCCGCTGGCGGGCAGCATCACGACCCGGCGCACCTCCTCGGGCAGCCGGTCGACTCCGGTGTGATTGACCGGGACAAAGGGCGGCGGCTCGATGCCGTCGACCCGAACCCCGGTGGTCATGCAGCCTGAGGCAGTCAGCAGAGCGAGCAGGGCGGCGAGGGAAAAACGGAGGCGACGACGCGTGTTCATGCTCAGGAGCTGCTGGAGAACGCATTGGTCAGCGCGCTCGACTGGGATTGCAATCTCGACTGGGCGGACTCCATCGCGATGAAGGCGGACTCCATCAGTTCGCGCTGCTGCACCAGCCGGCGCTCGATGGCGGCAATCTGGTCGTCGATACTGGTGTTGGCCTTGTTGAGCACCTTCTGCTGGTTGGTGTTCAGCTCACCTACGCTCTCGCTGTAGTCAGCGATGATGTCGGCCAGGCCGCTGCTGGCGACCGTGAAGAATTCCTCGACGTCGTCCGGGCGGTCCGTGAGCGCGGCGGTCAGCTTGGCACCGTCCTTCACCTGCAGTTCGCTGGTGCCACTCTTGAAATCAATCCCCAGGCTTTCGAGCCGGGCGATCGAGCCGTCGAGGCCCGGGACCGCCGCAAAGGCGAGGGAGCGCAGCTTGCTGCCCCATGACTGGATCTCCCGATTCGAGGCCAGCGTGCCCGCCGTGACCTTGCCCTTGCTGTCGGTCGTCACGCGGGTGGAGCTCTCGAGGAACGTCTGCACGCCGTTGAAGGCGGAAATGAAGGCGTCGATCTTCTCGCGCATCACGCTCGTATCAACGCCCACCGCCAGCGTCTGCGTGCCAGTGGCGCCCGCCGTAAGACTGAGGCCGGTCACACCGTGCGCCGTCGCATCGAGCGTGTTGCTGGTGCTGGTGAGCACGGAGCCCCCGTTCAACGTGAACTCGGCGTTCTCTCCCCGCACCAGCGTGGCGCCGGTCGTGAGGCCCAGCGCGCCCAGGATACCGCCAGCGGACTCCGAGACGGTCAGGCCGAGATCGCCCGTGGACCGGTTGGTCAGCGTCATGCGGTCCAGCACCGTATCATAGGCGGCCGTAACGCCGGCCTCCGACTGGTTGATGCGCTTGATCAGCGTGCTGAGCGAGTCGGTATCGACATCATAGCTGATGCTGACGCCGTTGATCGAGAAGCTGCCCGCACCGCCGCTGTCGACCGCCGTCACGGCGGACCCGAGGTTGGCCGCGTTGAGCGGCGAAGTCAGTTTGAGGGTCGCGAGCGAAGCGCTGCTCGAGACCGAGGACGTTCCGTTGTTCACGAGCTTCATCGCCCGCAGAAAGTTGCTGGTGTCGTTGGCCGCCCCGAGAATGATCTCGCTCGACCCGGCCAGTTCGACCTGGTCGGTCGCCGGATTGTAGGCAGCCGTCACCGCGCCCGACGTCGCCGTGCTGATGGCATCAAACACATCCTCGAGCGAATCGGTCGTCTCCACCGTCACGGTCTTGCCGTTGACGGTGAAGGTGCCGGCCGACACCGGCGAGGCCAGGGGCAGATTGGCGAGGGTCAGGGACGAGACATCCGCCGTGGTCGCCAGATTGGCCGACAAGCCGGATCCCCCCTGGAGGCGGGCCGCCTCAGCCAGCTGGGTGACATTAAAGGCGTAGCTCCCTGCAACGGTCCCCGTGGCAGCCGAAGCGCTACTTCCTGTGGCAGAACCGGTTACTGATCGCTTGGTGAACAGTCCCTCGGCCTGCAGGGCCTCCGAGGCGGTTTGCAGGGCGGTCAAGCGCCCCCCGAGCGTCGTCAGCTGGGTGACTTGGGACGAATTCTTCGTCTTTTCCGACTCAAGACGGGTGATCGGGGCGCGCTCGATCTCCATCATGGAGTCGACGAACGACTTCCAGTCAAAACCGGAGGCGAGACCTGAGAGTTGGAGTCCTGTAGCCATGCAAAAAGAGAAGGGGCGCACGGGCCCGCCTTCCTTATCGGCGCCGGGGGGGCGGAGTTTAGTCCGTTCTATATGATATACGTCCGCGGCCCGGGCCCGAAAGCCGCCGCCGGCTCCGGCCGGGCTCCAACCGCGGTCCCCGCCCCTCTTCCCTGCCCTGCCAGGCGCCTTCTTTCCCCGCCAACCTGTCCGGCAGAGCCCGGTGCGGGCCCCAACTGGCACGCTTCGGGGCGCTCCCGGACCAAAATTGGGGCTCGTCGGGTCGCGCCCCGCCACCCCCGGAAGGAATTTCGGCGCTTTTCCGGCCGGCGTACACCCCTCCGCCCCGCCGGCTGAATCCGTGCCCCTTTTCCCTGTGTTTACCCTCTGAATACGCGTATCTATTTATCGGATACTTTTTATTCCGGTCGAATGGCTCGCGCCAAACTTGAGC
>CAYZCV010000080.1:0-15539 GCA_964476965.1 uncultured Opitutus sp. | reverse complement strand
GGTGTGCCATGATCCACCAGCAGTACGGGCACGCGTCCGAGGCCGGTCTCGGCCTGCAGGGCGCGAATCTGGTCCGCCAGGGCCCGGGCAATCCGGGTGTCGTTCGGCTCCTCCGCCTGGACCAGCCACCCCGCCGGGCTGAGGCGGGCGTGCGGGTGTCGGGCTTGGATCGCGCGCAAGCGCTCCGGCACGTACTCGGTCAGGGCGGCACTGGGCCCGAAGAACAGGGGAACGAGGACGGCCTCGCGCCCGCCGTCCGCCAAAAAACGATCGAGCGCCGGCTCCAGCAGCTCCGCCGGGCGCCCGTCCAGCGCCGCGGGATCGATGCCGCTGGAATGCAGCAGGGACACCGGATGGACGGTGGTTCCGATCCGTTCCGCCAGAGCGGCCGCGACGGTCCGCAGGCTCCGCGTGGCTTCCGGACGGAGTGAACCGTTGTCGAAGAGGAAACAAGGAGGCTGTTTTGCGGTCGGCACGTGGAGTTAAATGACTTGCCGACCCAATTTGATTACTCAATAAGGTCAAACCACTGCGTTCCATCCGTCCAATGAATCTCCTCTCGAAGAAGCTCTCCCTCGCCCTCGTTAGCACCGTGCTCGCGCTCACCGGCTGCACCAAGAAGCCGGTCCGCCCGGACCCGAGCTCCACGGTCCTCGGGCCTGGCGCGGGTGGCGGTCTGAATCCCAGCTCGGTTGATGCCGGCATGCTCGGCCTCACCGACCCGTCCGCTTCCGGCCTCATCGCCCGCGGTGATGGCGTGATCGAGGACGAGAACACGATCCGTGGTCTCCTCCAGCCGGTTTACTTCGAGTTCGACCAGTCGGGCATCCGCGCGGGCGAGCGCGCCAAGCTCCAGGCCGCTCAGGACTACCTCTCCAAGAATCCTCAGCACCGCATCCTCCTCGAAGGTCATTGCGACTGGCGTGGCACGGCCGAGTACAACCTCGGCCTCGGCGACCGCCGTGCCGCCGCCGCCCGTCAGTACCTCGAGACACTCGGGGTCACCGCCGCCCGCCTTGAGACCCTCTCCAAGGGCGACCTCGATTCCGTCGAGAACGCCTCCGACGAGCAGATGGGCAAGGATCGCCGCGTCGATATCGTGATTCTGAAGAAGTAAGCGATCGTCCTCTCTTTAAGCGAAAAGCCCCGGAGCGATCCGGGGCTTTTTTGTGTCCGCTCGCTCCGGAGAGAGGCTGCCCGCGGAACACGCAGAGACCGCGGAAACAGGCTCAGGCAGGTAGCCGCGAAGGCCACGAAACCTCGCTGTCGGTCAGTCGAGGGCCGTCCGCGCGCTTATCAGCGCAACGGGACATTCATTCCGCGAACGACTGTTTGTGTTCTTCGTGGCCAATCCGGAAGGCTGCACCTGATCAGGCCGGCGGCCCGCGCTCCCAGACTCACCCGCCCGCGAGGCGCTCGAGGATGAGCTCCGACGCCTTCATCCCCTTCTCCATCACGCCGAGGTGGAAGCTCTCGTTGGGCGCGTGCAGATTATCCTCCGGCAGAAAGAGCCCCATCATCACCGAGTCGAGCCCGAGCTCGCGCTTGATGTCCGCGATGATCGGCACGCTGCCGCCTTCGCGCAGGTACAACGGCGCCTTGCCGAAGACGTCCGCAATGGCCGAGTCCGCCGCATCGAAGGCGCGGGCCAGCACGGGCGACTGGTCCTTGGGCGTGTTCGACCGGTGCGGCGGGACGACGATGTAGGGCGTCCCTTCATGCTGGTCGATGATGCGGTAGTTCACGTCCGCGGGCATGCGCTCGCGGATGGTCCGATACAGCAGCTCGCGGATCTTGGCCGGAGTCTGGTTGGGCACCAGGCGGCAGCTGATCTTCACGAAGGCCTTGCTCGGGATGACCGTCTTGGTCCCCTCCCCCTGATAGCCGCCACCGATCCCATTGAACTCCAGCGTGGGCTGAAAACGGATCGCTTCGAACGGCGTGAAGCCGGGCGCCGTGTGAAAGGCCTTGATGCCAAGAAATTCGCGGTACTTGTCCGCATTGCCGCCGAGCTTCGCGAGCTGCTCGCGTTCCCACGGCTCGACATCCAGCACGTCGTCGTAGAAGCCCGGCACATTGACCCGCCCGTCCGGCGTGTGCAGGGAGGCACAGAGCTCGGCGATGGCCTGGATCGGGTTCCGCAGCACGCCGCCATGCAGGCCGGAGTGGAGGTCGCTCTTGGAGCCCGTGACCTCCACGTCGCACAGCACGAGTCCGCGCAGGCCGCAGGTGATCACGATCTGGTCCTCCGTGGGGATGCCGGTGTCCGAGAGGAACACGAAGTCCGCCTGCTTGAGGCGGTCCCGGTAGGCGGTGAGGAACTTGGGAAAGCTGGGGCTCCCCATCTCCTCCTCGCCCTCGATCATGAAGGTGATGCGCAGAGGCAGATCCGGTCGGCGCGCCAGCAGCCGGGCCACGGCGGCGATGTGGGTCATCAGTGGCCCCTTGTTGTCGGCGGCCCCGCGTCCGTAGAGCCGATTCCCGCGCACCTCGGGCTCAAACGGGGCGGTCTGCCAAAGGGCGACTGGATCGGCTGGCTGCACATCATAGTGCCCGTAGATGATCACATGGGGCCAGGCGGGATTGGAGCCCCGTTCCGCGAGGATGATCGGGTGCAGGTCCGTCTTCACGACCTCCACCTTGAAGCCCAGCGAGCCCAGCAGGCCGGAGACAAACTCCTGAGCCCCCTTCATTCCGGCCTGGGCCTTCGAGTCAGTCGAGATGCTCGGATGGCGGATGAATTCCTTCAGCTTTTCAACGGGGTCGAACATGCCCCCATCCTTACCCATGCCCCGGTTTCGCGCTAGTCGAAACGCCTTAAATTCTGCGGCTCAGGGCTGCTCGGCCTCAAACTTCGCCCGGGCACTTTCGTAGAGCGGCAGGTAGCGCGGCGCGAGTTCCTGCAGGGCCTTGATCCGCGTGGCCTCGGCCGGATGGGTGGAAAGAAACTCCGGGGGCCTCGCGCCCCCCTTGTTGGCCGCTGCCATGCGGAGCCAGAAGGCCGCCGCCGCCCGCGGATCATAACCCGCCCCGGCCGCGAAGCGCAGACCCACGGCGTCAGCCTCGGATTCGTGCAGACGGGAATACGGCAGCATGAGCCCAACGGTCGCCCCGACCCCGTAGGCCGCCAGGATCGCATTGCGCTTGGCGGGGTCGACGTCCTTGGCGTCCATGCCCACCCCGGCCAGCAGGCCCACGCCGGCCACGGCGAAATTCTGGGAGGTGCGCTCGGCGCCGTGACGCGAGGTCACGTGCGCGACCTCGTGTCCGATCACCGCCGCGAGCTGGTCATCGTTCTCCGCCAGCTTGATCAGGCCGGTGTAGATCCCGACCTTGCCGCCGGGCAGCGCGAAGGCGTTGAGCTGCTCCGATTCGAACACCACGAATTCCCATTGCGCATTGGGCAACTCGCGTCCCACCGACTGCGCGATCCGCCGGCCAATCCGCTGGATGCGCGCGCGGGTGTCGTCATCGGTCGACACCTTTTCCGACTTCTTCAACTGGGCAAACGCCTCCAGCCCCATGCCGGCCTCCTCGGACGGGGAAACGAGCATCAGCTGGCGCCGGCCCGTCTCCGGGACGGTGGTGCAGCCTGGGGCGAGAACGACCAGCGCGAGCAGGGCGACGGGGAGTTTCATGGGATCAGGGGATGAAGGGACTGACCGCGCCGACAACCCGCGGTTCGCTCAGTGTTTGAAATGACGGATGCCGGTGAAGACCATGGCCATCCCGCGCTCGTCGGCTGCCTTGATGACCTCCTCGTCCCGGACCGAGCCGCCGGGCTGGATGGCGCAGGTGGCACCCGCCTCGGCCGCAGCGATCAGGCCATCGGCAAAGGGGAACAGGGCTTCGCTCGCGACCACCGAGCCCTTGAGGTCGAGCCCGGCCTCACCGGCTTTCCAGACCGCGATGCGGGAGCTGTCGACCCGCGCCATCTGGCCGGCCCCGACGCCGAGGGTGCGCTCGCCGCGGCAGTAAACGATCGAATTGGACTTCACGTGCTTGCCGATCTTCCAGCCGAAGAGCATGCCGGCCCATTCCTCCGCGGTGGGCTGACGCTTGGTCACGACCTTGAAGTCCCGCGGATTGCCGAGCGTCTTGTCCCGGTCCTGCAGCAATACGCCGCCGATGACCGAGCGGACCTCCTGCAGCGAATCCGGGCCGATGCCCTCCTTGGCCACCATCAGACGCAGGTTCTTCTTCTTGGCAAAAATCGCGAGCGCCTCCTCGCTGAAGCGCGGGGCGATGATGACCTCGGTGAAGATCTCGGCGATCGTCTTCGCGAGTCCGCCGCCCAACGTCTGGTTGACAATGATGATGCCGCCAAACGGCGCCTGCCGGTCCGTCGCAAAGGCCTGCTCCCAGGCCTCCTCCAGCGTATCGGCGCTGGCCACGCCACAAGGATTCGTGTGCTTGAGGATGGCCACCGTGGGGCGCTCAAACTCGCCAATGAGGTAGGTGGCCGCGGTGATATCGAGAATGTTGTTATAGCTGAGCTCCTTCCCCTGAAGCTGCTGGAAGTGCTCGTGGAAGGTGCCGTAGAGGGCGGCCTGCTGGTGCGGATTCTCGCCGTAGCGCAGCGTCTGGGCTTTGCCGTACGACAGGGAGAGTTTCTCGGGGAAGCCGCTCAGCGCCGCGAGATCCGGTCCGTCGGCCTGGGACTGCAGGTAGGCCGCGATGGCCGTGTCATAGGCGCCCGTGCGCTGAAACACCTTCAGCGCCAACCGTCGGCGGAGCGCGCCCAACTCGGCGGGGGCGGCGAAGGCGGCGATCACGGACGCGTAGTCGGCCGGGTCGCAGACCACGGTCACGCTCTCGTGATTCTTGGCCGCGCTGCGCAGCATCGAGGGGCCGCCAATGTCGATGTTCTCGATCGCCTCTTCAAATTCGACGTGGGGCTTGGCCACTGTCTGCTCGAACGGGTACAGGTTCACCACCACCAGATCGATCAGGGCGATGTCATTCTTCGCCGCCTGCGCGAGGTGATCGGCCTTGTCCCGACGGCAGAGCAGACCGCCATGAATCTTGGGGTGCAACGTCTTGACGCGGCCTTCCATGATCTCCGGGAAGCCGGTGTGTTGGCTTACCTCGGTGACCGGCAGGCCCTTCTCGGCGAGCAGCTTGGCGGTGCCGCCCGTGGACAGGAGGCGGTAACCGAATTGCTTCACCAGCGCCGTCGCAAAGTCGACGAGGCCGCTTTTGTCACTCACCGATAAGAGGGCCAGTTTTTCCATAAACGCGCGTTTGTGCGCGCCCCGTCCGACGGTGGCAAGCTTCGGTTCACGTGGAGAGATCACTGGCCAGGGATCAGAGGTCAGAAGTCAGAGGTCAGAGGTCAGCGGCGCAAACCTGGAAAGAAAAGCCCCCTGTTCCCTGACGGGGGATCGCTGCCCGCTGGGCCGAACAGGCGCACCGCTGGGCTTGCGCCAACGGCCGGAACGCGTGTGCTAAGGCTGTGCCCAACCCTTCGCTCGAACTGCCCGGCCTGACCGCCCGTCTCGACCGACTGGTCTATCATCGCGGGGGCATGAGCCTGCCCCCCGACAAGCCGCATGCCTTTGTCTACTTCATCACGGTGCTCAACGGCTCGGACCGCGTGGTCACCCTGCTCGGGCGCAAGTGGGTGATCGACCACGACGACGGCACGCGGCTGGTCGTCGAGGGCGACAAGATTGTCGGCGAGACCCCGCGTCTGGCGCCCGGCGAGCAGTTCTCTTACAATAGCTATCACGTGACGGCCACCGACGCCCGGGCTCAGGGCTCGTTTCACGGCAAGGATGAGTTTGGCGCGCGAATTCATGTGATTCTGCCCGTTTTCAGCCTGGTGATTCCAGCGGACGGCTCTCCGCCCTAGCCGGTCCGGACACCCGCGTTCCCGGTGTGGCGGGAAAGTTACGCTTGCTCCCGCCGTCCGTCTGCCTTCCGCTGTTCTGCATTAATGAAGTTAATCGACCTGAACCGCGATGGCGGTATTGGAGCCAATTCGCTGTTTGTCCAAATCGGGGACATTAACATCCTCGTGGACTGCGGGTTGAACCCGAAGCAACTCGGCCGGCGGGCAACGCCGGACCTCGCGGCGATCCGCGGTGTTTCGCTCGACCTGATTATCGTCACCCACTGTCACTTGGACCACATCGGGAGCCTGCCGCTCGCGATGCGGGAGCACCCCGAGGCGACCGTGATCATGACGACGTCCAGCCGGATGTTGATCGAGCGCATGCTCCACAACTCGGCCAGCGTCATGCTCCGCCAGAAGGAGGAGCAGAACATCCCTGACTATCCGCTTTTCACCCACGAGGAGATCGACCGGATCAATCGTCGCTTCACCGGCCTGCCCTTCGGCCACGCCAAGAAGTTCCGGGGCAAGAAGGACGAGATCGAGATCATTCTCCACCCGGCCGGCCATGTGGCCGGTGCCGCCGCGTTCGAGATCCATCACAAGCACCGCGCCATCTTCTTCACTGGCGACGTCCTCTTTGAGAACCAGCGCACCCTGCCCGGTGCGCGTTTCCCGGCCGGGCACTTCGACACGATCGTGATGGAAACGACCCGCGGCACCACCGAGCGTCCGCTCGGCAAGGAGCGCATCAGCGAGGTCGGCCGGCTCGTCACCTCGATCAACGACACCATTCAGCGCGGCGGCTCCTTCCTCATTCCGGTCTTCGCCCTCGGGCGCATGCAGGAGATCCTGTCGATCATCCATGATGGCCGGAAATTCGGCAAAGTCGTTGATTGCCCGATCTACGCATCCGGACTGGGCATGGCCCTCGCCGAGTACTTTGACGAGATCGCGCGCAAGACCAAGCACGTCAATTTCTCTCTCAAGGTCGTCAAGGACCTGAAGCTCAAGCCCCTGCCCCGCGTGCTCAAGCCCGGGGAGGATCCCCAGCAGAACGCGCTCTACATCATCTCCTCCGGCATGCTGGTCGAGAAGACGCCCAGCTACACCCTCGCCTCCGGCCTGCTCGGGCATGCCCGCAACACGATCGGATTCGTTGGCTTCTGCGACCAGGACACCCCGGGCGGCAAGCTGCTGCAGACCAAGCCGGGCGACACCTTCCTGTTCGAGACCGCCAACGTGAAGGCCAAGGTCAAGGCCCGCGTCGAGCGCTTCGAACTCAGCGGTCACGCCGACCGCGAGGAACTGCTCGAGTTCGCCGTTCAGGCGACCCCGCGAAGCCTCATCCTGACCCACGGTGATCAGGCCGCCCGCGATTGGTTCGCCCAAGAGCTCGCGATCAAGGCCCCGGGCACGAAGGTCATCGATCCCGTCCCACTGCAGACCTATCAGGTCTAGTCGGGCTGGGCGCCTGACTCATTGCGGATTTCGGAATGCGGAGTGCGGATTGCCGAGGGCGGATTTTCGCCATCCGGCGATCCGCGGCGTTTCAGTTGAGAAAGTTCACTGGCCGAGAACTTTCCGCAGGTGGGCGCACATCACCGAGCTTCCGGCCAGGTAGAAGATCCGGCCCATCTTGAGATCGAAGGTGCGCAGGGGCACGGGCGATGGCGTGAGGAACTCCACCCGTCCTCCACCCGCGCGGACCAGCGGGATCGCCGCTGCGATGTCCCAGATCTTCACATTGTGGTCGATCGTGCCGTCCAGAATGCCCACCGCGACATACGCAAGGTGCAGCGTGCTGCTGCCCAGGCTGCGGATCTTGTAGGCGCGGACGATGCGCTCCGCATCCCCGGCATGACGCTTGTCCATCGGACTGTGAAATCCGATCATGGTCTGCGGTCCCGGCTCCGCCGTCCGCACCGCGGCGGCCCGATCGCCATCGTAGAGACCGAAACCGGGCCCACCGTGCATGAGCGAGCGCCGCGCGAGGTCATAGATCACGCCAAAGACCGGCTCACCCTGCTCCAGCAGCGCCAGCGAAATCGCGCAGTGGGCGATGCCCATCGCGTAATTGTTCGTTCCATCAATCGGATCAAGGACCCAGCAGAAACGCGCCGTGACCGGCAGCGGCTCCGGAGCCTCCGTCAGCTCCTCGCTGAAAAACTGATCCTCGGGGAACTGAGCCTGCAGGCGCGCCACAATGTTCTCCGAGATGGCCACATCCACCGCGGTCACGCGGGTGCCGTCGCTCTTCCAATGACTCGTCGCCCGGCCGAACTCCCGGTGAAAAAGATCGGTCTGCGCCAGGACGGCGGCACGGGCGGCTTCACTGCGGGCAAGGAGCTCGGACGAGGGCATGCCACCACTGCGAGCCAAGGTTCCGGCCGGGACAACGAAATTGTGGGGTGACCGCTCAGAGTCCGGACCGCTGGTCACCTGATTGCGACTTGGACGTAGGGGCGCCTCCCGTGTGCGCTCCCTGGCTGCACCCGATCAGGGTCCCGGGCCCAGCTGGTGGCCGTGCTTCACCACGCCCGTGCGGCCCCGGTCATTGAGCTTGTCGAGCACGGCCGCCAGCCGTCGTCGCTTCTCACTCTCGGCCGCAAAGAGATCCAACTGCGCCGCGGCGTCCTCAACGGTTGAAAACCGCACGCTGATCAGCCGGAGGGGTCGCCGCTGGGTCCAGACTTCGCGGAGCAAGGGCGCCACCAAGGGATAGAAGGGCTGCTCGAGATCCGTGGCCTCGGTCAGGCTGCGGCCGTGCGAGGCCTGCGTGAAATCCGGGTACCGAACCTTCAGCGTCATCGTTCGCACCCGTTTTCCGTCGGCGCGGATCTTGGGCATGAGTTCATCAATCATGCGCTTGGCCACCTGCTCGATCTGCGCGAAGCCGCTGACGTCGGTACCGAACGTCTCCTGCTGCGAGTAGCTCTTCGCGTCCTCGTGCTCCGTCTCGACCGGACGATCATCCTCCCCGCGAGCCATGGCCGCCACCTCGCGCCAGCCATTGCCCAGAGCTGCCCGGAGCTCGGCCTCCGTCCGTGCCTCCAGATCGCGGATCAGGGTGATCCCCTGCGCCTTGAGGCCTGCTTCCGTCTTCGTGCCGATGCCTGGGAGGCGCCCAATGCCGAGGGGCGCCAGGAAGTCCCTTTCCGTTCCCGCCGGCACCACCACGAAACCGCGCGGCTTGCGCAGCTTGGAGGCGATCTGCGAGACCAGCTTGTTGGTCGCCACGCCGATCGACACCGTGATCTGCAACTCGTCCCAGATCCGCTGCTGCAACCGGCGCGCCGCCGCTTCGATCTCGGCCAGGGTCTTGAGGCTACAGGGTGACAAGTCCAGATAGCCCTCGTCGATCGAGTTACGTTGGACAATCGGCGTGACCTGTTCACACAGATCAAACATCCGGCGCGAGGTTTCGCTGTAGGCGCCCCCGCTGTGCGGCACCAGAATCAGATCCGGGCAGACGCGCAGCGCCTGACTCGACGGCATCGGCGTGTAGACTCCACAGGCCCGGGCCTCGTAGCTCGCGGAGGAGATGATGCCGCGCTCGCGTCCGCCCACCGCCACCTTCTTTCCGCGCAGCGAAGGATCGCGCGCCTGCTCCACCGCGACAAAGAAAGCGTCGGCATCCAGGTGGAGAACGGTGGGCAGCGCGGGCACGTCCCCACTCTTGCGCCGCGCCGCCGGCTGGCAACGCGAGATCGGGAATTTCCGATCGGGCTCGCCGAGCCCGGCTACAGGGACGCCGACTTGAGCTGCCGTTCGACCAAATCCATCAGCTCGACGGAGCGCACGGTGGCCGAGGCGACGACCAGTTGTTGCTGATTGCACACGGCCAGGCACACCCGCAGCAACGAGCCGGAGTCGTTCGGATCGGTCGCATAAATGACCACGGTGCTCTCTGCATTGCGCACGGCCACGAGGCGGGTCCAACCGCGGCCGAGCAGCCCTTCGTGGGCCTCGGTCAGGATGCGTTCGCGGTCGGATTCACTCGCGTCGCGCTCGAGATCGTAAACACCCACGCTGGCCTTGCGGACGGAGGCCAGGGCTTGGCGTGCCTCCGGCGGTACCTCATCAATCAGGCTGGTCACGCCGCGCGCCAATCCGAGGAGGACCGGCCCGGTGGATACTTGTACCTTCGTGTTGAGATCGAGATCACCGGCGCGGGCAACCGCGCGTCGCAGCGTCGTGGCGTCGCGACTCAAGGTGATGACATTCACCACGGCGACGATTGCCACCAGCAGGGCAATCCCGGCGGTGATGGCCACCGCCCGCCACAGCCGGCGGAGCGAACTGGCCGGAGGAGTTGAGGGCGTCATGGCGGGAAGCGTGGCCGTGATTCCTTAGCGGTGGATGGCGAGCTTCGAGCCCTTGAGTGGCTCGATGTCGAAGCGCTCCCCCAGTTCGGCGAGCTGCTCGGCCTTGATCTGGCCGACCACATTGACGAGCACGGCCTTGCGGTCGTCCTCGATCACCGTGACCACGATGCCGTCGATCACGTCTTCCCCGCTGATCTTCATGAAGACGGCGACGTTCTCCTCCTGGCGTCCCTTGACCGTGACCACGGGCTGCCAGCCCTGGGCCGTGAGTTCGGCCCGGATGGCCTCGACGCGGTCCGTGGTGGACTTACGGTTGCCGTCATCGAGTTCGATCACGTTGACCCGCACGCGCTTGAGTCCGCGCAGGACCTCGGCCGCGGCGGGCTCCTGCTTGGAGGCCACGCGGGCCGCGAACTTGATCAGGCCCTCCTGGAGATTGACCTCCACATACTCTCCGCTGGCGGACGGGGTGAAGGAACCAAAGTCGACGTAGCCGGGCTCGGCGGCGGAGGCGGTGAGCAGGCTGGCGGAGGTCAGGACGAGGGCGGCGAAGGAATGACGAACAAAACGATTCATGGGTGGAGCGATTGAGGGATGGGATTGAGGGGATAGTCCCCGGTTTCCTCCATTACCCCGCGCCCCGGCCGAAAGTTGCAGGGAGTGCGCGCCAACGCTGCGAACGGCTTGTCTTTTGGCGCGGACGAGGCACGATTGCCGAGTCGCTTCCTTGGCTCTTCAGCCCCCTCCCCCATGAAGTTTCTCGTCGCCCTTGCCCTGTTGGCGTTCGTCACGGTTGGTTCCACCTTCGGCGCCCAGGAGTGGCACCGCGAAGGAAAATTGAAGCAGGCCGACGCCGGCCTGTGGCGCAATGCGACCGAAACCCAGAAGCTGGCCACCTGCGCTGACTGGATCTCCGACTGGGAGCGCCGACGCATGACCAAGCGCACCTACCGCACGATCACCGATCTGCGCCGCGCCGCCGAGGAGCTCCGTTACGATCTCGAATTTCGCCTGCAGGACGTGCGCGCCGACCGGCCCGTCTATCCCATCGCCAACGAGGCAGCCCGCGCGCTGGGCATTCTTCGCTTCTGAGCGGGCGCCGCCGGGAATCGGTCGGTTTGGTTCTGACGGCATCCGCGTGGCCGTCGCGCGGTCTCCCTACCGCATCCGTTCGTCGGGCCTGGCTGGCCGAGCCTCAGGCCAGGTCGGTCGCTTCGGGCGCAGGCTCTCCGACCGGCCGGACCCCCGTGAAGCGGATGACCGGACGGTTTTCCGCGCGGGACTCGGCCAGCGAAAGGGTAAAGCCCGCCTCCCAGTCGTTCTGGTCCTCGGGATCGACCAGCATCTGCGCCAGTTGCCAGGTCGCCGGGTCCGACTCTTCGGCGTGGGTGTGCTTGGCTGAGCGGCCCTCAGGATCGAGCCGGAAGCGGCCACGCGCCTCGAAGTAGGGCTTGAACGCATCCTCCACGCGCCGCGCCTCACCCGGGATGGTCGCGACTTCCGGCGCGGGCAACCGGGCCGCTGCCGCCTCCCAATCGCGGGCCGCAACATCCTGCAGAAAACCGAGCAGGGCCGTCCGCGCCAGCCGACGGAACTCGGTGCGGTCACGCGTGACATCATAGGTCGCCGGCCGCGCCGGCCGGCCGTCGTCGACCGATTCCGGCGCGACGAACTCCGGATTGCGCAGGCGTTCCCATTCCTCGAGCAGGCTGGAATCGATGCCGCGGATGAGCTCGCGGAAGTACAGCTCCATCTCCACCACCGGCTCCGTCTTGGCTTCCTCGGGCACGGTCTGGCTCAGCACCTTCCAAACCTGCGAGAGGTGGCGGAGCAGCAGGCCCTCGGATCGTTCAAGGCCGTATTCGCGAATGTAGTCCGCAAACGACTGGTAGCGCTCGTACATCTCGCGCGCGATCGACTTCGGCCGGACATTCTCCCGGTCTGCCCACGGGTGCGCCGCCGCAAAGGCGTTGAAGGTCTCGTAAAGGAATTCGCGCAGCGGCTTCGGGTGCTCGATTTCCTCCAGCTTCTCCATCCGCTCCTCGTAGGGAACGCCCGCCGCCTTCAGCTCCTCGATCTTCTCACCTTTGAGCCGGTCCACCTGCCGACGCAGGATCTGGTCTGGGTCCTCGACGATCGCCTCGCAGAGGGTGAGCACATCAAAGGGATAGTCGGGCGATTCCCGATCCAGCTGCGGCAGCGTATCGATCAGGTAGAGCGACAACGCCTGATGGAGTGAGAAATCGTACTGCAGCTCCGCATTGACGCGCAGCTTGCGCCCCGACGGCTCCGGGGGAATCCAGGCCAGGATGCCGCGGTCCAGCAGCGCGCGAAACAACTGCCACGCGCGGCGGCGGAGCGCGCGCTTGCGGTGCGCCGTCTCGTGACAGTCGTTGATCAGCGCCCGCAGCGCCCGGCAGCCATCTTCGTCGCGGCTGAGCACGAGCAGCAGCATGCCGGCCGAGACGTCGAAGCGTGATTGCAGGGCCTCCGAGGGCGCCGTCATCAACTTCTCGAACGTACGAGCGTCCCAGCCGACCATCCCCTCGGGAGCGGCGCGCTTGACGAGTTTCTTGCGCTTGGCCGGATCACCCGCCGCCTTCTCCTCCGCCCGCTTGTTGTCGATCACGTGCTCGGGCGCCTGCACGACGACGAAGCCTCGATCGTCATAGCCCTTGCGCCCGGCACGTCCCGCGATCTGGCGGAAGTCGCGCACATTGAGGATCGCCGCCTTCTGGCCATCATACTTCCAAAGCTGGGTGAACAGCACGGTGCGGATCGGCACATTGATCCCGACGCCGAGCGTGTCCGTGCCGCAGATGAGCTTGAGGAGACCCTTCTGCGCGAGGCGCTCGACCAGAATACGGTAGCGCGGGAGGAGCCCGGCATGGTGCACGCCCACGCCATGACGCAGCCAGCGCTTCATATCCTTTCCGTAAGGACTGTTGAAGCGAACGCCCTCCAACTCGGCGCCTAGCGCCGCCTTCTCCTCCTTGGAGCAGATGTTCAGGCTCATCAGGTCCTGCGCAGCCTCGGACGCCGCCCGCTGGGTGAAATGAACCAGGTAGATGGGCGAGCGCTTGTCCTGCAGCAGGGCCGCGATCTGCTCCGCGAGCGGGGTCTCCGAGTAGACGAACTCCAGCGGCACCGGCCGCCGGTCGCTGCGCACCGTGATCGAGGGCGCGCCCGTCACCCGGGTCATCTCCCGCTCAAAAAACCCGGTCTCGCCCAGCGTCGCCGACATGAGCAGGAAGCGCGACTTCGCCATCGTGATCAGCGGCACCTGCCACGCGTAGCCGCGCTCGGCATCCGAGTAGTAGTGAAACTCGTCCATGATCACCGCCGCGATCCCGGCGTCCGCCCCCCGGGCCAACGCCATGTTGGCGAGAATCTCCGCGGTGCAGCAGAGAACCTTGGCCTGCGGATTCACGCTGGCATCCCCCGTCATCATGCCGACGTGCTCCGGGCCGAAGTCCCGGCAGAGAGAGAGGAACTTCTCGTTAACCAAGGCCTTGATCGGACACGTGTAAACGGACCGCTCGCCCGCGCAGAGTGCCTTGAAGTGCAAGGCCGCCGCGACCAGGGATTTCCCGGAGCCGGTGGGCGTGTTCAGAATGACATTCCGCCCGGCAAACAATTCCAGGATGGCCTCCTCCTGTTCCGGATAGAGTTCCAGCCCCTTGTCGGCCGCCACCTGAAGAAACCGGTCCAGCACCGCATCCGCGTCGTACGGGCCGGGCAAGGGAGCCAGCGGGGCAGCGGGGATGACGGGGGCGGACGACATGATTCCACAAGGAGTCCTGCGCGCAGACGACACAACCGGGAACTGCAGGCCGGGAGCGGCCGCCCGGGCGTTCCAAACTATTTTCGGGGACCCTCTTGATTTTTTTGGGCGATCGGCCGTTCTCTCTCGTTGCACCTACTTAACCCTTCCCTCCCACCATGATCACCCTCCCCCAAACCTTCTCTGCCCTGATGCGTCGTAGCGCGCTCCGGTCCGCGATGGTTGCGGCTCGAGGCGTCACGGTTGCGGTCCGAGGCAATGCCCTCGCAGCGCATCGCGGCATTTATTGCCGCGTCGCCATCGGAAGTGGTCCCTGCTGAATTTCCCTGAAATTCATCCCGCCGGCCCACTTCCCTCCGGAAGTGGGTTTTTTTGTGTCTAGCCCCTTCCGGACTCCGGGCCTCGCGCCCGTGCCCAGTCCCATGCGGCTTCACACCTGAGCCCCTTTAATCAGCCAACGTCCGCCTTCATCCCGCGGCCGCCCAATCCGCCCCGGTTTCCGGGACGAGAGGGGCGCCGTGTGAAACGCTTCTCGGGCCCTTGTTTTCGCGGGCGCGGTCACTGCACCGCCTCTGCTCATCACCTTACCCACGGTCATTGAGGGCGGATCCGGGAGAAGTCTTCCCGGACCGAGCGACCTGAGCCGTGGTTCAATCTGAGGATTCGTTTCACACCCGGGATGAAGGCAGGCCGCGGCCTGTCAGATTTAAAACTCCCATTTCTCCGTCTCCGCCTTGTCCCGCGAACCGTCGCGGTGACGCCCGTGTCATGAACTCCCTTCCGGAATCCCCCGAACCGTCCCTCGCCCGCACCCTCGCGGTCGTGGACACGGTTCTTGGTCAACTCTCCCGTCGCCTCCCCGCGCATGTCTCGCGCGAGGACCTCGCCAGCGCGGGCAAGGTGGCCCTGATCGAATCCCTTGCCCGAACCGGTGCCTCCGAGCCAACGCTCTGCCATGCCCGGGTCCGAGGCGCCATGCTCGATGAGCTCCGTCGCCTTGACCCGCTTTCGCGTCGCAGTCGCGCGCGGATCAATGCGGTCCGCCAAGCCACCGCCGAACTCGAACGTCAACTCGGCCGGTCCCCGCAACCCGCGGAGATCGCCGAGTTTGCCGGCATCACGCTCGAGGATCTTAGGCAGGTCGAGGCCCTGGTGACGGCGGCCGACACCTGCTCCGTCCACGAGACGAACGAGGCGGGCGAGCCCCGGCATGTCCTCATTGACCGGGACGCCGTCTGCCCAGCCCGCTCCGCGGAGTCGGAGGACGTCTCCACCACGCTGCAGGCGGCCCTCGATCGCCTGCCCGCCAATCACGCCCGGATTCTTCGCCGCTATTACCTCGAGGACGCCACCCTCGAGGAGATCGCCGCCGAGTTGAACGTGTCCAAGGAGCGCGTCCGCCAGATCCGCGAGGCCGCCGCCCGTAAACTGCGCGGCGACTTCATGGTCCTGGCGCTCTGGCAATCCTTCCTCAATCGCACCCATGACGTCTGATCCAGCCCTGCCCGCTCGTTTACCTGCTAGGCGACCCGAACCGAATTCCACGCCGCCCCTGCCCGCCATGAAACTTTCCCTCTTTCACACCTTCGTC
>CAYZCV010000079.1:0-15901 GCA_964476965.1 uncultured Opitutus sp. | reverse complement strand
TGCTCGAGCTGAATGCCGACGACGAGCAGTTCGATGCCCCTGTGGTGTACGGCTCCGGCCGCGACGGGTACATGATGTACAAGCTCGACGACGAGAAGAAGGACATGACTCCGCTCTTTGAAACGATTCTGGAGCACATCCCGCCGCCGTTCGCCAAGCCCGACGATCCGTTCCACATGCTCGTGTCCAACATCGATTGGAACGACTACGTGGGCCGCATTGCGGTGGGCAAGATCCTCGGCGGCACCGTGCGCATCGGCGACCCGGTCTTCGTGCTGCGTCACGCCGAAGGCGGCAAAAAGATCCGCGCGCGCATCAGCAAGATTTTCGAGTTCACCGGCCTGGGCCAGCGTGAGGTCGAGTCGGCCACGGCCGGCAACATCGTGGGTCTGTCCGGTTTCGAGGACGTCGACATCGGCGACACCCTCGACGTGCGGGAAGACGCCCATCCCCTGCCCTTCACCCAGATCGACCCTCCGACCCTCGAGATGCAGTTCTGCGTCAACGACGGTCCGCTGGCCGGTCAGGAAGGCAAGTTCGTTACCTCCCGTCAGCTGCGTGAGCGCCTGATGCGTGAGTTGAAGACCAACGTTTCCATCTCGATCGAGGACTCCGACAAGGCCGGCGTGTTCAACGTCAAGGCCCGCGGCGCCATGCAGGTCGCCGTGCTCGTCGAGACGATGCGCCGCGAGGGCTATGAGCTCCTCGTCTCCCGTCCGACCGTGATCGAGCAGACCGGCCCGAATGGCGAGCGCCTCGAGCCTTACGAGACCGTCTGGATCGAGGTTCCGGATGAGTGCGTTGGCTCGATCATGCAGAATCTCGCCGGCCGCAAGGGCCAGCTGACGAACATGGAGAAGCTTCAGCACTCGACCATGATCGAGGCGACGATCACGACCCGCGGTCTCATCGGCCTCGAGATCGACGTGGTCAATGCGACCTCCGGCCGTGGCGTCACGTCCCATCTGTTCAAAGAGTACGGTCCCTACGCCGGCGAGGTGCTCACCCGCATCACCGGCACGCTCATCGCCACCGAGGCCGGTGAGACCACCACCTACGCCCTCCTGATGGTTCAGGAACGCGGCAAGCTCTTCGTCGGTCCTGGCGAGCAGGTCTACGAGGGCATGATTGTCGGCGAGAATCCCCGCAATGAGGATATCGCCTGTAACGCGGTGCGCGAAAAGGCCCTCACCAACTTCCGCTCGCAGGGTTCGGGTGTCGCGACCGGCCTCACCCCGGCTTCGAAGCTCTCCCTCGAGCGCGCGATCGAGTACATCGCCGCCGACGAGCTCCTCGAGGTCACGCCCAAGAGCCTCCGTCTGCGCAAGCGTATTCTCGACAACGGCGCCCGTCAGAAGGCCGCCAAGGCCGGCAAGGCCTAAGGTCACCAGACGCTTCTCGTCCTTCCCAAGGCCGCACCGCGCTGGTGCGGCCTTTTTTGTGGCGCCGCAGAAGAGTCGTCGGCAACCCCTCGCGGCTCGGCGGGGCAAGATGCCGCCGTTGTCGGACCATTTTCTGAGGCGTCGCCGCTCGGGCGGCTGATGGGCCGCCCCTCCCCCCGGAGCGTTCCTTGGGATCCGGACACAAAAAAGGCGGCCGCCACCGGGTGCCGACCGCCTCGGGAAATTCGCGACTACTTGGCCATGACCGGCTCAGAGCCCTGCCCGTGCGGGTGACCGTGCTCGTCTGGCCGATCCATCTCCTTGTCGATCTCGGCGGCGCGCTTGAGGCCGTGGGCGCTGGAGTGTCCAGTGACCTTCACCACCAGCTTGTCGACGAGAATGTAGAAGATCGGGACGACGAAGAGCGTCAGGCAGGTGGCAATCGAAAGCCCGCCCACGACCACGATGCCCATCGGGTTGCGGGTCTCCGAACCCGGTCCGCTCGCAAAGGCGATGGGAACCGCGCCCAGGATCGTCGCAATCGAGGTCATGATGATCGGACGGAAGCGGGTGGTCGTCGACTCGAGCGCCGCGTCATAGGCATTGCGCCCCTCGATCTGGAGCTGGTTGGCGAACTCGACGATGAGAATGCCGTTCTTGGCCACCAGGCCGATCAGCATGATCAGACCGAAGCGGGAGAAGATGTTGTCGGTCATGGCCGGTCCCCAGAAGCGCGTGCAATAGAGAACCATGATACCGCCCGCGAGCGCGATGGCGACGCCCGTAAAGATGGTGATCGGATGGACCCACGACTCAAACTGGGCCGCGAGAATCAGGAAGGTGAAGAGCAGCGCGAGACCGAAGAGGATATACGTGTCGCTCCCGCTCTCCGCGAACTCACGGGCCTCGCCATCCCAGGCGAACGCGACGCCCGCCGGCAGCAGCGGGCGAGCGAGCTCCTCCATGTACGTGACGGCGTCACCGATGGTCGAGCCCGAGGCGATCTGGCCAAACACCGTGACCGACCGCATGCGATTGAAGTGCGGGAAATTCTCCGGGACCGTGGACTCGTCGTAAGTGACCAGATTGCTCAGCTGGATCAGCTGTCCGGTCTGGGACTTGACGTAGATGCGCGCCAGGTCATTCGGCGTGCCACGATCCACATCCTCGACCTGCACGAGGACGTCGTACTGTTGATTGCCGCGCTGAAACGTCGTGGTGCGGCTGCCGCCCAGCATCGTTTCAAGCGCCGTTCCAATGTCGGCGATCGGCACGCGCAGATCGGCCGCGCGGGCCCGGTCAATTCGCACATTGAGCTGCGGCTTGGTCGGGGACGGATTGACGCGGGGATTGCTGATCATCGTGCCCTGGCGGGTTGCGGCCACGATTTCCTGGCCGACGCGCTGGAGCTCATCAAAATTGCTTCCGAGGAGAACCATCTGAATGCCACCACCACCGCCGCCGCGACCGCCACCACCGCCACCGCCGCCGCCGAAGGGACGGACCGGACTGGCGTTGGCCTGCCCACCGGTGATCTGCTGGCCGAACTTGCCGCGTATCTCGGCAATGATCTCCTGGGTGGTGCGCGTGCGCTCCTCCCACGGCTTGAGGGCAACGCTGATGCTGGCGAAGGTACCGAAGCCGCTATTGTGGAACGTCCGCTCAACCTCCGGAATCTGCCGGATCATTTCATCCATCTGATTGGAGTAGACGCGAACATACTCCGGAGTCGCCCCAATCGGACCGCTGAAGCTCACATTAAAGACGCCGCGATCCTCGAGTGGCGTGATCTCACGCTGCAACTGGGAGTAGAGATAGAAGCCAGTGACCGTGAAGACGACGGTTCCGCCCAGCACGAGCCAGGAGGCGCGGAGGGAGAACCGCAGCATCCGGGCAAAGATGGCGTTTAGCCGCACGAAGAAAGGCTCGGTCTTTTCGTAGAACCAGTTGTGCTGCGCATGGCCGTTGACGACCTTCACCTTGAGCATGCGTGAGCAGAGCATCGGGGTCAGCGTCAGCGCGATGAACCCTGAGATACTCACGGCCACGGCCAACGTGATGCCGAATTCGTAGAAAAGCCGGCCCGTCTGGCCCTTCTGGAAAGCGACAGGCAGGAAAACCGCGACCAGCGTCATCGTCGTAGCGATGATCGCAAAGGCAACCTGCCGGGCGCCGTGGATTGCAGCGGGGATGGGCTCCTCGCCCTCCTCAATCCGTCGGTAAATATTTTCCAGCATGACGATCGCGTCATCGACCACTAGGCCGACCGCGAGCACGAGGGCCAGCAGCGTCAGGACGTTGATCGAGAAGCCCATGGCCCCCATCACGGCGAACGTGCCGATCACCGAAACCGGGATCGCCAGGAGCGGAATGACGGTCGCGCGCCAATCGCGCAGGAAGAGGAAAATCATGAGCACGACAAGGCCCATCGCTTCCCAGAGCGTCTTGTACACCTCGTTGACCGAGCGTTCGACGAAGATGCTGGTGTCGTTGGCGATGTTGATGTTCACGCCCTCAGGCAAGTCGGCCTGGATCGAGGGCAGCATGGCCTTGATGTCGTTTGCGACGTCCAGAAGATTGGACTGGGCCTGGCGGACGATGGACACGCCGACGGTTGGACGGCCGTTGAAGAGGGTCTCGCGACGGTAGTCCTCGCGGCCGAGCTCGACCCGGCCGACATCCGAGAACTTCACCTGGTAATTGCCGCGGGTTGCGAGCACGAGATTCTCATAGTCGAGCGGGTCCGACATCGCGCCTTGGAGACGGACCGGAAATTCACGCGCGAGGGACTCGATGCGGCCGCTGGGAAGGTCGACGTTCTGCTGGCGCAGGGCGTTGCGGACATCCGTGACGGTCAGGTTGTAGGCGGCCAGCTTGTCGCTGTTCACCCACAGGCGCATTGCATAGCGCTGACCCTGGAGTTCGACGGCTCCGACCCCGGGGACGGTCTGGATGCGCTGGATCGCGATCCGGTCGACCATCTCGGTCAGCTCAAGCCGATTGTAGCGATCCGAATTGAAGGAGAGCGAAAGAATGGGATCGGAATCAGCGTCGGTCTTGGAGACCTGGACGTTCTCGACCTCCTGCGGCAGGCGGCCGACCGCGCGGGAAACGCGGTCGCGGACGTCATTGGCGGCCTCATCGATATCACGGCTCAACAGGAATTCGATGGAGATGCGCGAATTACCTTCGGAGGAGAACGATCGGATCAGCTTGATGCCCTCGATCGTGGCCACTTCCTTTTCCAGCGTTTCGGTGACCTTTGCCTCAACGACCTCGGCCGAGGCGCCGCGATAACCGGCGCCGATCGAAATGATCGGCGAATCCGTGCTGGGGTATTCGCGGACCGGCAGGGCGGAGAAAGCAATGCTCCCCACCAGGATGATAATGAGCGCAACGACCAGGCAGATGACGGGTCGCTTGATCGAGAGATCAGAGAGGATCATGGCGGGAACTTACTTTTGGGAAAACGCTGCGTTCAGCGGACGCGGAAGGAGCTTGATGCCGGGGAAGAGCGCAATGCCACCGACCCCCGAGCCAACAATCGTGATGTTCTCGCTGAGCGGAACGTTCAGGGGGAGAATCTCGACGGCGCCGCGGGTGCGCAGGCCCAGCTTCACCGGGATGAATTCGGCGACCTTGTCGGCCCCCTGATCGCGCACCGCAATGATCTGGGTTCCGGTCGTCGTGGTCAGGATCGCGCCCTCCGGGACGGTGAGCGTGTTTTCGTGGACCTCGAGGGTGATTTCGATGTTGGCGAACATGCCGGGCCGCAGGCGCTCCGAAGGATTGGTCAGCATGCCCTTCACTTCGCTCGAACGGGTTTCACGTTCGATGACCGAACTGACAAAGTAAACCTCACCTGTGATCGCCTCACCCGACTGGATATCGCGGGAGATCAAACGGAAGGGGGTGCCGGGTTTGACCTTCTCAATGAAGCGCTCGGGCACCTGGAAGGTGACCTTCATGCGGCTAAGATCGTTAAGCGTCGTGAGCGTCGTGCTGGTCGTGACGTAATCACCGGCCGATAGGGACCGGGAACCCACGACACCGTCAAACGGCGCCTTTACCTCGGTCTTGGCCAGACGGAGAGTGAGCAGGGACAGTTCAGCGCGGGATGCGGCGAACTCGGAGCGGGCGCGGTCGACCTCCGACTGGGAGATCGTACGGGATTCGCTCAGACTTTCGCTGCGCGCGACATTGGCTTCCGAAAGCTTGAAGCGAGCTTCGACCTGGGCGTACTGGGCGCGCAGTTCGGAGTCGTCGATCTTCATCAGCAGGTCTCCCTGCTTTACCTTTTGGCCCTCTTCAAAGTAAATCCCGCGCACCAGGCCGGCGCTCTCGGGTCGGATGATGGCGTACTCGTTCGGGGCGAGCGATCCCACCACGGTTACCGTCTCAGCAAGGTTGCGCCGCGTGATATTCGTCACCTCCACTGGCTGGGCCTGCCCGCCGCCACCGCCACGACCTCCGCCCGCCCCCGCGCCACGAGCACCGCCCGCGCCGGCCCCTGGTCCCGCGCCCGGCTGGCCGGGTGCTCCCGCCTTCTCCCCTTGGCCGGCCTTGGCCTTCGCTGATGCATCCGCCGGCTGGGCCGCGAGTTGGGCGCCTGCCGCGAGGCATGTTGCGGAAATAAAGGTCGTTAAGAAGAATTTTTTTACGTCCATCGGGAAAGTATCTTAAAGGGAGACGCTCAGTGCGATCCAAGCGTTACGTCCGAGATGCAAGCTTGGACGAAAATTCCCTGTCTTACGCAGAGATTTCGCAAGAGCAGGCTACGAACCGGTTACACTGGACCGGGATAGGAGACGACCCGCCCGGCGCGGGCTGGCGCCGGCCTATTTGGCCATGACCGGCTCGCCATGACCGGGGGAGCGCCCCCGTTCGGCTTCACGCTCGATCTCCTCGGCCCGCTTGAGCCCATGCGCGCTGTTCCGTCCCGTCAGGCGGATACAAAGCGTGTCCATCATCACATAGAGGATGGGGATCACAAACAGCGTAAGCACGGTCGAGATCGAGAGGCCGCCCACGATCACGATCCCCAGCGGGTTGCGGACCTCGGCGCCTGCGCCGCCGGAGAAAGCGATCGGGAAGGCTCCGAGCACCGTCGCGATCGAGGTCATCATGATCGGCCGGAAGCGGATGGTCGCGGACTCAAAGGCCGCCTCGGCCGCAGACATCCCCTTCTCCACTTGTAGCTGATTGGCAAATTCGACGATCAGAATGCCATTTTTGGCCACGAGTCCGATCAACATGATCAACCCGAAGCGGGAGAACAGATTATCGGTCATCGGGTAGCTCCAGAAACGCGTGCAGTACAGCACCAGCACTCCACCTGCGAGGGCGAGGATCACGCCGGAGAAGATCGTCAGGGGGTGAATCCAGGACTCAAACTGCGCCGCGAGAATCAGGAAGGTAAACAGCAAAGCCAATCCGAAGAGGGAGTTGGTATCACTGGCGCCGTCAAGAAACTGGCGGGACTCACCGTCCCAAGCAAAGCCGTAACCGGCCGGCAGCTTCTCGCGCGCGATCGCAGAGAGGATATTGATGCCCTCGCCAATCGTGACACCGTCAGCGAGTTGGGCCGACAGGGTGACCGACCGGAGGCGGTTGAAGTGCGGGTAATTCTCGGGCACGGTGTTCTCGGACCACGTCACCAGATTGCTCAGCTGGATCAGATTGCCGTTGGCGGAACGCACATAGAGTCGGGCAAGATCGGCCGGGGTGACCCGCTTGGAGTCCTCGACCTGGAGAATGACGTAGTACTGCTGGTCACCGCGTTGAAAGTTCGTCACGCGCCGGCTGCCCAGCATCGTTTCCAAGGTGGCGGCCACATCACTGACGGATACCCGAAGATCCGCCGCGCGCGCCCGGTCGATGCGGACATCAAGTTGAGGCTTGGTGGGCGACGGGGTCAGGCGAGGCTGCGTGAAGGAACCCGTCTCGCGCAGGGCCGTCATGATCTCATTCCCCGAGATCTGCAGTTGATTGAAATCGCTTCCCTGCAGAACCATTTGAATCGCGCTCACGCCGCGGCCACCGCCGGCCTGGCCGAAGGGCCGGGACAGGGAAACCGTGACCTGGGCGCCCGTGATGTTCTGCTGCATCTTGCGACGCAGCTCGGAAATGACCTCCTGCGTGGTTCGCGTCCGATCCTCCCACAAACGCAGCGTGCCCGTGGTGTAAGGGCGTCCCCCGCCGACGCGCTGAAAGGCACGATCCATCTCGGGGATGCCTCGGACGATCGCATCCATCTCCTGCGCATAGATGTCCTGGTACTCAAACGTGGACCCCACCGGGGCCGTCAGATTTGCGGTGATGACGCCACGGTCCTCCTGCGGGATCAGTTCGCTCGGAATGAGGGTGAAAAGATAGAAACTGCCGCCCACAAACCCGAGGGACAGAACCAGAACCGCATAGCGAAACCGCAGGGATGTGCGGAGCATGCGCGCGAAGCGATCGTTGACGAAAACGAAAAAGGGCTCGGTCTTATTGTAGAGCCAGCCGTGCTGGACATGGCCGCCCGCCGATCCGCCCTTCAGCATCCGGGAGCAAAGCATCGGAGTCAGGGTCAGAGCGACAAAGGCTGACACGAATACGGTGACCGTCAGCGTGATGCCGAATTCGTAGAACAGGGCCCCCGCCTGTCCGGACTGCAGAGCCACCGGGGTGAACACGGCAGCGAGAGTGAGCGTGGTGGCGATGATCGCGAACGCGACCTGGCGGGCCCCTTGCAGCGAGGCTTGGAGCGGGGTTTCACCGGCCTCAATTCGCCGGTAGATATTCTCCAGCATCACGATCGCATCATCAACCACCAACCCGATCGCCAGTACGCAGGCCAGCAGGGTCAGCACGTTCACCGAGAAGCCCAGAGCCGCGATGATCGCGATTGATCCGATGATCGAAACCGGGATGGCGAGAATGGGAATGAAGGTCGCGCGCCAGTCGCGGAGAAACAGGAAGATCATCAGCACGACCAGCACCGCTGCCTCGATCAACGAGCGGTACACGGCCTGCACCGAGCGCTCCACATAAACGGAGTCGTCCTTGCTGACCTGAATATTGATGCCCTCGGGCAACTCCGCCTTGAAGATCGGCATCATCGCCTTGATCGCCGCAGCCATCTCGAGGAGATTCGTCTGCGGGGCGCGGAGGATCTGCAATCCGACCGTCGGGCGACCGTTGAATCGGGTGGTTTCGCGGTAGTCCTCGCGTCCGAGTTCAACACGGCCGACGTCGGAAAATTTGACTTGGTAGGTCCCCCGGGTCGCGAGAACCAGATTCTCAAACTCGGAGACCTCAACCAGATTGCCCATCAGGCGGACCGGAAACTCGCGCGAGGCCGACTCAATGCGGCCGCTGGGCACGTCGACATTTTGCCGGCGAAGCGCCGCCTCGACCTCGGTCACGGTCAGGCGGTAGGCGGCCAACTTGTCATTATCCAACCACAGCCGCATCGCATAACGCGGCCCGTCCACCCGGATCGCGCCCACGCCCGGCACGACCTGAATGCGCGGGACGACGATCCGCTCCAGCATCTCGGCGATATCGAGTCGGCTGTAGAGGTCGGAATTGAAGGACATCGTAAGCACCGGCGTCGAATCCGGGTCGGTCTTGGTCACGCGCGGCGTGTCCACCTCTGACGGCAGGCGCACGCGGGAAACGCGGTCGCGCACATCGTTCGCCGCCTCGTCGATGTCGCGCGAGAGATCGAATTCGATGCTGATGTTGGAGGACTGCTCCGAGGAGGTGGAGCGCATCAGGACAACCCCCTCCACCGCGGCGATCTCCTTCTCCAAGGGCTCGGTGATCTTCGTCTCAACGACCTGCGCCGACGCGCCCGGGTAGCTGGTGGAGATCGTCACCGCCGGCGCGTCCACCTCGGGATACTCGCGGACCGGCAGCGAGTTGAAGCGCAGCACGCCCACGATGCAGATGATCAGACAGGTGACGATGCAGATGACCGGGCGCCGAATCGAGAGGTCGGAGAGAATCATAACCGGGGTGCGTTAAATCACAGGCCGTTGCCGCTAAGCTGAAACTCCTTGCGCATCGGGCGGGGCTCGACCTTGGCGCCTTGGAAGAGCACGAGAGCCCCCACGCCCGAAGCGACCACCGGTGTGCCCTCAGCCAGCGTGCCAGGCTTGACCTCGTTGATCTCGGCCATGCCCTTGCTGCGCAGACCAACCGTCACGGGCACGAAGTCGGCGACCTTGGCCCCATCCTTCTCGCGGACCACCACCACCTGCGTGCTGCCGACCGCCTGGAACACCGCCGCCTCGGGCACCGTCAGGGCGCCCTTTCGGACGCCCAGGACCAGCTCAATGTTCGTGAACATGCCGGGCTTCAGGTCGGCCGGAGGGTTGGTCAGGAAACCCTTCACCTCGCTGGAGCGGGTGTCGCGATTGATGGACGAGCTGACAAAGTACACCTCACCGGGAGTGATGGCATCATCCGCACTGGCGCGGGTCTTGACCGCAAAGGCCGTGCCCGGTTTCACCTGACGCAGAAAACGCTCGGGAACCTCAAAATCGATCTTCAGTCGGCTGAGATCATCGATGACCGTGATGGTGGTCTGGTTGGTGACAAAATCGCCCGGTGAGATCTGGCGGGCTCCCACGATTCCATCAAACGGCGCCTTGATCTCGGTCTTCTTCAGGCGGCTGCTGAGCAAATTGAACTGGGCCTTGGCCGTATTGTAATCCGAGTTGGCGCGGTCATTGTCCGCCTGGGTGATATTCTTCGCCCGTACGAGCGACTCACTGCGCTGGAGATTGATCTCCGCGAGCCGGAACGAAGCCTCGGCCTGGGCGGTTTGCGCCACCAGTTCGGTGTCGTCGATCTTGAGTAGAATGTCCCCCTTCTTCACCAACTGTCCTTCGTCAAAGTAGATGTTGCGCACGAGGCCGGCGATTTCCGTGCGGAGCTCGGCAGACTCATTGGCGGCCACCGAGCCGACCAGATTCAGGGTCTCCGTGATGTCTCTCCGCTCGAGCGTGACCACCTCAACCGCTTGAGCGGAAGCGGCCGCCGCGGCCCGACGGGCGGTCGTCCCGCCATCGGAACAGGCGCTCGAAAACAACAGCGAAGAGGCTCCAAACGCCGTGGCGAGGAGACGAGGGAATGGGAAATTCCGATGCATGGGATGGGGTTGACGCTGACCTGCCAAAAACGGGGTACAAGCAAGCTATACGCCAACCGGGGACAAAGGCATCACCGAATTTGCCCAATACAAATCCATTAGCCAGCGCGACCGGGGCTGACTCTGATTCTACTTGGCTCCCACCCGAGCGCGTTTAGCCGAGCGTGGCGCCGTAGGCCGCCGCGTCGAGCAGGCCGCCCAGATCTGCCGCCGAGGCCGGCTTGACCTTGAGCATCCAGCCCTCGCTGTAGGGCGCCTGGTTCACCGTTTCCGGCGTCTTGTCGAGCAGGGGATTCGCTTCCACCACGGTGAAGGCCACCGGCGCGTAAAGGTCCGAGGCGGCCTTGACCGATTCGACCACGCCGAACACGGCACCCGCAGCGAACGTGGCCCCCGCCTTGGGCAGCTGCACATACGTGATGTCGCCCAGGCTGTTTTGGGCGTAGTCCGTGATCCCGACCGTGGCGATGCCATCCGCGGAGGGACGGATCCATTCGTGGGACTTGGCGTAACGAAGATCGGTGGGAACGCTGCTCATGAGATTTGGTTAAACTTTTTTTAGCGGGACGAAGGGCGGCTTTACCAGCTGCAAATTGAGCTGCGTGCCTCGGATGTCCACGGCCAGGGCTCCGGCCGCGGCCTGGCGGGACACCAACGCCGATCCGATGGCCTCATTCAGGATCGGCGAGAGCGTGCCGGAAAGGACGCGCCCGACCACCGCTCCCTGGGCACCGAGGACCGGTGCATCCGCCCGCACGATGCGCCGATCACCGGTGCGAAAGTACACCACCGTCTGCGTCGCCCCGCCCTGCTTCTCGGCGAGCAACGCCTCCCGGCCCACGAAATCGGCCCCCTTCTCAAGCTTGACCGTCCAGCCCAGGCCGGCGGTCAGCGGCGAGATCGCCGCGCTGATTTCATGGCCATAAAGCGGGTAGCCAGCTTCAAGTCGCAGGCTGTCGCGCGCGCCCAGGCCCGCGAGCTCGAGTCCGTGGGGCAGCCCCGCAGCCAGGACCGCCTCGGCCAGGGCCGGCGCCTCGGCCGCGGCGTGGTAAACCTCGAAGCCATCCTCGCCCGTGTAGCCCGTGCGGCTCAGGATGCAGTGCACCCCCGCCACGGTCCCCTCGACGAAATGATAGTACTTCACCGCACCAAGCTTGGCTCCGGTAAGTGACTGCACGATCTCGGCCGCCTTCGGACCCTGCACGGCCAGCAGCGCGTAGTCGTTGCTGCGGTTCCGGATCGTGACCTGAAAGCCCTTGGCCTGGCTTGCGATCCACGCCACATCCTTGTCGATGTTGCCCGCGTTGATGCACAGGAAGTAGTCATCCGGCGCCCGCATGTAGACCAGAAGATCGTCCACCACGCCACCATCGGGCTGGCACATCGGCGAGTACAGCACGCGGCCCGGGTACATTTTGGCCACGTCATTCGTGACCAGATGATTCAAAAACCGGCCCGCCTCAGGTCCCTGCACATCGACCTCGCCCATGTGGCTGACGTCAAAGAGTCCGGCCGTGCGACGAACCGCCTTGTGCTCCTCCAAAATGCTCCGGTACTGAACCGGCATTTCCCAGCCGGCGAAATCAACCAGGCGGCCACCGTGGGCGGCGTGAAAGGCGTAGAGGGGCGTTCGCTGCAACGAAGACATGGCCGCACTACGCCGGGACGCGAGAGCTTGGGCAAGTGACTTTTTGCCGCCCGCAGCAGAAGGCGGCCCGAATTTGGTTCGTAAACGAGTTCCAACCCGTACACTCACCGATCATGGAATGGCTCCTCCTCGCGATCGCGCTCACCCTGGGCATCTCCTTCGCCTGCTCCTTGATGGAGTCCCTGATTCTCAGCACCACGGTCGCCGAGGTCGAGGCACTGAAGCGGGACCGGCCGAGCCGGGGAGCGAAGCTGGAGCAGCTCCGCACCGGAATTCAGGAGACGATTTCCACCATCCTGACGCTCAACACGATCGCGAACACGCTTGGGTCAGTGATCATCGGTGGGCTTGCGACCAAGCTCTACGGCGATGCCGTCCTCGGTCTGATCTCGGCAATCCTGACGATAACGATCCTCATCTTCTCGGAGGTCCTGCCCAAAACCATCGGTGTCGTCTACCGCCGACAATTGCAGCCCTACGTCGTGTACCCGCTGTCGGCGATGTGCAGTGCGCTCCGGCCCGTGACCTATGTCTGCGGCCTCATTGTGCAGCTGGTGATTCGTGCTCCGGCCGAGCGCACCGACTCCGACCAGGAAATCATCCTCCTGGCCGAACGGGGTGCCCAGCAGGGCACCCTGACCCGGAGTGAGTCCAGCATCATCGCCAACGCCCTTTCGCTGGATGACATCCGGGTAAGCGAGATCATGACGCCCCGGACGGTGGTTACCGCCCTGCGCAAAAGCGCCACCGTGGGGGAGATATTCCGGGATTTCCCCAACATCCCGTTCGCGCGCATGCCGGTCTACAGCAAATCCCTTGATGACGTCGTCGGGCTGGTCCGGCGCCGCGACCTGCTCAAGGCCAAGGCCAATGATCAGGACCTGGATCTGGTCGAGAAACTGATGCAGGAGGTTCACTTCATTCCGGAGACCGTGACGGTCGCCAATGCACTGCAGGTTTTTCTCAAGACCCACCAGCAGATCCTGGTGGTGGTCGACGAGTTCGGAGCGACGGCCGGTGTCGTCAGCATGGAGGATGTGATGGAACATCTGCTCGGCCGCGAGATCTTCGAGAAGGACGACATTGCGGTCGACATGCGCGAGCTCGCCCGCGCCAAACAGCAGAAGCAGGCCCGGCCCCGCCGTCCCGCCGACGCCACGCCGACGCCCTTCACTCCGCCCAAATCCTAGCCCGATGACCCGAACCTACTGGGTTCATGATCTGAGCCCATTTATCCTCCAGTTCACGGAGACCGTGGGCATCCGCTACTACGGCCTCGCCTACGTGCTGGGATTCGTCGGGGCCGCCTGGCTGCTCAGCCGTTACGCGAGCGCCGGCCGCTCGCAACTGCCCGCAGCCAAGATCGGCGATCTGATGTTCGCCCTGATCCTCGGGGTCTTCCTCGGGGGACGCATCGGTTACTTCATTCTCTACCAACCCGAGACCGTGCTGGCCGATCCGCTCCAACTTGTTCGCGTCTGGGAGGGCGGCATGGCGAGCCACGGAGGCTTCATCGGGGTCGTCATTGTCCTCATCTGGTTTGGTCGCGCCCAACGGATTGGCTTCCTCCACCTCGGAGATCTGATCGCCTCCGTCGCGCCACTCGGTCTGCTCCTCGGCCGGCTCGCCAATTTCATCAACGGCGAGTTGTGGGGCCGCATCAGCGTCGCGCCGTGGGCCGTCATTTTCCCGTTGAGTGCTCCGCCGGGAACACCCGTCGAACTCATTCCCGCCCGCCATCCTTCGCAGCTCTACCAGGCCGGACTCGAGGGGGCCGTCCTGCTGGCCTTCGTCCAAGCCCGGCTCTGGTTCACGCCCTGCCTCAAGACTTCCCCCGGCCGGCTCGGCGGTGAGTTTCTGATCGGGTACGCGGTGCTCCGTTCAATCGGGGAACACTTCCGGGAACCGGATGCCGGCCTGATTCTCGGTCTCAGCCGTGGAACGTTCTATTCTCTTTTCCTCGTGCTCGCCGGTCTTGCGGTCATCGCCTACGCCCAGCAGCACAGGGGATCCGTTCAGGCTAGGGAATAAACCTTACGGCGACAGGCTGGTGTTTTTCGCGCGAGTCTCGCACGGTCATTTCCGTGTCCAGCCCCGCGATTTTCGCGCTCCGTCTGCTCATTTTCGGCGCCCTGACCCTCACGGTTCAGGCCGGCCAAGCGAGCGGCGACTGGATCCGCGGCGTCTACACCAAGGGCTCTCCAGCCCCCACCGCCCTGCCCTCAACCCTCGCGCTGCGCGAGGCCCAAGCCTACGCCGCCCGGACTCAGGGAGCGACGGTGATCACGGGGCGCGGCCACTCAATGGCCCCCCTTTATCCCGATGGCACGGTGCTCGTGGTGGCCAGCCGTCCCTACAGCGAACTCTCCCGCGGCATGACTGTGGTGTACCGCAACCGCGCCAACCGCTCGGTCGCGCACGTCCTGGTGGCCCGCGCCAACGACGCGTGGCGCGTCACCGGCTTGAACAACCGCTCCCATGATGGCGAGGGCGTGGATGCCGCCAATCTGGTCGGGGTGGTGGTGGCGGCATTTCAGCCAGTGCCTGGCGTGCTGGTGACTCAGCGCTGATCCGCCGACCAACGGGTCAGCTGGTCCGCCCACCCGGCAACCGCACGTCCCGGCGAACGGCAACCGCCGTTTCAACCGCGATTCGCATGGCCTCGACCAGCGTGGCCAGCGGCAACGCCGGCCCGCCTTCCCCCGACTCGCGGGCCCGCGGCACATGGATGAAACCGCCCCGGACGCGTCCGCCGCGACCGGAACGGGCGAGGTCGTGCATCAGTCCGTAAAACACATGATTGCAGACAAACGTCCCGGCCGTCTGAGAAATCGCAGCGGGAAGGTTGTGCCGAATCAGGGCCGCCACGATCGCCTTGATCGGAAGCGTGCTCCAGTAAGCCGCCGGGCCGCCCCGAACCACCGGTCGATCCACCGGACGGGCACCCGCATTGTCCGCGATGCGCGCATCGTCGATATTGATCGCCACCCGCTCCGGCGTGATCTCGCGTCGATCGGCCGCCAAGCCCACGCAGATCACCAACTCCGGTTCGTGGCGTCGCATCAAGCGGCGCAACTCGAGCCGAGCCTCCCCAAAGACGCAGGGCAGCAGACCGGCCACCACCCGATGCCTCCGCCCCACCGCCAGGCCATGAAGCTGGCGCGCGATCTCCTGCGACGGGTTGAACGCGTCGCCGCCAAAGGGCTCGAAACCGGTGACGAGGACCACGCGTTCAGGGGCACGGCCAGGCGGAGGCGACATGGATTTACGAGGAGTCATGGAAAGTCATCCGAACGACGGGGCGGGTTTCTCCCCACCACCTTCAAAAACGGTAAACGCACGCATACATCACGGCGACATTGAAGATCCAGATGACGGCCGCGAAGGGAATTTGAGCGCGAATCACCGCCCAGTCGTCGTCGAGTTCGAGCAGTCGGACCGGCACCAGATTGAAATTCGCCGCCATGGGCGTGACCAGGGTGCCGCAGTAGCCCGACAGCATACCCAATGCGCCCATCACCGCCGGGTTGCCGCCGTGGGCCTGCACCACAAAGGGCAACCCGATCCCGAGCGTGATGACAGGGAAGGCCGCAAAGGCGTTGCCCAGCAGGATGGTGAACGCGGCCATCCCGGCGCAGTAGGCCACCACGGCCACCAACGGATCCTGCACCGGCAGCGCCGCCGCCACCAGCTGCGCGATCGCGTCGCCCCCCCCCCCCCCCCCCCGGA
>CAYZCV010000078.1:0-16261 GCA_964476965.1 uncultured Opitutus sp. | reverse complement strand
GCGTCCGCGGGACAATTCGCAGGCGGGCGTCACGGGCCAGACGCTGCTTCAGGCCTACACGCTCGACGGGGGCCTGCTGTGGACGATCAACCTCGGGCGGAACATTCGGGAGGGCGCGCATTACACCATGTTCATGGTGATGGATTTTGACGGCGACGGTCGGGCCGAGGTGGCCTCCCGGACGGCCGACGGCACCATTGATGGCACCGGCAAGGTCATCGGCAATCCCGAGGTCGACTGGCGTGAACCCGCCGGCCACGCCGTTCCTTCGCGCGACCGGACCGGGTCAACCGAAACGCCCCAGGGTCGCGTGGCGCAGATGGAGGGGCGGATTGTGCGCGGGCCGGAGTACCTCACCCTCTTCGACGGACGCACCGGCGCCGCGCTCGCCACGACCGACTACGTTCCCGGCCGTCACCCTGAGACCCAGAACCCCACGCCGGCGCAACTGTCCGCCGTCTGGGGCGACGGCTACGCCAATCGCTCCGACCGCTTTCTGGCCGGCGTGGCCTATCTCGACGGAGAACTGCCCTCCCTCATCATGGCCCGCGGTTACTACACCCGGGCCGTGATCGCCGCGTGGGATTGGCGCAACGGCCAGCTCAGCCGCCGGTGGGTCTTCGACACCGATGACGGCACGCCGGGCAATGAGCGCTACCGCGGTGAGGGAAATCACAATCTTTCCGCCGCCGACGTCGACGGCGATGGCCGGCAGGAGATCATCTACGGCGCGGCCGTGATCGATGATGATGGCAAGGGACTCCACGCTACGGGCTGGGGCCACGGTGACGCACTCCACGTCGGCGATCTCGACCCCGAACATCCCGGGATCGAGGTTTTCACCATTCAGGAAAAATTCAGCACCGAGGGCATGAGCCTGCGCGACGGTCGCACCGGCCGGCCCCTGTTCACGATTCCCTCGGTCCGGGCCGCCACCGACGGCGGTGACCGTGGCGAGGGGCCGGGCCGCGGCAACGCCTTCAATATCGATCCCCGCTTTCCCGGGGCCGAGACTTGGGCGGCCGGGGCCAGCATGGACGGACTCTTCACCGCCAAGGGCGTGCGCTTCGTCGAGCGCCGTCCGCGCGGCTTCCCGGCGAACTTCGCAGTCTGGTGGGACGGCGATCTCCTGCGCGAACTCCTGGATCAGAACACGGTGCGCAAATGGAACTGGACCACCGGGGCGCTCGACACCCTCCTGGTCGCGCAGGGCAGCCTGTCCAACAACGGCACCAAGGCGACTCCGACCGTGAGCGCCGATCTGTGGGGGGACTGGCGCGAGGAGATCGTTCTCCGCTCGGCCGACAACCGCGAACTCCGGATCTACACCTCGACCCTCCCGACGCCGCACCGGCTCACGACCCTCATGCACGACGCCCAGTACCGCGCCGCGATCGCCTGGCAGAACACGGCCTACAACCAGCCGCCCCACCCCAGCTTCTACCTCGACGAATCGGCCCCCCTGCCGGCCCGGCCCAAGATCAAGGTGCCCGCGCCAGCCTCTTCGCCGGCCCAACCTTGATCTACGATGAAGCCGATGCTCCGCCTCCTTCCCGTCCTGCGGTTCACGCTTCCCCTCGCGCTGGCGAGCCTCCCGCCCGTGTCCGCGGCCGAGCCGCTGCGGTTTCAGTTCGCGGGCGCGGAAGTCCCCGGATTCGTTCGCGTCTCTCCCGATGACACCTTCCGGCCGGAGGCAGGCTTTGGCTACGAGCCCGGCCTGGCGCCCACCGCAGCCCGCCCGGCCGCCGTGTTTTCGGTGCAGGTGCCCGAGGGAAATCACCGCGTCACGATCACCCTTGGCGGCGACCTCGCCGCCGAGTCGACGATCAAGGCGGAGTCACGGCGTCTCCTGCTTGAACGCGTCGCCACTGGAGCCGGCGAACGCGTGACCCGGACCTTCCTGGTGAATGTGCGGAACGCTTCCCTGCGTCCTCCCGACCCCAACGCGCCCGGCGGCAGCCGGGTGGCGCTCAACGAGCGCGAGACCGGCTCATTCACCTGGGACGATCGGCTGACCCTCGAATTTGCCGGCGACCGGGTCGCGGTGGAGCGGATCACAATTGAGCCGGTCGATGCACCCGTGATCTATCTGGTCGGCGATTCAACGGTCACGGACCAACGCTTCGAGCCCGGCGCCAGCTGGGGCCAGATGATTCCCCGTTTCCTGGGCCCGGAGCTCGCGGTGGCCAATCACGCCGAGTCCGGCGAGACCTTGAAGTCATTCCTCACCGGGCTTCGCCTCGCCAAGGTGCTCGAGACCCTCAAGGCGGGCGACTGGCTCTTCATTCAGTTTGGGCACAATGATCAGAAGAAGCAGTGGCCGCAGACCTATGCCGACGATGCGACCACCTACCGCAGTTACCTGCGCGCCTACATCGCCGAGGCCCGCCTGCGTGGAGCCCAGCCCGTCCTGGTCACCTCGGTGCAGCGCCGCGATTTTGATCCGCAGGGCCGCATCCGCAACACCCACGGCGGCTATCCCGACGCCGTGCGCGCCGTCGGACGCGAGGAGAATGTCCCGGTGATCGATCTCGAGCGCGCCAGCATCGTGCTTTACGAGGCTCTGGGACCGGACCGGGCTCCCCTCGCCTTCAGCAATGGCGGCCGCGACGCGACGCACCACAACAGCTACGGCGCCTACGAACTGGCCAAGGCCTTCGGCCAGGCGCTGCGGGACACCGGACATCCCCTTGCCCGCTTCCTCACCGCTGACTTCGCGACCTATGATGCGGCGAAGCCGGCTGATCCACGGACCTTCGCCCTGCCCGCCAGCCCCCAGCGCAGCGACCTTGCCCCGCGGGGCTACTGATTGTTTCGTTGATCATGGCAAAGATCGCAATCGTCGGACCCGGCGCCATGGGCGGAGCGGTGGCTGCCTTCCTCGGCGCCGAAGGAAAGCATCAGATTCACCTGTGTGTCCGCAGCCCGTTTGAGGAACTCGTCGTGACCACACCCACCGGTGTGCTCAGCAGCCGGCCGGTCGTGTTCACCGACCCGGCCACGGCGACCCCGGTCGACTGGGTGCTGGTCACCACCAAGACCTACAGTGCCGAGAGCGCGGCGGCCTGGCTGCCCCGCCTGACCGCGGCGGGCGCGCCGGTCGCCGTGCTCCAGAACGGAATCGAGCACCGGGAGCGCTTTGCACCATTCATGGATGCCCGCCGCCTGCTCCCGGTCATCGTCGACCTGCCGGCCGAGCGCACCGCGCCGGGCCGGATCCAGCAGCGCGGGCAGCGGTTGATGACGGTCGAGGACAGCGACCTCGGCCAGGCCTATGCCGCGCTCTTCGCCGGAACACCGGTCACCGTGACCCCCACCGCCGATTTCGCGGCGGCCGCCTGGCGCAAGCTTTGCCTCAACGCGGCGGGCGTCCTCAACGCGCTGCTCCTCCAGCCGGCCCGGATTTTCCACGACGACGCCGTGGCCGAAACGGCCCGCCAGATCATTCGTGAAGTCATCAGCGTCGCCCGGGCCGAGGGTGTGCGGTTGGCCGACGATCTGCCGGACCAGATCATTGCCGGCCAGCGAGCGGCCCCGCCTGATTCGATCAACTCGATCCACGCCGACCGCCTGGCGGGGCGCCCGCTGGAACTCGATGCCCGCAATGGCGTGATCGTGCGGCGAGGCCGCCAGCACGGGCTTCCCACCCCCTGCAACCAGATGGCCGTCGCCCTCCTTTCCGCGCTGGCCCCAGCGCCGGCCTGATCACCGGACCATTTGACCCGCTGCCCTTTTCTTCCCCACGTTCACACCGATTTCATGAGCAAGCATCGCTTCGCATTCGTTGGCACCGGCGGCCGGGCCATCAGCTTCATCGAACCGCTCGTCACGACTTACCGTGACAGCAATGCCCTGGTCGGCCTCTGCGACCTGAGCGCGGCGCGCATGGAGCACTACAACAGCCTACTGGCGGGCGAATGGGGATCGCAGCGGGTTCCGGCCTACGGGGCCGACCGATTCGATGAGATGCTGCGGGTGGAGAAGCCCGACACGGTCTTCGTCTGCACGAAGGACTCCACCCATCACGACTACATCATCCGCGCCCTGCAGGCCGGGTGTGATGTCATCACGGAAAAGCCCCTCACGACGGACGCGGCCAAGTGCCAGGCGATCCTGGCGGCCGCGCGCACGACCGGACGGCGCATCCGCGTCGCCTTCAACTACCGCTGGGCCCCGTTTCGCACGAAGGTGAAGGAGCTCATCGCCAGCGGGACGATCGGGCGGATTCATTCGGTCACCCTCGAGTACATGCTCGATACCAACCACGGGGCGGACTACTTCCGCCGGTGGCATGCCCATGCCGCCGAGTCCGGCACCCTGCTGGTGCACAAGAGCACGCACCATTTTGATCTGGTGAACTGGTGGCTGGACGCCATCCCGCAGCAGGTCTTCGCCTATGGCGATCTCGTGTTCTACGGCCGCCAGAATGCCCTGGCCCGCGGCGACGGAAAGCTGGCCGCCTACCCGCGCTACACCGGTCATGCCGAGGCGAAGGACGATCCGTTTGCCCTCGATCTCGACGAGAGCGAACCTTTCCGGAAGATCTACCGCGCCGGCGAAGCCGATTCCGGGTACATCCGCGACCAGAATGTCTTTCGTGAGGGCATCGACATCCCTGACCAGATGTCCCTCAACGTGCGCTACCGCACGGGCCAGCTGCTCACGTATTCGCTCGTCTGTTACAGCCCGCGGGAGGGCATGCGGGTCTCCTTCAACGGCGACCGCGGACGCATCGAGTACCACGAGTTCATCGGCACCCACATGAACCGGGCGGTCAGCCCCAAGGACTTCAAGCTCGACCAGAAGCCGGGGGCCGAGGCCGAGGGCGAGTGGATCCGCGTCTATCCCCACTTCAAGTCCAGCTATCTCGTCCCGGTCGACATGCAGGTCGGCTCCGCCCACGGCGGGGCGGACGAGATTCTCTGCCGCCACTTCTACTCGCCGGAGGCGCCGACGGTCGACCCGCTCGGCCGCTTCGCCGGCGCCGAACAGGGCGCGGCCTCGATCCTGGTCGGCATCGCCGGCGTCGAGTCGATCGCCCGCAATCAGCCCGTGAACATCACGGATCTCGTCCCTTTGAAGCCCGAGGCCCGCGCGCTCCACGAGCTGAGCTGAGCACGCCGCCACGCGCCACCGGACGCCCAAACGGCCCCGCGTCGCGTCGCCATCCAGTCAACGATGAGTTGACAGGATAACGGACGTCCGGAGCAGGCGAACGGGGTCAGGGAATCAGCGCGCGCCAGCCGTAGGGCGGGACCGCGAGTGGGCCGGCGGCGACGGGCTCGCCGGAGAGGGCATCCGTGGCCGGCCGGTCGAGCGTCAGCTGACCGCCGGCGCCGTCCAGGTTCACGACCAGCCAAAGCGGGCCGCCTTCAGTGCGGACGCGCGGGCAGACCACCGTGCCGGGCGAGACCCGGAAACGCAGGCTCACTCCCGCCGCGGCCGCATAGTGCGCAACCAGTCTTTCGCGCAGAGCCTGGCCTGCTTCACCGATCGGCTCGGCGGCGATCACGACCACCTTGCCAAGACCCAGGGAACGTTCCGTCAGGAATGCGGTATCCGGAGCCTGCGGACAGCGCAGCGCACCCACGACTTGGGTCTCAGGCGAGCGCACACGCAAAGCCGAGCACCAGCCGGCCAGCGGCGCCCCCAAACCGAAGGCCTCGCCCGTCGACCCGGTCCCCGTGATCGGAAAGGAGAAGACGGCCTCGACGCCGGCCAGCGCCTCCACCCCGCCCAGCCCGGCCTCGGTGGGCGCGCTGTGTTCGACGCCGCGCGTGCCGGTCACGGGCGCGCAGATCCAGACTCCGCCAGCGCGGACAAAGGCCTCGACGCGGGCGAGGAAAGCCGGGCTCGCGTACGGCATGAGCGGCGTGATGAGCAGCTTCAGCCCGTCGAGCGAGGCGCCCTCGAAGCGGACATCCCGGTGAAGGCCGGCGTCCATCAGCAGCCGGTGCCAAGCCGCGATCGTCGGCAGGTAGTCGACCGCATGGGTCGCGCTCGCACCCAGCGGCTCCGTCTGCAGCATGGCCCGCCCGAGGTCCGACCAAGTCACGGCCGCCTCGGCCACGGCCGGGCGACTGGCGGTCAGCAAAGGAGCCAGCGTCCGGCGTGCGGCCTCCACCGCGACAACTTCCGCATAGCCGATGGAGGGTTTGAACCACGCGCTTAGGATCGCGCTGTGCGGCAGCTCGCAACCCGTGCGCTGCTGCCGCCAAAGCCAGTAGTTGATCGCCTCCGCCCCGAGACCATACGAAACCACCGCTTCCGCCGCGAGGAAGCCGGGGCGATGGGCGATCTCATGGCTGCCGAACCAGCCATTGTGCGCCACGCTCGTCTCCATGAACCAGTGACCACGGCCCGGCTTGGCCGCGCGGTAGGTGTCATTATCCAGGACGATCGTGCTCCAGTGGGCGTGGTCCGGATAGTCGTCGAAGGAAATGAAATCGAGATTCGCGACCATCCGCTCCTGATTCACCGCGAACGGAAGGGCCACATTGTGCGTGATGGGGGCCGCCGAGTGCTTCCGCAGGACCGCGGCCTGCGCGTCCATGAACTCCGCAATGCTCTCCCGGGAAAACATCCGCCACGCGGTCTGCAGGGAGGCGCTGTGCAGGAAAGGCGTGCGCACGGGCGCCGGCACCTGGTCAAAGCGCTGGTAGCGATGGCTCCACACCCCGGTGCCCCAGGCCGCATTCAGGCGATCAATGGTCCCGAATTTTTCCTGCAGCCAGCGATGCCAGTGGGCGATCGCCGAGGGGCTGAAATCCTCCGCGACATGGCACTTCAGCTCATTGTCGATTTGCCAGGCCAGGAGGGCGGGATGGCGGCCGAGGGCCTCGCCCATCGCCTCCGCGATTCGGAGGCAGGCCGCGCGCACCGCCGGATGCTCATAGCTCACGTGCTGCCGTGCGCCATGGCTCATCGTCCGTCCTTCGGCATCGACGAAGCAGCGCTCGGGATGCCCATGCGTCAGCCAGATCGGCGGCGCGGCGGTGGGCGTGCAGACCACCACGCCGATGCCCGCCGCATGGAGCCGGTCCATGACCCGCACAAAGAAATCGAGGGAAATGGCCCCTTCGTCCGGTTCCATCGCCGACCACGCAAAATCACCGATGCGCACAAAGGTCAGCCCAAGGCGCTTCATCTCCGCAAGGTCACGCGCGAGGTCGGCCTCGGGCCAGAGCTCGGGATAATAGCAGGTGCCGTGATGCAGCGTGGTCATGGGGAGGTGCGACCGGTAGCCTTTCCTCCCCGCCCCGCGGGCGCAAGGATCCGTCCAACCGGCCGCGCCCAGCCAATGAACGGACACTTCGGTCGCAAAGCCCCGCGAATTCGGATGGTCAGAGATCCGCGGCCGTCAACCAACGGAAAGCGACGACCGCAAAGCGCCGGCCCAGGGTTTGATTCTCGGCCGCCAGCGGCACGGCCCAGGGCGTATCCGCTGGATCGACATAGACGGGCAGCCGCTGCACCACGGCCTCGCACCAGGCTTCGCCTCGCGCCTCACGCGCGAACGGATCCCTCACTTCACCATAGGCGCGAACGAGGAAGGTGTCCGATCGCGTGACCAGCACCGGGGCCAGCAGGGCGAGCAGATCCGTCTGGTCGACCCGGTCCGCAGACTCCGCCGTGCGTCCTTGGTTGAGGACCGACGCATCGATCGCGGCCTGCAACAGTCCGGAACGCGCAAAACCATCCACGCTCAGGAAGGGCGCCCCCGCCGCCTTGCCGGCGGAGGGATAAGCAGCCCGGAAGCGCGCCGCGGTCATTTGCGCCGCGAGCGCATCCAGCTCCCCATTGGAAAGCGTCCGCACCGTTCCTTCCGGGAAGCGGAGATTTCGGGCCGCCGAAAGCACCGCGCGCCAGCGCTCGCGCTGAATGGCCGCGTCGTCGCTGACCGCGTTGAGATTGAAAGCGCCGGAGACGAAGAGCCACGCGGCCGCCGTCGGCCCGGCGAGATCGGCCCCCGCCGGGTCCACGCCAAGGGGACGATGCACCCCAAAGCGGGCGGCGGGCAACCGGTCCGGATCAGTCCCGGCGGGCGGATTCACCGCATAGTACTGTGCATCATAGCGCGGTGCGTCGGGCGTACCGTAGGCAGCGTTTCCCTCGACGATTCCCGGCACCTTTAGTCCGCCGGTTTCTGCCCGGCTGAGCACGGCGCTGGAGCTGACCGTGGCGCGGTGAAAATTCCTCCGCAAACGCGCCGGCGAGAACGCCGTGCCATCGACGTAGCCCAATTGTCCATACGTGAGCACCCGCGCCAGCAGGGCCTGCGCGGCCGGGGCGTGCAGGTCGAAACCGCCCCACCACGACGCGAGGTCCATGCGTGGCCACGGATCCGGCGGCGCGCCGCCGGTCAGGGCGGATCGCTCGTCCCGCGGAAGGATGGAAATCTTGCCCGTCTCGTCCCCGACCCAGTAAGCGGTCCGGCCAATCACGGGATCGGCCGACTCCGTCCATCCGGGGTACGAGGCCGCGGGCACCGTGAGCGGAATCGCCTCCACCCGGACCTGATCCGGGTCGGCGGTTTCCGGCGCCGTCACGTCGGCGCTGGCCGGTCCGACCAAAACCACGGGATCAGCCCAGTCGGCAATCTCCGGATTAGTCCGCGCCGGATCCGCGGATGAGACGAGCCAGCGCGGACCGTCGGGCCCGGGAAGCCACACCCCGCTCCAGTGGGCCTTGTTGGCCGCCACCGGACCCGCCATCGCGGCCGAAGCCACCGCCCGACGGTCGAGTCCGGCCTCGGTCTGCAGTTGTCCGAGGGCGAGTGAAAGTCCCGTCAGCGCGTGGCGCCGCGCCTGCTCGATCTGCAGGCGGCGCTGGGCCAGCGCTTGCTCGATCCGGAGCTGAGTGGCCAGGGCGATGACGACAACGGCGAGAAAGCCGAGCACCACCACCACCAGCAGCAGGGCAAAGCCCTTCCGCGGTGAAGTCCTCGCCTTAGGGAAGCGGCGCGCGCAGGGAAATCGAGCGAACCTGAACATGGGAATAGGCCTCCACCTCCTGCCACCACGCCTCCGCAAAGCTCAGGCCGGCCGGAAGCGGGAGCCGGCCGGATTCGAGCAGGTCGACCCGCTGCGCGCCCGCCTCGGAAAGGACGCGGACCATGACCTCCACGCGAGCGGGCCAACCGCGCACCACCGGTCGGCCGGCATAGCCGGGGACCGACGTCTGGCCGGCCGTGGCCACGAAGGACTCGCCGCTGGCACCCGAGGAGGGAAAGACGGCCGCCTCGGTCTGGTCGGCGTTGCGAATGAAGACCCGCAGCCCGAAGTCGACCACATGATTGCCGAGCAGAAATCGCGCGTTCGGCCGTCGGACATTGCCCGGATGCTGTTCGCTCCCATTCGGCGTGGTGTAGGCCGGAGCGAAGAGGTCGTAGCCGGACGAGAAGGTGGAGTTCGCACCCCCAGGGCGCACCTGCGAGCGGAAAAGCTGGTAGACATGACGCGACCCCGTCCGCCGGCGGACCAGTTGGTAGGCCACGGCCCGGGGGAGGGATCGGTTGTTCGCGCGGTCGTTGGCATCGGGTTCGACCGTGAAGAACCGCAGCCAGACGCCCGCCTGCCCAAAGCGCAGGTCGGTGATTTCCGGATACGAAGGCCCGAGCCGGTGCGAGGCCGCACCCGGCGGCTTGACCAGACCGGACCAATCCGCGTCCGCCATCCCAGCATCGCCTGCGCCGACCTGATCGCGCTGCACCGTGGCCGCCAGCCACGCCTGCGGATCGGGCCGCAGGACGGCCGACTCCAGGTCCGCCGTGATCTGGTCGAGAATCCGCGTGGCCTCGCCGTCCGCGGTGAGCGCGCGGCCAGAGCGGGTCCAGAGATCAAGCACCTGCACCACAGCGAACAGCAGCGCGCCCGACAGGCTTGCGGTCAGGGTGGCCGCGAGCAGCAGCTCGATCAGGGTGAAGCCTCCGGCGGCCGCGCGGTCGGGTCGGCGGATCATCGATTGCGCGCGGCGACGAGCACCAGGCTTTGTTGTCGGGATCGGTCCGTGACCGGCTGGCCATCGCCGGTAAAGGCCGGCCAGCGTACCACGAGTGAGTAGACGAGGACGGCGGAACTCGACCGCCCGTCGTCGCGAATCGCGACCAATTCAAAGCGCTTGAGCCCATTCCGCGCCGCGGGGGTCGCTCCGCCGGCGGTCCAGATCGCGTCCTCGGCGGTTCCGATCCGACTGCCGCTGACATCCGCAAACCATGCTTCGGACCGGTCCACCGTAGCGAGCACCTCCGGCCACGGAGCCGTCCGCCAGCGCGCCTCCAATGTGCCGGCACAGCGCAACGCCACGGTGCGCTGACCGGACTCAGCGAGGGCGGCGAGCAAGGGCGGGACCATCGCCAGCACCGCAGCGATTGCGCCCGCGCAGAGGCCGGTGGCGATCACGACCTCGAGGAGGGAAAAGCCCCGCTTAGAGTTCCGTCGCTTCATGGAGGGCTGCGACCACGCCATACGCGCTGAGCGTCACGCCGCGGACGGCCGCGGGTTCCAGCAGGATGAAGGGGGCGGCGGCGCCCGGTGCCGTCTCGCGGCAGGGCGCGAGCAGCAGGTCCCCTCCTCCGCCGACGACGGTTCCCCGCGGCGTGAATTCCACCAGCAACGTCGGGATGCCGCCGACGTCGACGGCAAGTTCCGGCAGGGCCGACGATCGCAGGCCGGTCCACGAGGCAGCGGGTTCGGTCCATGGGGCGGTCGGGACCGACGCCGGCAGCAGGGCGACGCCGGGGGGAAACGCGATCCATCCCCCCACGGGACTCCAGCGACTGCCCACCGGGTCGCGCACGGCGATCACGATGGCCCGCAGCCACCGCTCGGGTTGGGCGGGATCCACCGCCACTCCGAGGGCGGCTGGGTGTCCGGCCAGGGCCGCCTGGGCCCGGGCCGACGCGAGCGACTGGACCAATTGCCCCTGCGCGGCCTGGAGGGCCACGGCGGCGCTGCCGCGCTGAAGCCCCAGGCCGGTGGCCACGGCGAGGAGCGCGAGCAGGCCCAGCACGAGCAGCAACTCGATGACCGTGAAGGCAGACAGGGCCGGCTTCATTTCATTTCCAGCTGAACACGAGGTCGTCGGCGCTCAGGCCACGCCCGGCTGAATAAAGGATGATCTCCCCGCGCACGCCACTTGGGGGAATATCCTCCGACGAGGGAGCCAAGGCCGCACCGCCTGGGGAGGCCACCGCGGCCACCGGACCATCGATCCCGGGCTGGATGCGGCCATCCGCGTTCCGATCGAGCAGGAGGCCGAACTCCGTGTTGCCGAATGCGTCCGTGAGCAGGCCCCCGCGCAAATCCGCCTCGGCGAGGGCGAGGAAGCGCAGCCGCCGGGTGTTTCCGCCCAGCTCGGCCGGATCGCTGACCTCGGTCCCGTCGACATTCCGACCGGTCAGGGCGCGAACGAAGGCCGCGCTCTCCTCGAGCGTCGAGAGACGGCCATTCGTTCCAAGGATCGGCGCGTAGCCGTACTCCTGGCGAAACTGCGCGCACGCCAACGCCCACTGCGCGAACTGGGTCTTGGTCCGCGCGCGCGCCGCCGCCGTGCGCGCAGCGCCCAAGGTCGGGAGCGCCACCGCAGCGACGACGGCGAGGATCGCGAGCACCCCCAGCAATTCGATCAGGGTGAACCCGGCGCGCGGCGGCGTGAGGACGGCAGGTCGCGGCGGCGCGCTCATCGCAGCACGTGAAGATTATCCGCCGCGGCGGCGCCGGTTTCCGCGGGGTCGCCGTCAGGGCCGCCTGAATACAGGTCGAAGCCGGCGGGGCCGCCTCCCGGAGCTGGATCAAGCCAACGATAGTGGTACGCATTTCCCCACGGATCGATGAGGTGATTCGCCGGGTCGTCCTCCTCTTCGAGGGCCAGACGGAAGCCGGCCGGCTCGAGGAAGCGGCGCCCTGGTGACCCGAGCGGCCGTCCGCCGGGGCCCAGCCGACCGGCGAGGATCCCGTAAAGGACCGCGGGATCCGTCGAGTCAGGGAAGCGGCCGAAGTGAAGCGCGCTGCCCTCGATCGCCGCGGCCACCCGATCCAGTTCGACGCGGACGCGCTGGGCCTGCGCGACCTGACGGGCGCCTTGCGCCGCGGCGAGCCCGATGCCCGCAAGCGAGATCAGAACCGCGAGAACGACCAGGATCTCGACCAACGTGAAGGCACGCCTGCGGGCAAAAGCAAATCGGGGGCCGGGCTGCATCGGGAACACCCGCAGCCCAACCCCCGATCCGGAGACTGTCAATGCAAATTGATTGCTTTAAATCAATCCTCAGCTTGGAGCGAGGCCACGACGGAGAAGTCCTCCAGCGTGGTCGTGTCGCCCTTGATCGCGCCACCGACCGCGATCTCCTTGAGGATGCGCCGCATGATTTTGCCGGAGCGGGTCTTGGGCAGACCGGCGGCAAAGCGGACCGTATCGGGCTTGGCGAGCGAGCCGATCTCCTTGCCGACATGAGCGCGGAGCGCCTCCTTGAGTTCCTCCGTGGGATTCTGGCCGGCCTTCAAGGTCACGAAGACCACAAGGGCCTGGCCCTTGAGATCATCGGGACGCCCCACCGCCGCGGCCTCGGCGACCGACGGGTGGGAAACCAGCGCGCTCTCGACTTCGGCTGTGCCGATGCGGTGGCCGGACACGTTGAGGACGTCGTCAATGCGACCCACGATCCAGAAGTAACCATCCTTGTCCTGACGCGCGCCGTCGCCCGTGAAATAGATCCCGGGGAAGTCGCTGAAGTAGGTCTTCTTGAACCGATCATCATCACCCCAGAGCGTGCGCAACATCGAGGGCCAGGGTTTGGTGATGACCAGTTTCCCGCCGCTGTTGCGGGGCACTTCCTTGCCGTGGTCGTCGACCACCTTGGGGACGACCCCGAAGAAGGGCACGGTGCCGGAGCCGGGCTTGAGCGGGGTGACGCCCGGCAGCGGCGCGATCATGATCGAGCCGGTTTCCGTCTGCCACCAGGTGTCGACGATCGGGCAGCGCTTCTTGCCGATCAGCTTGTGGTACCACATCCACGCCTCGGGATTGATCGGCTCGCCGACCGAGCCGAGCAGGCGGAGGCTGGTGAGCCGGTGCTTGAGGACGTAATTGTCGCCCCAGCGCATGAAGGCACGAATCGCGGTCGGCGCGGTATAGAAAATCGTGATACCGTGCCGGTCGATCATCTGCCAGAAGCGGTCGGGCTCCGGCTGGTTAGGCGCGCCCTCGTACATGAACACGGTGGCGCCGTTGGAAAGCAGGCCGTAGACGACGTAGCTGTGTCCGGTGATCCAGCCGATGTCGGCGGAGCAGAAGTAGCGGTCGTTCTCCTTCAGATCGAAGACGTAGTGGGAGGAGAGCTTGGCGCCGAGCAGGTAGCCGGCGCTCGTGTGCAGCACGCCCTTGGGTTTTCCGGTGCTGCCGCTCGTGTAGAGAATGAACAGCGGGTGCTCGCTGTCGAAGGCCTTCGCCTTGTGGTCATTCGGCGCGCCCTCCCAGGCATCCTTCCACCACACGTCGCGACCCTCGACCATCGTGACGGGATTGCCGCAGCGCTTGAGCACCATCACGGTCTGGACGCTGGGCGCGCCCTCGACCGCCTTGTCGACATTGGTCTTGAGCTCGACCACCTTGCCTCGGCGCCAGCCACCGTCGGCGGTGATCACGAGCTTGGCCTTGCAGTCGTTGAGCCGGTCCTTGATCGCCTCGGCGCTGAAGCCGCCAAAGATCACGGTGTGAACCGCGCCGATGCGGGCACAGGCCAGCATGGCCATCACGGCCTCGGGGACCATGGGCATGTAGATCGCCACCCGATCACCGGCGACGAGACCCATGTTCTGGAAGATGTGGGCGAGGCGGCAGACGTGAAAATGCAGCTGCCGGTAGGTGATCGTGCGCACATCGCCCGGCTCACCTTCGAAAATGATCGCCGCCTTGTTTTCCCGGGCCGTGCCGAGGTGCCGGTCGAGGCAGTTCTCCGCGACGTTTAACTTGCCGCCAGTGAACCACTTGGCATGGGGGGCCTTCCACTGCAGAACCTGCTTAAACGGCTTGCGCCAGACGAGGTGTTCCTTGGCCTGTCGGCCCCAGAATTTTTCTGGGGAGTTGACAGACTCCGCGTAGAGCTTCTTATACAAAGCCAAGCTCCCAAGGTTAGCTTGGCGCTGAAACTCGGCCGAAGGCCTGAAAACCCGGTTCTCCCGGGATACTGAGGTAATCGTCTGGTCCGTCACGTAAGTGGCTGATTTTAGGGTTAAATCTGTGTGTGCCGTCAGAAAGCACCGCTCTTATCCCGTCCGAAGTTTTGCGCGTCAAGCGTCGTACCCGCTTGGGGCCGCCAATTTTTCATCTCTTGTATCATGGATAAGACCCCCACGTCCGCACCCGCCGAGCCTGTGCCGGCCCCCACGACTTCCGCCCCGGTGGCGGCCGCGCCCGAGCGCGTGGAAAACGTCATTCACGTCGAAGGCGTGCTGGACATCGACCTGCAGAAGGGCGGCAACGGCCAGCTCCTCGACCTGTCCAAATTCGGCAAGCGCCGTCCGACGGACGCCTTTGTTCCCAAGGAGCTGATCCGCCGGTTCAAGCTCCGCCAGGGCAGCGTCATCGGGGGCACCGCCTACCCCGCGGAGGGCAAGTTCCCGAATCCGAAGATGAAGTTCATCGAGACGGTCGACGGCCTCAGCATCGACGAGCGTCGGGCCAAGCTCGACTTCACCGCCCTGACCACCGTTTCCCCCGACAAGCAGATCAAGATGGAGCTGAAGGATGGCCGCCTCACCACGCGCGCCGTCGATCTCTTCTGCCCGATCGGCAAGGGCACCCGCGGCCTCGTCGTCGCCCCGCCCCGCACCGGCAAGACCACCCTCCTGCGCGACATGGCGCTCGGCACCTTGCAGAACAATCCGGAGTGCCACGTGATGGTGTTGCTGGTGGATGAGCGCCCGGAGGAAGTCACCGATTTCAAGCGCAGCGTCCCCGCCGAGGTCTGGGCCTCGTCGAATGACGAGAATGTCGACAGCCACATCCGCGTCGCCGACATGGCGATTGAGCGCGCCCGCCGGCTCGTGGAGGTCGGTCGTCACGTCGTGCTCTTCCTCGATTCCCTCACCCGCCTCGCCCGCGCGCACAACACCCTGCGCAATAGCGGCCGCACCGGCTCGGGGGGTCTCGACGTCCGTGCGCTCGAGAAGCCCCGCCAGCTCTTTGCGTCCGCCCGCAACACCGAGGAGGGCGGCTCGCTCACCATCGTGGCCTCGATTCTGGTCGAGACGGGCAGCCGCATGGACGACGTCATCTTCCAGGAGTTCAAGGGCACCGGCAACATGGAGCTTGTGCTGGACCGCAAGTGCGCCGAGATGCGCCTGTGGCCGGCGATCAACATCGCGTCCTCCGGCACCCGCAAGGAGGAGCTCCTGATCGACGCCAAGAAGCTCGAAGGCATCCACTTTTTCCGCCGCGCCCTGGTTTCCCAGAAGATCGAGGAGGCGACCGACACGATGATCGCCCGGCTCTCGAAAACCAAGACGAACGACGAGTTCCTGAAGCTGATCGCCCGCTAGGCGACCACCCGGGAAACTTCACCCTTGCCCACACCGCGAAAACCCTGAACAAAATCACCTTCCGTCGCGCGCGCGGTGTGCCGGCGGGGATGTAGCCAGCAAACCCTCACGCATGCACAGTTTTTCCGAGCAATGTCTCGATATGGCCCGCTCGATGTTGGGCCATAACCTCGACTCGATCCAGCCCGACGGCACCATCCTCCCCGCCCCCGGCGAGGCCCCGCGCCCCGACGAGCCCGGTCATGTCGCCTATGCCCTGGGCGAGTACTACCGCGCCACCGGCGAAAGCACCCTCAAGGGGTACGATCTCGTCGACCTCGCCGCCCGCTGCATCACCGCCCAGATGTTCACCGAGCCGGCCGCCGAGAACGGTCTCGCCTACGCCTCCCTCGGCCTCCTCTGCTTCGGTCCCTCCAAGGACCGTAATCCGGTCTGGGAGCGCCTCGTGCCCGAGACGCAGGAGCGCATCGACAAGTCCCTCCTCCACCGCAGCGACTACGACAACCACTGGCAGGCGTTCAACGTGGCCAAGGCCGTGGCCCGCTTCAGCTTCGGCCTTTCCAAGAAGGACGAGACCTCGCGCCTGATCGAGCGCATGTGCGATCGGATCAACACGACGAGCTCTAACGGCTTCTTCGACGACTCGACCACCGGCCTCGGCGGCAATTTCAATCTCTACGGCGTGATGACCTTCGTGTTCATCCGCTCGGCCCTGCAGCTCC
>CAYZCV010000077.1:0-16292 GCA_964476965.1 uncultured Opitutus sp. | reverse complement strand
GCTGCATCGGATAGATGTAGAGCTTGACCGAATTTCGGAAGAGGCGTCCGAACGCCTCAAGAATGCCGCCCTCGAGGTTCTCGTAGTAGCGTTCCGTAAAGATCTCGAGGAGGTTGTTGATCCCCATGGCCACGCCGATCTTCTCCTTCGTGTAGCGTCGGAAGTAGGACGTGAGCCGGAAGAACTCGGAGTAGTTTGAGATTAGAACGGTGAATCCCAAGTCCGCCAGCAGGTCCACGCGGTCGAGAAAATCGCGGGAGTCCAGTTCGCCGGACGCGAGAAGATTGTTCATCGTGATCTCCATCAGGACCACCAGATCCTTCCCCTTGACGTCCGGTTCCTGCATAAACTGCGCGCAGGCGCAGTTGAGCATGTCGACGTTCACGTGGGTCACCGGACGAAAGCTCCCGCGCTCGACCAGGATGGCCTTCTTGTAGAGCGCCTCTGAGGGCTGCAAAACTTCCTTCTCGGAACTGAACATGATCGCGTTCGTCAGGCCGTGGCGAACGAGGTGCAGCGCCATCAGACGATTGTCGACGTCCTTGAAGGCAGGTCCTGCAAACTTGAGCATGTCGATCTCGATGCGCTCGGCGCTGATGTTGTCGATCAGGGACTCCACGAGCTTGGCCGGATCGTTGAGGTAGTAGAAGGCTCCGTAGATCAGGTTGGTGCCGACAATGCCGATTGCCTGCTGCTGCTGCTGGTTGTCCTTGTCCCACATCCGGACGTGGATGTAGATCTCGCTCGGCTCGCCGAGGGGCTCGGTCTGGAAGCGGATGCCCATCCAGCCGTGGCAGTCATTGGACCCCTTGAAGCTCTTGGCCGCGACGGTATCGGCGAACACGAAGAAGGTCGTTCGCTCGCCCCGCTGGTCCTTGAGGCGCTCGATCAGGAGCGAGTACTCATGGTCCAGCATGGTGGCCAGGCGCTCGCGGGAGACGTAGCGAGGGGCGCGTCCGTAAATCGAGTCGCTGAACGTCATGTCGTAGGCCGACATGGACTTTGCGATGGTGCCGGAAGCCCCGCCGACCTGGAAAAAGACACGCGCCACCTCCTGCCCGGCGCCGATCTCGGCGAACGTGCCATACTTCTGCTCATCAAGATTGATGGTCAGGGCCTTGCGGTTGGTGGTGAGCAGTTGAGAGGGCTCGCTCATGGTCGTAGGGTGGAGGCTTGGCCGGCAGACGGCAAACCTCGATAATGAAAGGGTCTTATCGGCACGAATCGGGCCGGACAATACACCTTTCGACTGGAGGAACCGCCGCTTCCGGGTACGGTGGCACTCATGAAGCATTTTTTTGCGTCGTTGCTGGGCACGCTCACCGCGTTCCTTCTCCTTGCGCTCGGTGCCGTGGTGGTGACGGTGGGTGTCCTGGGAATGGTCGCCATGATGGGTGACCGGACGGTTGCGGTCGAGAATCGGTCCTACCTCGTGTTTGACCTTTCGGTGAATGTCACGGACGCGCCACCGCAATTCGACAGCAGCGCGCTGACTCAGGCGCTGACCGGGGGCGGGGAGCCTTCGACACTGCAGCTTCGGGCCGCGACGGAGGCCATCGAACGCGCGGCGACAGATCATCGCATCGAGGGTATCCTGTTGGTGGGCGAGATGACCCCCTCGGGTTATGGATCCGGATTCGCCGCGCTGAAGGAATTGCGCGACGCGCTGATGCGGTTTCGTGCCTCGGGCAAGCCGGTGGTGGCCTATCTCGAGAACGCCACCACCCTGGAATTCTACCTGGCCTCGGCCGCGGATGAAATCATGCTCGATCCCTACGGCATGATCGCGATGCCTGGACTGGCCTCGGAACCGATGTTCTACGCAGGGGCGCTGGATAAGTTCGGGATCGGCGTGCAAGTCACCCGGGTTGGCAAGTACAAGTCAGCGGTCGAACCCTTCATTCGCCAGGATCTCAGCCCCGAGAACCGCGAGCAGTACACTCAGCTTCTCGGGGATATCTGGACGGACCTGCTGGCGGACATCGCCGCGGGGCGCGGTCTGACGCCGGAGGCGATTCAGGCGCTGGTCGACAAGGAGGGCATTGTACGCCCTCAGATTGCCCTCGACGCGAAATGGGTGACGCGGATTGCCTACCGCGATGAGGTCCTCTCCGAGCTGAAGGCGCGAACGGGCGTTGATGAGGGCGATGATTACTTTACGCAGGTTGACCTGGAAACCTACGCCCGGCTTCCGGAGGGCCGCACGGGTGTGGGGAACCGCTCCGGTCGCATCGCCGTGGTGTACGCCGAGGGCGAGATCGTCGACGGTGAGGGGAGTATCGGCGAGGTGGGCGGGACCCGCTTCGCGCGCGAGTTGCGGCACCTTCGTCAGGACGATGAGGTTGATGCGATCGTGGTGCGCGTGAACAGCCCGGGTGGGTCGGCCACGGCTTCCGAACACATCCAGCGTGAGATCCGCCTCGCGCGGGAGGAAAAACCCGTCGTCATATCGATGGGCTCCTACGCCGCCTCGGGTGGGTACTGGATCTCCGCCTATGGCGACCGCATCTTTGCCGAGCCGGGCACCATTACCGGATCCATCGGGGTTTTCGGGGTTCAGTTCGATGTGAAGGAACTGGCGAACGATACCTTGGGCCTCACGTTTGACAGCGTTAAGACCGGTCGGTACGCCGATCTTTTCACCATCACGCGTCCGAAGACGGGGGATGAGCTGGCGGTCATCCAATCGATGGTCGACTGGATCTATGATGAGTTCATCACCAAGGTCGCTGACGCCCGCAGCCTCGATCGGGAGGTCGTTCAGGAGATCGCCCAAGGCCGCGTTTGGTCCGGCGTCCAGGCGAAGGAGCTCGGCTTGGTGGATGAGATTGGCGGGCTCGATGCGGCGCTGGCGCATGCCGCGACGACCGCGGGATTGGGCGCGGACTATCGTTTGGTGGAGTTTCCGCGGGAGAAGCCCTTGGCGGAGGCGCTCGTGGATATGATCGACGGCATCCGTCCGGCAACGAGGAGCGGCGTGGCGGAACGCTGGCTCACCCGGCTGCAGGAGCCCCTGACGAGCCTCGATAAGTTCAACGACCCGCGTGGGGTCTATGCGCGCCTGCCGGTCGACCTGCGCATTCGCTGACGCACCTTTCCATGAATTCACCCACCCTGAGCCGGAACATTCCGGCGACTGTCATTCCCGCCGGCGATAGCGTTACCCTGCAGGCGGGCACGGAAGTTCACATCGTGCAGACCCTCGGCGGAAACGTCACGGTCCGCACGGATTATGGTCTCTTCCGGATCGAGAGTGCGGACGCCTCCGCCATTGCCGGGTATGCACCAGCGGCGCCCGACGCGACGCCGGCTCCGGTTGAGGGTTTTTCGGAGGCGGCGGTGTGGGCGGCCCTGAAGAGCTGTTTCGATCCCGAGATTCCCGTCAATATTGTGGACCTGGGTCTGGTGTACGACCTCGCGATTGAAACCAGCGCCGGTGGGCGACACGTGGTCGAAGTCAAAATGACGCTCACCGCTCCGGGCTGCGGGATGGGCCCGGTGATTGCCGAAGACGCGCGGAAGAAGATTGCCGCTCTGCCCGACGTTGAGTCCGCCAAGGTGCACATCGTGTGGGATCCCCAGTGGACTCCGCACATGATCTCCCCGGAAGGCCGGGCGAAGCTCGGGCTCGAGTAGTCGGTGCGGCGCGAGCCAAGCCCTCGTGGGTGGGGGCCGCTAGGCCGTGATCGCTTCCAGTGAGCAGCCGTCGGCGGCGCCATCGGGGGTCTCACAGTTCGGCCGTGCGATCACGCCGGGGTAGGGTTCGTCGGCGAAAAGCCGGGCTGGCTCCGCAAGCAGGTGCTCGTCGCACACGGCGAAGAGCTCGGCGGCGCTCTGAACCCGTCGCATGGCGCGCAGAAAACGTCCCTCCGGATCGACGCCCTGGCCGACGAAATTGAGGTACTTCTTCATCTTGTTGACGTGGGCAACCTCGGGAATGCCCGGCGGGCGGGTCGCGTCAAACAGGCGCTCAATGTACTCGCGAACTTCGGACAGCGTGGTCGTTGGGACGGGGGCGCCGCGAAAGGCCTCTCGGCATTGCCGGAATATCCACGGGTTGCGGATCGCGTGGCGGCCGATCATGACCCCGGCGGCGCCGGTTTGCGCGAGCACCCGAACGGCGGTGGCGGCGGAGGTGACATTGCCATTGGCGAGGACCGGAGCGCGCGACCTCGCCACCGCTCGGGCGATGAAGTCGTAGTGAACTTCGCTGCGGTACATTTCCTTCACGGTCCGCCCGTGGACACTCAGCAGATCCACGGAGTGTCCGTTGATGATGTCGAGGATCCGGTCGAAGGACGACGTATTGTCGAAGCCAATGCGCATCTTGACCGTAAAGAGACCGGGAACCGCGGCGCGCAGGGCGCCCAGAATTTCGTCAATCTTGGCGGGATCGCGCAGCAGGCCTCCGCCGACGTTCTTCTTGTACACCTTGGGTGCGGGGCACCCGAGGTTCAGATCGATGCCTGCGACCGGGTGGCGCAGAAGTTCGATCGCGGTGCGTTCCAGATGATGGATGTCTTCGCCAATCAGCTGGGCAAAGACGGGACGACCGGTGGCATTCTCGTCGATCGACCGGAGGATGTGCTTTTCCGGTCTCGATTGGGCGTGGACACGGAAAAACTCTGTGAAGAAGTAGTCGGGCGCCCCGTACCCTGCGATCACTCGCATGAACGCCAAGTCGGTCACATCCTGCATGGGGGCGAGGGCGGTCAGGGGCAGCGCCGCCGCGATGCCGGCCGGCAGACGGGAAGGGGGGAAGTTCATCGGCTTCCTCTACTTATCCTCGTTCGCGTCGTCCGACTCCTCGGCCTGCTGCTTGAGCACCCGCTCAAGAATCGCCGTCATGTCCTCGACCGTGTCGATCACCTTCCGGGATGCGTAAATGGGACGCTTTTGCTGCAGGGCGAGGACGATCGAGTCGCTGGGCCGGGCATCGAGTTCGATGATCTTCCGTCCCAGTTCGTTCTCCATGCGCAGGAGAATGCGGGCGAAGAAGGTGCCCTCGGTCACGTCATTGATGACGATCCGCTCAAGCTTCGCCCCGAGGCCGAGCAGGATGTGACCGATCAGGTCATGCGTGAGCGGCCGCTCCTTGCGCACGCCGTTCAGCGTCATCTGGATCGCGTTCCCGACGGAGTGGTCGACGTAAATCACGAAGGTCTTGGCGTCGTTTCCGAGGAAAACGGCGCAGCCGTTTGCGGTGGGCATGACGCCCCGGACGGAAACCTCGACCACATCAGATTGCATGGGGAACGGTGTCGGGCCGGGGGCGCTGGCGCAAGCGCGCGGTGGCGAGGCGGCTTGCCCCGGGGTGGTCGAGCTCAGGCAAAGCCCAGCAGGGAAATACCCCACGTGCGGGCCTGCGCGAGCACAGCCGGCTTGTCGATCATGATGACTTTTCCGGTTTCCAGCGCGGCTGCGGCCAGTCCGGCTTCGCGCATGGTTTCGAGCGTACGCAGGCCGAAGCAGGGGACGTCGAAGCGATAGTCCTGGGCGGCCTTGACGGTCTTCACGAAGAGCGCCTGGTCGGTCTTGAAGCCGCCCGCGCGGCGGAGCATCTCATCCGTACCCTCGAAAGCCTCGACCGCCAGGACGGTACCCTTGCGAACCACGCAGCCCTGGCCGATGTCGAGCCGGGCGCATTCGCGGGCGATCTGGACGCCGTGGGCCACGAAGTCGTCATCGATGGGAAACGAGCGCCCGGTCATGCAGCCCGCCGAGGCCAGGTGGTCGTCGAGGAAACTGCGGGCATCCAGCAGGGTGACCCCGAGGCCGGCGATCTCCTTGGCAATGGCCCCAAAAATGGTCTCGGCATTGCGGCGCTTCAGTCCGAGCAGAATGCGGGTGGCCTTCAGATCCGGGTGCAGGCCCTTGAACAGTCGGCGCGGCGTGATCTGCCCCGCCATGAGGGCGCTGCCGGCGCCGAAGTCCTCGATCGTGCGGAGCATCTTGCCCAATTGCCCGACGAGAATCATCTGCCGTTCGGATTCCGGAAATGATTCGAACAAGGCGGGGGCGGTTTCCTCCTCGAACGCGATCAGGCGGAGCGGAAGGCCGGCCCGTCGGACCCCTTCCGCCACGAGCATGGGGTAGCGTCCCTGGCCGGCGATCAGGACGACCGGCTTGGTGGACGAGAAGTCAGCGGGCAGGAAAGCAGACGGCAGCGGCACGGGGACAAGCATGGAGTCCGGGACCGCGGAATGAAGCCGGAAATCGCGACCTCAATTGTCGGAGCCGTAGTACTTCTTGTAGCTCCGGTAGTACCGGTAGTTCGAGTAGTACTCGATCCGTCGCGGCGAGAGCCCGTTCAGGACGATACCGAGAATCTCGTTCTTTCCGCCGCGGAGCGCCTTGATGTAAAGGCGGATGTGCTTGCGGAAGGCCCGGTTGAAACGGCAGACGTAAATGACCTCGTCCGTGCGCTCAGCGATCAGCAGCGAGTCGGTGACGGCGCCGAGGGGAGGCGAGTCGACGACCACGAGGTCGTAGTGCTTCTTCATGCGCTCGAGGAACTGGCCAAAAATGGGGTTCTCGAGAAGCTCGGTCGGGCTCTTGGAGCGACCGCCGGACGTGAGCAGGGAAAAATTCTCGCCGATCTTGGTGATGCCCAGATGAGGGTTCTCGGTCAGATTGCCTTCGAGGCTGGCCCCGTTTTCGAACCAGGTGATCAGCCCGCTGTTGTTCGGCTGTTTGAAGTGGCGGTGCAACATGGGTCGTCGCAGGTCGCAATCGATGAGCAGGGTGTTCTTACCATGGCGGGCAAAGCTGCCCGCGAGGTTGGACGAGATCAGGGTCTTGCCCTCGCCCGGGATCGTGCTGGTAACCAAAATGGACTTCGGGAAATCGAGCTTGGAGTGAATCTTGACCGAACTGTAGACGCTGAGGAAGGACTCGGCTCCCGGGATCTGTTTGTTCCCCATGACGAGCGAATACTTTTCCTCGTCCCGCAAAGCGGACAGGTCTGGCACGATGCCGAGGAGGTTCACCCCGATGAAGGACTCGACGTCCCAAGCGCTCTTGATGCGGTCGTCAATGAAGCTGAGGCCGATGGCGACGCCGAAGAAAACGAGGCAGAAGGTGCCGATCGCCGAGCGGATGATGCGCGACATGTTGGGCGTGAACGGCGCGCCCGGAACGACGGCAGGATCGAGTGGGCGGACGGGGGTGCGCTCCAAATTCTTGCTGGTCGTCGCCTGCGTGCTGCGGTCCAGAATCTGGGCGTAGTTTGCCTTCTTGAGGGTGGCCTGCGTCTCCAGGCTCCGGTACTCTACGGCCAGGTCACGAAGACGCAGATTGTCCTGGTTGGCACGGTCGTATTCAACCTGGTAGGATTCCTCGCTGGCGCGCGCCTTTTCGAGGTTGGTCTTGAGGTCGGCGACGGCCAGTTCCAGCGCCTCGTTGAGTTGGCGCTGCGCCACCGCGATGGCGTTGGCGACGTCGATCATCTTTGGGTGCCGCTCAAGATAGCGTTCGGCGAGCACCTGCTGGTCCCGCAGCAATCCGTCGAGTTGCGAGCGCAGCGTTGCGACCGAGCCGTAGGCTGCGATCTGGGAGATTTCGAGGAGATTGCGCCCATCCCGGCGGTAGGTTTCGACGAGGCGGTTTAGCTCCTCGATGTCGATGCGGGCCAGTCGGGCGGTCTGCAGGGCGGTGCTGACCGTGCTGAGCCGGGCCTGGACCAGATTCGTGCTGCTATCCAGCGACACGAGATTGTGGCGCTTCATGTATTCCTGAAGGCGGTTGTCCGCTTCCTCGGCCTCCCGGCGAAGCTCTTCCGCCCGGTTTTCGAGGAACCCGACCGAATCACCGTACTTGCCGCTCACGGTGTCGTAGATGTGCTGCATGAACTGCGCGACATACCGATTGGCGATGAGGGCGGCGGCCTCACCATCCCGGTGGGTGACGTTGATCTGAATGAGGTAGCTGTTTCGAACCGACTGGACGCCGACGGTACCAATGAGCCCGGCCGGATGGGGCGGAGACTCGCCGGGTTGAAGCTCGGCGAGGTAAGGGCGCTGCAGAATGCGGGTCTCGTCGGGCGTCAAGGATTCGACGACCTTGCTGCGCATACTGGCGCTGCCGAGAATCTGCAGGTAAGTGTTGAGATCGATGTCGTTGGTAACCGAGGGATCGACGATTTCCTGGCCAACGACCACGCGCTCCGGCTTCTCAAACTGCATCGTTGCCGTGGCGGAATAGAGCGGGATCTCCTGAGCCTGGTAATAGCCCAGACCCAAGGCCGTCAGCAGGGCCAATGGCAGCGCGATCCAGATCCGCTCACGGAGGATGATGTAGTAGTCCCGAAGAGTCTTCCGCTCGACGATATGCTCGTCACGATGCTGGTGTGACGCCGAGCTGGATTTGGGAAGAGGATCGGACATTTCGCGTGATCGGAGGGTCTGGACTAGAAGAGGCGTTGGGGCACGTTGATGACGTCACCCGGCTGCAGCTTGAGTGAGCTGTCGCCGTCTTTGGCCCCGCGCCTCCCCTTGATGATGCTCTCCGCGTCGATCGTAAAGACTTGTCGGCGGCCATCGGGACCGGTCCGGGAGACCGTCACGGAGTTGCCGCGGGCGATGTCCGTGAGCCCCTGAGCCTTGCTAATGAGATCGACTACCGTCCAGCTTGCCTCGACCGGCAGGTTGTAGCGTCCTGGTTGGCGGACTTCACCTTGGACAATCACTTCACGTGGAGCGTACTCCTCAACGTTGATTGTCACCTGGGGGCTGCGCAGGTAGCGCCCGTCCCGATAGGCGGCCTCAATGGCCCGCTGCGCGTCGCTGACGGTGAGGCCAGAGATGCGGACTTCGCCAACGAGCTTCAGATTGACCGTTCCCTTGGCATCGACGCGGGCGATGGTTCCGAGGTCGTCCTCCCCGAACACCTCGATGCGGATACGGTCGGTCAGGGAAATCACGTAGGCGGCCTCGGACGGAGCCTCGGCGGCCTGCCCTTGGGCGCGAAGAGTACCAGCCAGAGCCAGCAGGCCGCTCAGGAGGAGAAGGGGAACAAGACGGAGCTGTGATCGGGGCATCGCGAAGGTGGCTCAGAGCCGCGTTGAAAGGTTGAGGGAAAGCGACTGCCGTTCAAAGTCCGAAAGCTCCAAGGTCGACCAATTCTGCGAGTAGGTGTAGGACACGTTCGCCTTGATCCGGGTGCCGATTGTCCGGCCCACGCCACCGCTGAATCCCAGATTGGTGTCGTGGCGGTCGCCGCCGAGTTCGCCGAGGTAGTCGCTGGACGAGTAGTCGGCGCTCGCGAAGACCGTCATTTTGCCACTGAGGGCGATCTGCAGGTTAAGCGAGGCGGAAAGCACATCGACGCTGACATCCGTTGAGGTGACCGAAAAATCCTTCGAGATTTGGCTGCTGAGACTGATCCGCTGGCTGACCGTCCACGTGGTGGAGCCCGACAGCGTCCAAGAAGAGTAATCGCGGGCGCTGCCACCGCCGAGATTGGAAATGGTATCCCGGAACTGGTAGCCAGCGCGCAGCGATCCGCTGATTTTCGGCAGGATCTTGCCCGTCACACCGAGGGTGAAAGCGTGGTCGTAGAAGCTCAGGCCCGAGCTGCTCTCGCTCTGGCGAAGTCGGTAGCCGCCCACCAGGTCGCGCTCGCTCGTGTAAACGTAGAACAGGTCGATCGACGCGGTGTACGAGCTAAGGTCGACGAGAAAGCTGTTGTCGTCAAAATCGCGGAGGTTGTAACCCACGGAGCCGGCGAGGGAATAGCGCTCAATCACCGGATATTTGAGATTGAGCCCGGTCGAGTAATTCCAGGCCTCCGTCCGGACATTGGCCGCGGAATCGGCCCGGCTCTCGCGCACGCCGCTGAGGGTGAATGCGCCGGTCGTCCGGCCTGAATCCTTGTTCAGCTCGATCGAGAGATTTGGATTGAGATAATTTTCCTCCGAGTACTTGGCAAACTGAACGCTGGCCAGGGACATCGACGCGTTGACACCGATCAGTCCGGCGCGGCGCTGGTAATCCATCCCGGCCGTAAACCCGGTCGTGATGTCTCCGTCGCCACCGGCCGCGGCGAAGATGTTGGACTCCCAGGTCGCGTGGGCCTCGAGATTGAGGAAGATCTGTTCGCGACTGTCGTTCCAGCGCACGAGCGCATAGGCCGGAGGCAGGGCGACGCCAGTGGCACCGCCGATGATCGCTGCGCAACGCAGTAGTCGGCGGGCCTTGGTGGCGGAGATCTGGAGCTTGGGGGGCACGTCAGCGCGCGGCGGCGATCGAGTTCGGGCTTTCCTGGACGTCGCTGCGCGGATCGGTCGGCACGACCTCGACGATCACCAGTTGGTCAACCGTATCGTTCTCATTGTCTGCGCCGTCACCCTCGTCGGCACCGTCGAAAGCGGTCACCGGGGCCGATTCGACCTCGGCATCGAGGTCCTCGCGATCCGCGACATCAAAATAAACCGAACGGCGGGCCATGCAGGCGATCGAGACCTGATCATTCACGGTTGGCAACTCGGTGGGAGGGATGTCCTGCACGATAAACGTGGGCGGCTGTCCGGGAGGGCGGCGAATAATGGCCTGCTGTCCGGCGCGAATGATCTGTCCGCCCGAATCGCCGTCGCCAGCCCGCACCGTGACGTCGCCCTCGACGAGCGAAATCTTGGTTTCATTCTCATTGGTTTGAATGACAGCCTTGTTCCCGCGCAGCGCGATCTCAGCGTGGGGCGTGGAGTACGTCATCGAGCTCCCGGCGACCATGCGGCTGGTGCACATGCCAACGGTGCCGCGAGCGAGGTGCGTCTGGGTCTGGGAAATGGAGGGTTCGACTTCAATGTCCGTGCGGTTGGGGGCGAACGGCTCCTGCACGAAACGGCGGACCTCCAGCCGGGTGTCCTGATCGACAAAAACACCGGCTCCATTGGAAAACACCATCGCGTTCTGTGCCTCGGGGCGGGTCTCGATGACCGTACCCTGGGCTGTATGAACGGATTTCGAGGTGAGTTCCTGCACCCGTTCGCCGTCGTCGATCTCTGCCTGACCCTTCAGATCGGCGATATACACCTTGCTCGTGGGATTTTTCTTGGCCGCAGCGAAAGCGCCGGCTGAAGAGGCCAGCACGAGAATGCCGGCTGAAAACAGCCGAAGCATCCGCAGGGGTTGGAGGAGAGAGTTCATGTCGATAGGATGATCCACCCTACGCCGTCTCGGCAATGGCCCACACGTGAGTAGATTTACGCTCCAAAGTGAAGCTTTCACCCACCCCCGAATATCCTAGGGAGATCACCCTAGGAAATAGGTCCAAGAATCGCGTTTACTCAACCACAATATTCAGAATTTTCCCGGGAACGTACACGATCCGCTGTGGAGTCTTGCCGGTCACAAACGGGGCCACTTCTGCCTGGGCCATGGCAGCCGCCACTGCGGCTTCTTGTTGGGTACCCACCGGAAGCATGAGTTCGCCTCGCTTCCGGCCATTGACTTGCACGATGACTTTCTGTTCCGACGCGACCAACAAGGCCGGGTCGTAGGCCGGCCACGGAGCGGTCATGACCGAGCCTGTTCCCCCCAGCCGTTCCCACAACTCCTCGCCGATGTGCGGGGCCAGTGGCGCAAGCAATTGGACAACGGTGCGCAGCGTCGCGCGATTGACCTGATCCGCTTTCTGGATCGCGTTCACGAGGATCATCATCTGGGAGATCGCCGTGTTGAACCGCATGGTTTCAATGTCCTCACTGACCTTGCGGATGGTCTCGTGCAGCAGTTTGCGCAGGGCCGGACCACCGGCGGCCGGGTCATCGGTAACCTTGGCGGGGATTTCGCCCTCCCGGCCAATGCACTCCCGCCAGAGCTTCTGCAGAAAGCGGTGGACGCCTTCGATCCCGTTGGGATTCCACGGCTTCATCGCTTCCAACGGCCCGAGAAACATGAGGTACAAGCGCAGGGTGTCGGTCCCGTGACTCGCAATGATCGTGTCGGGGTTGACCACGTTGCCGCGGCTCTTGGACATCTTTTCGCCATCCTCGCCCAGGATGATGCCTTGGTGGAACAGCTTCGTGAAGGGCTCGTCCTGAGGCACGACGCCAAGGTCGAACAAGACCTTGTGCCAGAATCGCGCGTAGAGCAGGTGGAGCACGGCATGCTCCGCTCCGCCCACATACAAGTCCGGCACGCCCCAGGTTCGCAGTGACTCCGGCGAAGCGAAAGCGGTCTCATTCGTCGGATCCATGAACCGCAGGTAGTACCAGCATGAGCCGGCCCACTGCGGCATGGTGTTTGTCTCGCGGCGGCCGCGAACCCAGGCATCACCCGCTGGTCGAGGCTGCGCCGCGGGAACGCACTCGCCCGTACCGGCGTGAAACCAGATTTCCAGCCATGACGTCACGCCAGCGAGCGGGCTCTCGCCCGTGCCGCTCGGCAAATACGTCTGAACCTCAGGCAGGGTCAGCGGCAGTGCGCTCGCGGGCAGAGGCAGCGCGTACAACGTCGTCCCGTCCTGCACGAATGTCACGGGCTGGGCCGGCAGATCACCGGCGCGCAGCACGGCGGCCTTTCGGTAGGAGGCCTCGTCGACCCAGACAATGGGGAATGGTTCGCCCCAGTAGCGTTGCCGGGAGAAGAGCCAGTCGCGGAGCTTGTAGTTCACCGTGGCCCGACCCCGACCCTTGGCGGCGAGATCCGCCGTGATGCGAACCTTCGCCTCGGCCCAAGGCAGGCCGGAATACCCGTCGGAGTGGACCAGCACGCCATCGCCCGTGTAGGGCAGGGGAGGCCGGCTCTCGCCATTGCCGGCGTGCTCGGCCGGTTCGATCACCGGGATCACGGGCAGCTGGTACTGCAGAGCAAACTCGTAGTCGCGCTCGTCATGGGCCGGGACGGCCATGATGGCGCCCGTTCCGTAGCCCATCAGCACGTAGTCGGCGATCCAGACCGGGACGCGCGCCCCGTTGGCGGGGTTGATGGCGAACGAGCCGCTGAAAACGCCGCTCTTGCCCTTGGCGAGGTCGGTGCGCTCGAGGTCGCTCTTGGCCGCCGCCTGACGACGGTAGGCGTCCACGGCTGCGCGCTGCGCCGGCACGGTCAGGCTTTCAACCAGGGGATGCTCGGGGGCAACGACCATGTAGGTCACGCCGAAGACGGTGTCGGGCCGCGTGGTGAAGACCTTGAGATCACCGAGCGCCGGATTTTCGAGGGCAAAGAGCAACTCGGCGCCCTCGCTGCGACCGATCCACGCCTCCTGCATGCGCTTGGTGGAGTCGGGCCAGTCGACCCGCTTGAGCCCCTCGAGCAGGCGCTCGGCGTAGGCCGTGATGCGGAGCACCCACTGGCGCAGGTTGCGCCGCTCGACCGGGAATCCCCCCACCTCCGACTTGCCGTCGACGATCTCCTCGTTGGCCAGAACCGTGCGGAGCTCCGGGCACCACCAGACGGGCCGCTCGTCCACGTAGGCCAGTCCCTTTTTGAACAGCTGGAGGAAGATCCACTGGGTCCAGCGGAAGTACTTCGGGTCGGTCGTGTCGATCTCCCGCTCCCAGTCATACGAAAAGCCGAGCGCCTTGATCTGCCGCCGGAAGTTCGTGATGTTATTCTGGGTGTTGCTCGCTGGGTGGGTGCCGGTCTTTACGGCGTGCTGCTCGGCGGGCAGACCGAACGCATCCCAGCCGATCGGGTGAAGCACGTTGAAGCCGCGGGCGCGCTTGTACCGGGCCAGGATATCCGTCGCCGTGTAGCCCTCCGGGTGCCCGATGTGCAGGCCCGCCCCCGAGGGGTAGGGAAACATGTCCAGCACGTAGTACTTCGGCGCTGCCGAGGCATTGTTCGCACGAAACGAGTGGTTTTCTTCCCAGAATGATTGCCAGTAAGGCTCAATTTGAGAAAAGTCGTAGTCTTTGCTATGCGTTGCCATCGGAGGAAACCCGCTACTGTGATGCTTTCAACCGCCCGGTCAATTGCGCTCCGCGCCCTCATCCTGCTTCTCTTTGCCGCCCCGCTGACGCCGCTCTCTGCCGCGGCCTCCCGCGGCTTCAACCGTCTGCTCGATGCCGTGGTGCGCATCGACGTCCGTGAGGTGGCCTTCGAGGACGGCGCCCGTCGCTTCAGCGGAGGCGTCGGTTCCGGTGTCATCCTCAACGCCGACGGCCTGATTCTGACCAATGCCCATGTCGCCAGTCCGCGCGCGGTCGAAATCAGTGTGACGCTCGCGAATCTCGAGCGCGTCAGCGCGACGCTCGTGGGCTGGGATCATTGGACCGACCTTGCCCTGCTTCGCCTGGATCTGGATGAGATCAAGCGCCGGGGCCTGAAGTTCTCGCACGCCGAGTTCGGTGACTCGGACAAGCTTTCGCCCGGCCAGACGGTCTTCGCCGTCGGCACGCCCCACGGCCTCACCCGCACGGTTACCCGGGGCATCATTTCCAACAACCGCCGCTACTTTGAGGACAACACCGGGGTTCGCGGCTATGAGACAGGTTCGTTCAACACCTGGCTCCAGACCGATGCCGCCATCAATCCGGGAAATTCGGGGGGGCCTCTGGTCGACGAGGACGGCGACGTGGTCGGGATCAATTCCCGCGGTTACGTGGGCGCGGACAACCTGGGTTTCGCCATCCCGTCCAACACGGCCCGCCGAATTGTGGCTGAGCTCTCGAACGCGGGCTCCGTCACCCGCAGCTACATTGGCTTGGTGCCGGGCGTGCTGCGTGACCTCGAGAATTTCTACGCCCTCGAACTGAACACCGGCATGCTGATCAACAGCGTGGATCCCGGATCGCCCGCGGCGAAGGCTGGGCTGCGGGGCGGGGACATTTTGCTGGCGATCAACGGCAACAAGGTTGACGGCCGTTTCCCCGAGCAATTGCCCCCGATCCAGAATCAGATCGCCAGCCAACCGGTCGGGTCGACGCTCCGGCTCACGGTCAAGCGGGGCACCCAGACGACCGACTATGAAGTGGTGACCGAGCAGCTCGTCAGCCGGGTTGGCGAGGAGTGGGCCCTCGACAAGTGGGGCCTCAGCGTGCGCAAGGTGTCGCGAACCTATGCCCGCGAGAACCAATTGCCGGATGATACCGGCGTGCTCGTGATTGGGGTCCAGCCGGGTTATCCGGCGGCGGTCGCAGGCCTCTCGCGGGGCGACATCATCACGAAGATCAATGATACATCGATCTCCACCCTGGAGGCGGTCAAGACCGCGCATGCGGCCTATGAAGCCGAACCGGCCCCGGTTCTGATTGAAGCCCGTCGAAACTTCCGGGTCTCCCTTTACGTCCTCAAGCCATGAAATTCCCCCTCGCGTCCCTTGCGCTCCTCCTTGCCCTTTCTGCCGCGGCGCGCGCGGCGGATGTGGCCGAACTCTGGCGCGAGCGCCTGAAGTCGGTGGTGGCCGTTGAATTCTTCACCGAGACGGAACTCGATCGCCGGCTGTCGTTCGCCTTTGCGACGGTGATCGATGACCAGGGGACCATTGTGCTGCCTGGAGCGGCCATCGGCGGGCGGGCGACGCCAGCCCAGCTCAAGGATTTTCGGATTTATCGTCCGGGTGAGCCGGCGTCCAACTACGCGACCGGCGAGTACCTCGGGCAGGACATCTACACCGGATGGCACTTCGTGCGCATTGAGGAAAAGGGGCGCGCCGGACTGGTTCCGATCACCGCCTTCGCTGCTCCGACGGCGTCCGGTCCGGTGATCGCGGAGGAGGTTTTTGGCATCGGTCTGCGTAAAAAGGACGAGGATTTTGCACCGTATTTTCTGACCGGCCGCGTGGCGATTGTGCAGACGCTTCCCCAGCGCACGGCCGTCACCACGCTGGAAATCGCGTCGCCCGGGCTGCCCGTGTTCAACCGCGAGGGCGCGTTCGTGGGCCTCGGTGCCGCTGGCTTCGGCCAGAGCTATCTGATGTTTTCCGAGCGGACCCGCGGGGGGCAGGGGGTGGTGCTCGTGAACTCTGACGAGTGTGCGGCGTTTCTGCTCGCCGATGAGATCCTGCCCAATCTTGGGCGCATCCCGAAGAATGTCTTCGGCCGCCCGGCGCCTTGGTTGGGCGCCAATGGCCTCGAGCCGGTCGATCCTGAGGTGGCCAAGTTTCTCAAGCTGGAGTCCCAGTCGGGACTGGTCGTGAGTGAAGTGCTGGAAGGCAGCCCGGCCGAAAAGGCGGGGATGAAGGAGCGTGACATTCTGCTGGAAGTGGACGGGACCCCGCTCCCTCGGCTCAAGCCGGATGGGGCGGTCGTCGGCCATGTTGAGCGGGAAATCGATCGGCGCGCACCGGGCGATGTCATGAAGCTCACCGTTCTTCGGGGAACCGAGCGGGTGACGCTCGAAGCCCTGGAG
>CAYZCV010000076.1:11375-16645 GCA_964476965.1 uncultured Opitutus sp. | reverse complement strand
GCCGACTTGGCCGCCGCGCCCTTGGGCACGGGGACGCCGAACTTCTCAAAGAGGGCCTTGGCCTGATACTCGTGGATATTCATGAAAACCCATAGGTGTGCCTCAGGGAGGGGGGGATGGCACGCCGAAAAAGCGGGCTGGGACGGGTCGTTAGCAACCCTATGTGCGGTATTGCCTTCGGCTAATCCGCCTCCCATGCTTGTTTCCGCATGCAATCCCATGAATTGCTCAAGGAAGTGCTCAAGAAAACGAGCGCGAAGCAGATCTCAGCAGACATGGGGCTCTCCTTGTCGCTCATTTACAAATGGGCCGAGCCGCCGGCGGAAAACGCCGGCAGTGGCGCGTTCAACCCCTTGGACCGGATCGAGCAGCTGTTGAAGATCACGAACGACCGCCGCATCGCCCAGTGGGTGTGCGAATGCGCGGGTGGTTTCTTCATCATCAATCCCGAGGCCAAGCCGCATCCTCATGCAATCATCCCGGCGACGAATGACATCGTGCAGGAGTTTGCTGACATGCTGGGCGTGATCGCCTCGGCCACGGCCGACCAGAAAATCACGCCGGAGGAGGCGAAGAAGATCCGGGCCCGCTGGGAAGAGCTGAAATCCGTGACGGAGAGCTTCGTCCACGCGGCCGAAAGCGGAAATTTTGGCGAGCTCCAGCGCGAGCTGGCGGCCAAGAGCCATTAGGCTCGAGCGAAGGCGCTACGGCCGGAAGCCGTGCGCCGCGGAAAAACGCCTTAGCGGGCCGCGGCGGCGGTGAAGCGCTTGGGTGCGAACTGCGCGCTGAACGGAACCTCGCTGTAAAGCTGGTGCGTCGTCGGCAGGGTCGGCGGGCGGAAGGCCGGCCGGCACCACTGCACATCGTACGCTGGGACAACCAGCGCCGGGGTGGGACGAGGGAGCGGAGGCGGAAGGTGGGCGAGGGGTAGGGGCATGGCAGGAGAAAGTGGGACTACGGTTCTAAGGAAGAGTTTCGGATAAATTCACGATAACTTGAGGAAAAGTGGACGAATGCCGGCGGAAATCCGCCGGCATTCGCCCGGCGGGGGAATGGCCTACGCAGCGCGGCGGCCCCGTGAGCTCACCCGCGCACCGAGGGCGGGGCGCTTGGGGACGACGAGGGTCAGCACGCCGTCGCGCAGCTCGGCGTGCAGGTCCTCGTAGGCGAGCCCCCGGCCGAGCCTCAGGTCCAGCCGGTAGGCCCGCTGCGCGCGCTCCAGGTGCAGCGCCTGCCAGTTCACGCGCACGACCTGACTCTTGCGGGCCGTGACCGTGAGGTCCGGACCCTGCGTGGTGATCTCCACGCCGGCGGCGTCGACGCCGGGCACGTACAGCGTGAGGCGGACGGCGTCGGCGGCCTCCTCGCAATCGTAGTGCGGCTGGCGGAAGCCCGCGGCGGGCGCGGGTTCCGGTCGACGGCTACGAAGGGAGTTCAGGGGAGCGATGATCGTGTTCATGGCAAAAGGGAAAAGGGCATGGAGAGGTGGGAACCTCGGGGCCTAGGGCCTCCGGGCTTTCTTCAGGTCTGGACTAAACCGAGGTTCCGCGGTGCGGAGGTTTAGGCGGCCTGAGAGCCCGGGGCGGGATGCGTTTTGTTCCAACGGATGGCGACCACCGGACGCATCGACGCGCAGCAGGAGACGACGGCCTTCGTAAACGAAGTGCCGGCGAGGCTGCGCTGATGTTGTTGAGTCCGGGTCATTGGAACAGACGTACGGACACCACACTGCAGGCCGTGTGCCAAGTATTTTTCCGCCCACGCCTCCGCAGCGCCGCCCCAGCGGGATAGGCACACTTTCGAGCGTCGACTGGCTCATGCCTCGCCGAGGCGACAGTCGCCACCCAATCCATGTCAACCATTGGTTGACATGGATTGGGTGGCGCGTCGTGGCTTTGGTTCGCCTTGGGCGCTGGGCGGGGCAGGCTGGAGGGATTACTCCACCTCTCATGTCGACCGACGCTACCACCACGCTTGCCGAGTTGAAAACCCGTGTTCTGGCTTTTGCGCGCGAACGGGACTGGGAACAATTTCACGCGCCGAAAAACCTGAGCATGGCGCTCGCCGCCGAGGCTGGCGAGCTGATGGAGCACTTTCTGTGGTCCACGACCGAGGCTTCCCGCGCCGTTGCGGCGGATCCCGTCCGCAAGGCGAAAATTGCGGAGGAACTGGCCGACGTGGTGATCTATGCCCTCGAGTTCGCCAACATCACCGGCATCGACGTCGCGGCCGCGATCGAGGCCAAGATGGCCCGCAATGCGGATAAGTATCCGGTCGAAAAGGCCCGCGGGCGGTCGGACAAGTACACGGAGCTCTGAGGGATTGTGGATTTCGGAATGCGGAGGGCGGAATTGGCCAGACCTCGTGCCTGCGCGAGTTCTCGGTGAGCGCGTGATCGGGATCGCCCGTTCCGCACTCCAAGATCCACACTCAGCAATGGGCAAATTCCTCGATTGGCCCCCGCGGGCCTTCGTGTAGGAAGAGGGGATGAAACGCCTTGCTGCCCTCGCGCTCGCTGGAGTCCTGACCGCCCTCATCGCAACCGCGCAACCGGCGCCGACCGTCACGGTGCTGCAGCCGGGCCGGGTCTTTGACGGCGAAACGGCCACCCTGCACGAGGGCTGGATCGTGGTCGTGACCGGCGATCGGATCACGGCGGCGGGTCCCGCGGCGGCGATCACGTATCCCGCGGGCACGCCCGTCATCGATCTGCCGAGGCTCACGCTTCTGCCGGGCCTGATCGACACCCACAGCCATGTGCTGCTCCATCCTTACAGCGAGGCATCGTGGAACGACCAGGTCCTGAAGGAATCGCTCTCGTTGCGCGTGGCCCGGGCGGTCAATCATCTGCGGGCGACCCTTGATTCCGGGTTCACGACCCTGCGCGATCTGGGCACCGAGGGGGCCGCCTACGCGGACACGGGCCTACGGCAGGCGATTGAGCAGGGCATCATTCCCGGTCCCCGTCTCCTGATCGCCTCGAAGGCCATCATCGCCACGGGCAGCTATGGGCCGAAGGGTTTTGCGAGCGAGTGGGCGGTTCCGCAGGGCGCGGAGGAGGCGGATGGCGTGGATGCCCTGACGCGGGTCGTGCGCGACCAGATTGGCCACGGGGCGGATTGGGTGAAGCTGTACGGCGACTATCGCTGGGGACCGCGGGGCGAAGCGATGCCGACGTTTTCCCTGGAGGAGCTCAAGCTCGCGGTGGACACGGCCCGCAGCAGCGGGCGGGGCGTGGCGATCCACGCGGTCACCCCCGAAGCCATGCGCCGCGCCGCGCTGGCGGGGGCCGAGACGATCGAGCACGGCTACTTTGGCACGGCAGAAGTGTATCAGCTGATGAAGGAGCGCGGCGTGGCTTTGGTCCCCACGCTGGCGGTCACCCGGCCCGAGAATGAGGCCGCGCGCCGCGCCTCGTTCAAGGCGGCGCTCGCCTCCGGCGTGACCATCGTCAACGGCAGTGACGTCGGCGTGTTCACCCACGGCACCAACGCCCGCGAGATCGAGATGTTGGTCGACTATGGGATGAAGCCGATCGACGCGCTGCGCGCGGCGACGTCGGTGTCAGCCCGGGTCTTGCACCAGGAGTCCCAGATCGGACGCGTGCAAGTCGGGCTGCTGGCAGACCTGATTGCCGTGGAAGGCGACCCGCTGGCGGACATCTCCGCCCTGCGCAAGGTCGCCTTCGTCATGAAGGGTGGGGCCGTGCATCGACGGCCGTAAATTTTCGATTTTTGAATTTCGAATTTCGATTCCGATCAAGCCAAGCACCCTGACGAGCTGAGCGGGTGTCCGGGGTCGGAATTCAAAAAATCGAGAATCGAAATTCGAAAAATCCCTCAGCCCTTCCCGCCGTAGCTGACGTAGTCGTCGAGATCGAGCAGATCGAAGAAGGTCTGAACATCGTCGCGCTCGGGACCGTTGGTCTTGATCACGTCAGCAAACCAGGCGTGACCGTCGACTCCGCCCACGCCGTGGGCTGCCAGCCACGTGCTCCAGGCGGCGATCTCGAAGGGCAGGCGCTTCGTGTTGGCGCGGACCCAGGCGAGCATCTCCGTATCCGACTTGCCGGATTTGATGGCCGCGAGCATCGCGTCCGGGCTGATCCCGGTGAAACCGAAAAAGTGCTGATCGAGCGGGCAGTTGTAGTGATAGCCGCCGTTCTTGCCGGAGACCACCGCCCGGGCCTTGTCGAGCAGGCGCGGCAGGTGGACATAGCCGCCGAGGCGGACGCGTGGGCTGCGCGGAGGATGTTGCGTGAGGTCGGGAGCGCTGAGGTTGAGCATGGGATTGAGTGAAATCGCGGCCACTTTGGCCAAGCGGACCCCAGGCCCTCAACCAAAACCGTCGGGACGGCGGTCGAATTGCGGAGTTCGGAGTGCGGATTGCGGAATGCAGAACAAGGAATACGGAATGCGTGAGATGAAACCCCCCCATCGAGGCTGACGCCCCGGGCAGGGTCGGCTTGGTTTCAATCCGCACCCCGCAATCGGAAATCCACAATCAAAACGTGTCCCCCTTCCAACCCCACATCCCGTGCTTCACGTCGATGAATTTGACGTAGATGCGCTCCTTGGGGATGCCGAGGTGATCCTGGATCATCGAGCACAGCACCTTGCTCAGCTGCTTCGTGCGCCGGACGGGCAGGCCGACGGCCTTGAGTTCGAGGAAGGCAACGGGGTCATCGGTTCCGCCGAAGATCATGGCGGTATCGGGCTCCAGTGCGACCATCACGAAGTCCTCCGGCTTTTCGAGTTCATGCTCCACGAGGGCGGAGGCTTCCCGGAGAACCACGCGGCGGGCTTTGCGGGTGACGGGCAGATTGGTTTGAATCTTGAGGTAGGGCATACGAGCGGGGTTGAGGTGAAGAACGCTGACCCTTGATTCCGGACGGAGGTTGCACCCAACGACGCCCTTTTGTCGACTGGGCTCATCGCCCTTGCCGTGAAATCAAGCCACGCTGTCCGCACCTATTACGTCCTGCCCTGTTGCCTGCTGCTGCTGAACCTCTGTGTGGAGATTGTCTCCTACAAGGCGAAGCTCATCGGGGATCCGTGGCTGCGCACGGGCTTCATCATGGGCATGGTGCTTTTCGGCGCTTCGCTCGTGACCTATGCCTTCGCTCCGGCCGTGGCCACGCTGGTGCGGTTGCTGCACCAGGGAAGTCGCCAACGCGGCGGCTGGATGGGGGAGGCTCTCTTCCTCGTCTGTCTGGGCGGTGTGGTGTTCTGGCTCTACTACCAGACCTACATCATCGGCCCGGAGTCGCT
>CAYZCV010000076.1:0-11275 GCA_964476965.1 uncultured Opitutus sp. | reverse complement strand
GCGGTGTGGTGTTCTGGCTCTACTACCAGACCTACATCATCGGCCCGGAGTCGCTCCTCCCCGCCGAGTGGGAGAACGGGACCCGCTGAAGCGGGCTGGATTTTCGAATTTTGATTTTCGAATTTCGATTTCGGAATTCAAGGCAGGTTGCGCAGGTGATTCCGGTCTGAATTCAAAATTCGAAAATCGAAAATCGAAAATCCCTACGTCTTCGGCCGGAACGCCTTCATCACGGTCTCGTTGGTCTCCAGCCGGGGGCCGCCGATCAGGTCGATGCAGTAGGGAATGGCGGGAAAGACCGCCTCGAAGTTTTCGCGGATCGCCTTGGGGCGTCCGGGGAGATTCACGATGAGCGTCTTTCCGCGGATGCCGGCCGTCTGGCGGGAGAGGATTGCGGTGGCGACGTACTTCAGGGACGTGGCGCGCATAAGCTCGCCGAATCCCGGGAGGAGTTTGTCGCAGACGGAGACCGTGGCCTCGGGCGTCACGTCGCGGGGCGCGGGCCCAGTGCCACCGGTGGTCACGACAAGGCAGCAGCCAGAGTCATCCGCCATGCGCTTCAATTCGGCGGCGATCACGGCCTGCTCGTCAGGGATGACCTTGTAGTCGAGATCGAAGGACGTCGAAAGCCACTCGCGCAGCAGCGCCACGCAGGCTTGGCCGGGGGTGTCTTCATAGACGCCGGCGCTGGCGCGGTCGGAAATGTTCAGGACACCGATTTTAGGAAGCATGGGGGTAACGAACTGAAATCATACTCACCACGGATGGACACGGATAAACACGGACTAAATGAGCCGCCAAGTTAAGCCGGTTCACGTGAATCGATCTGAATCCGTGTGGATCCGTGTTCATCCGTGGTTAAACTGTCTGATGATCGATTCAGGAGTGATGCCGCGTTCCCGCAGCGTGCGCAGGCTGAGGGCGTCATGGCGTTTGGCCAGGCGCTCGCCTTTCTCGTCGTTCATCAGCGGGCAGTGGTAGAAGGCCGGTGCGGTGAATCTCAAGGCGCGGTAAAGCAGGAGCTGGCGGAAGGTGGAACGGACGAGATCGGCGCCACGCACGACCTCCGTGATTCCCATGGCGGCGTCGTCCACGACGCACGCGAGCTGGTAGCTGGGGACATCGTCCTTTCGCCACACGAGGAAATCCCCGAAATCGCGTCCGGCGACCGCGTGTTGCTCGCCCAGCGCGCCATCGGTGAAGCTGAGCTCCTCCCCGTCGGGCACGCGGAAGCGCCAGTTCGTGATGATCGGATCGTCGAGCGGCGGCAACGGGGTCCCGGCCGCGGGACGGAAGGCGGCGGGGTAGACCGGCTCGTCCGCGATGCCGTCCGGACCTTCGTGGGGAGCACCGGCGGCCTCGATCACGTCGCGGCGAGAGCGGGTGCAGGGAAAGATCAGCCCCGCGGCGTGCAGGCGGTCCAGGGCCGCGCGGTAGAGGGGGCGGCGGGCCTGCTGGTTGTAGGGGGCGTGCGGCCCCCCGATGTCGGGTCCTTCGCTCCAGTTCAGTCCCACCCAGCGGAGGTCCTCCAGCATGGCGGCGACGAAATCGAGGCGGAAGCGCGTTGCGTCGAGATCCTCATTGCGCAGCACCAGGACGCCACCGCGTTCGCGGGCCCGCTCCTGCGCGATCCAGAAGGTGCGGGCATGCCCCAGATGCAGGTAGCCGGTCGGCGACGGCGCGAGGCGACCGCGGTAGGGCTGAGGCGGGGTGAGCACGAGCGGAGTCAAACAGGGGGAGTGCGGCCGGCGGAATCCAAAAAATCCTGAATTCACCGATCGGCCGGACAGGGTTGGACCCGAGGCCGTGGCCGGCCGAGGAGCGCCGGGGCATGGATTCAGGATGTTCAAGCCGCCCGAATCGTGCTTTTTCCCAGTCATGCCGAAGTTGCTCTGCGTCTACTGCTCTTCCAGCTCAAAGCTGGAGTCCAAATACTACGAGGCGGGGGAGCGTCTGGGGCGCGCCCTCGTGGCGCGGGGCTGGGGCCTGGTTTACGGAGGGGGCAACGCGGGCCTGATGGGCGTGGTGGCCCGCGCGGTGAAGGAGAGCGGTGGACACGTGGTCGGGATCATTCCCGACTTCATGATCGAGCGGGAACTCGCGTTCCACGCGGCGGACGAGCTGGTCACCGTGTCGACCATGCGTGAGCGCAAGCGCCTGATGGCGGAACGCGCCGACGCCTTTGTCACCCTTCCCGGCGGCATCGGCACCTTGGAGGAGCTCTCCGAGATCATGACCGAGCGCTACCTCAACCTCACCCACAAGCCGGTGGTGCTGGTGAATCAGGAGGGCTATTACGACGACCTGCTGCGTTTCTTCGACCGGATGGTGGCCGAGCGTTTCAAGTCAACGGGGCTCGCCGACATCTTTTCCGTGGCCACGAGCGTGGATGACATCTGGGTGCACGTGGACAATCCCCGCCCGTTCTCGGCCGACGCCATCTGGCGTCCCCTGAAGCGATCCACGGCTTCCGAGACCGCAGGCTGACCATGCACCGGAACGCGGTTCGCGACCTCTTGCGGGCCCATGCGGGCCGGGTGACCGATCCCCACGAACTTGCCATGACGGCGGCGACGCAGGCGTTCGTGGAGGCCGAGGCCGGTTGTCTGGACCGGCGCTGCGTCCCCGGGCATCTGACCGGCTCCGCCTGGATTGTGGATCGGAGCCGGACGCAGGTGCTGCTGACTCATCACCGGAAGCTCGACAAGTGGCTGCAGCTCGGCGGCCACGCGGATGGCGACCCGGATCTGCTCGCGGTGGCGCTGCGGGAGGCTCGCGAGGAAAGCGGGCTGGGATCGCTGGCGGTGCTCTCTCCAGAGGTATTTGACGTGGATGTGCACGCCATCCCGGCCCGCCGGGAAGATCCGGCGCATCGGCACTACGACCTGCGTTTTCTCCTGGAGGCGGACGCCGGCGAACCCCTCGTGATCAGCGGGGAGTCCAAGGACCTCGCGTGGGTTCCCTTGGATCGCCTGGCGGAGTTTTCGAGTGAGGAATCCCTGCGCCGAATGGCGCGCAAGACCCCGGTCAGGAACTAGCGATAGAGCCGGACCACATCCTCCTGGCGCACCCAGCCGGTCTGGCCGTTGGCGAACGCGAGGCGGAGCCAACCGAGGAAGGTCTTGTCGATGACGGCAATCGACCCGGCGCCGAGATTGGTGGTGGTCTGGGCGGTATCGGCCTCGGTGGGAATCGAGCGCAGCGTGGCCTGGTGCCAGACGATGACGGTGCGCGCGTCGCGCAGCGTGCCATAGGTGGAGAGACTGACCAGTGCCGCCGATGCTCCGAGGATCGCGACGAGGAGAAGGACACCGGCCGCAGGCAGGACGAGGCGGCTGCGCAGTCCGTAGCCGCGCAGCAGCACGAGGGCGGTCGCCGCGGCGGCGATCAGGCCGGAGAGGGCGATGGCCTTTTGCCAGCCGGCGGGAGAAAGCCGCCGCGCGAGGGCGTGACGACCCCCGGGTTGCATGAATGGCGCGACCTCCAAGGGAGCGTACCCGGCGCGCTGAAGGGTCAGGCCCAACTGCCACTGCACCGCGGGGTCGGCGGGTGACTGGACAAAGGCGGCGACCGCGTGGGCGGCGGCCTCGCCCCACCGGTTCTGCTGACCGAGCGCGAGGGCCAGGTTGTGGTGGGCGATCCAGTCGACCGGCTCCTTGCGCACGGCCTCGCGCCAGAGCTTCTCCGCGACGGAGAATTCGCTGCGTCCGTAGGCGGTGGCCGCGGCGTCGTCGGCGGCCCGGCCGGGGGGCGTCAGGACGAGCAGCAGGGCGAGTCCGGCGAGGAAGGGCAGCAGATTACGGCGGAGAAAGATCGATCCGGCGTCGAAGCCCGGGACGGTCTTGGCGGCCAGCGCGGCTTCGGCGCGGGTGACCCAGTCGGCTGGCAACGGCTGGCCGGCTCCGTAAAGCGTGCGCTCCGATTCGTTCCAGAGCGTGCTCCACGCCTGATCGGGCAGGAAGGCCGACGCGGCCGGGGCGGCCTTGGCCAACGGCCAGAGAAGCGCGGTCTCGTGCTGCCAGCGGAGCAGCAGTCCGGCGATCTGCGCCGGCTCCCGGGCCGTGCGGAGAGCGCTGAGGGTGGAAGCGAGACGGGCGCGGGCCTCGCGGCGGCTGCGGACGGGATCCGTCTGCCGGGCCCGGCGCCAGGCCAGCGCGAGCCAGAACACGGGAAGCCAGGCAACGCTGGCGGCCAGCGCGAGCCAGGTGCCGCCGTCGGTCCAGGGCACGGATGCCTGGGACGAGCCCGGGATCGGGTCGCGGGGAATGGCCTCGGGCTCGCCGGGGGGCTGCGGAGGCGCGGTCGGGACCTCGGGCGCGGTTCCCGGAACCGTGACGGACGGGGCAACAAAGGAGGACGGGGCCGTCGCCGGGGCGGTGACGGTCACGGTGACGCGCTCGGTGCTGATCGTCTTGTAGGTGCCGGACGCGGGATCGAAGTAGGTCCAGACCACCGGCCCGAGGGTGTAGGTGCCAGGCTTGGTGGGGATGAGGACGACATCCTCGCTCAGGGCGGACTCGAACAACGCGCCCTCCTTGTTCGTCCGGCGGGCCTCCGGCTGGACCACGCGGAAGTCGCGGGAGGCCTCGCGGGCGGGCAGGCCGGCGATGTCGGGCCAGTTGCCCTTGCCCTGGAGCTCCAGCGTCCAGGTAATCGGTTCGCTGACCCCGGCATTTTCGGGCACGACCTTGGAAACGAGGGTGAACTCGCCCACGGCGCCTTCGAAACCGGCGGGGGCGGGCTGGGGCAGGGGCCGGACGGTGAGGGCGGGGCGATTGCTGGTGATCGAGAACTGCTCGGCCTGGAAGGCCTGGAAGACGCTGAAGTTGGCGGAAGGGACCCGCAGGTTGACCAGCTGGTTGACGGCGTTGAGCGTGTAGTTGCCCGGGGCCTTGATGTAACCGCGAGTCTGATACACGATGTTGTTGCGGGATTCGCCCGCGACCATGGCGGTGAAGGGCTCAGGCTTGGCCCATTCCTCGATCACGAGGGGGCTGGCGGACCAGTCCGGATTGCTGGCGAGCTGCGCCGGGAATCGGTTGCTGATGCTCAGGGAGTAGGAGACGGGCAGAACCTCGCCGGCCCAGGCGGTCCCGCTGCCGACGGTGAGGGTCGAATTGGCGGCCGCATCGAGGGGGACGGTGCCCCCGCCGACCGTGGCGTCCACCACCTGGAAGCTCGCGGCCGGGACCTTGATCGGACCGCGGTCGGTGGCGACCTCGAACTCCGGGATGGACACGGTGGCCTTAAGGGCGGGGCGGACCGGGTAGGTGAAGTAGATCGTGCGGGTGCGGGCGGCCTTGCCGTTCACCACATTGAAGGAACTCTGCTCGCCGCGGCTCGGGCGGCCGATCGTGACGCCCCCGAGCGCGGGCAGCGTGATTTCCCCGGTGGGTTCGCACTCGTCAAAGATCAGGCTCAGCTCGGTTGTCTGGCCGAGCGCGAGCGTGCCGCTCGCCGGCTGCCAGCGGATGGACTGGGCGCGCAGGAGCGAGCCGGTCGCGGCGAGAATGAGGACGAGGACGGTTAAAAAGGTTGGTCGCATGGTCTACCAGTCACGGCCCTTCTGGCCTTTGCCCTTCGCATTGGGATCCTGCATCAGCTGGTGAAGCTTGGCGGGGGAGTCCTGATTGCGGATCTGATCGAGTTTCTGGAGTGGGACGGCGAGTTCGGGCGCTTCGGAGTCCTTCTGTTCCTTGTCGGGATTGCCGCCAACTTTCTGGGTATCGCCCTGGGGCGGAGGGGGCGGTGGCGGGGGCGCCTGCTTTTCCATGTCACCGAAGGCGGACTCGCCCTGCTGCTGGGGATCGTTCTCCGGATTCTGCTCATCATCGCCCTTGGCCTCCCCGTTGGACTGCTTCTGTTCCCCGTCGGACTTCTGCTTCTGGTCGTTCGACTGCTTGCCGCCCTGCTGGTTCTCCTGCTTCTGGTCGTCGCTCTGCTCGCCCTGTTGCTGCTGATCCTGTTCCTGGTTCTGCTGGTCGTCCTTGGGCTGATCCTTGTTCTCCAGCAGGTCGACGAGCTTCTGGCGCAGGGGGGCCCATTCCGTGAAGGTCGGGTTCAGTGCGGCCCCGGCGTCAACGGCCGCAATGCCGTCGAGGACCGGACCCTGCGGCACCGGTTGGGACGAACCCTGGAGGCGTTCCCCGAAGGTGAGGGTGGTGCGCGCCAGTTCGTCGTAGTCGCGGGCCTCGAGCGCATCCCGGGCCGACAGCTGCGCAACCAGTTTGGACAGCGGGGCCGCGAGCGTATTGACGACCTCCGCCTCTTGCGCAGGGGTGGGGCGCGGCGCGAGCAGAAAGGCCAGCAGCAGGGCCGCCACCGTGGCCGGCGCGGTCGAGGGGCGGCGGGCGTGGGCAACGGTCGCGCCCGCCGGGGACAGGCGGAGGTCGCGGGCCTTGGGGTGCACGGGGAATTCCCGCCAAAAGCTCCAGAGCAGCAGCAGCACCGCCGGTGCCAGCGCCCACTGGAAGCGCTCGGCCAGCCGAACCTGCTGGAGGTCGGTGAAGTCCCCCTGTTTGCCCTTCTCGACGGTGGTTGAGATGATCTGGGCGAGGTCGACCCACGTGCTCGCGTCGGTGTACACGCCCCCGGTCTTTTGGGCGAGGTCCTGCAGCGTGGAAGTGCCCAGGCGGGAGAGGACCACGGCGCCGCGCTCGTCCTTCACGAAACCGCCCGCGGAATCCGGGATCATGGCTCCGGCGCCGGTGCCGATGCCGAGGCTCAGGACGCGTACGCCCTTCTCGACCAGAGCCGGCACGCGCTGCTGCCAGTCTTCCGTGGTGGACTCGCCGTCGCTCAGGACAATGAGGAAGCGGTCGGCGCTCTTCTCCGGCCCGAAGGCCGTCAGGGCGTTGTCGATCAGGGCCGTGTAGTTGGAACCGCCCTCGGGAAGGTACTCCGGATCAAGCTCCGGCAGGAATTCGCGCAGGATCTCGTAGTCGGCACTGAGCGGACTCTGGAGGAAGGCGGTCCCGGCGAAAACGATGAGGCCGACGCGCTCGCCCTCGAGCCGCTCGAGCAGGGACGTGATGAGAAGCTTGGCCCGCTCCAGCCGATTTGGCTTCACGTCATCGGCGAGCATCGACCGGGACAGATCGATCGCGATGAGGATCTCGCGGGCCTGATCGAAGACGGGCTCCTCGATGCGGCCCCACTGCGGCCGGGCGACCGCAGTGACGGCGAGGACGAGCCCCAGCCAGAGCCGCCAGCGGAATCGCACCGAGCGGGGCCGCGCCGCCGCGCCATCGGCAAGGGCGAGTCCGTCGGCATCGGCGACGGCACGGAGGATCTTGGGATGGGGCACCTGGGCGGCCCGGCGACGGCGCACGAGGTCCAGTCCGGCGAAGACCACCGGAATCAGGAGCAGCCAGAATGCATGGGGCCAGTGAAAGGTCATGAGACCGCCTCCTTGCGGGCGAGGGAGCGCGAGGCGATGGCTCCAATCATCAGGCCGGCGAGGCCCGGGCCGGCGAACCAGGCGAAGAGCTCGGTGGAGAGCAGGGTGGACTTGGCCTGGAACTCGATTTTCTGCGCCTGATCGATGGCCTCGAAGGCCTCGATCGCGGTGCGTTCGTCCCCGGCCCGGAAGTAGCGACCACCCGTGGCGCTGGACATCGCGCGGAGGGCATTTTCGTCGAGGTCGGAGATCATGCGGCGGTAGGTCACGATGCGTCCCTGGTCGTCAAACACCGGGAAGGGCACCATGCCGTCACGGCCCGCGCCGACGGTGTAGACGGGAATGCCCCGGCTCTTGGCAATCTCCGTCGCCTGTTCGGGCGTGAGCGCTCCACGATTGTTGGCTCCATCCGTCATCAGGATCACGAAGGCGCCCTTGCGGCTGCCGCCCTTGGTGCGGGCGGCCTGTTCGAGGCGGGTGAGGGCGACACCGAGGCCGTCACCGATCGCGGTACCGTCCTCGATCAGACCGATTTTCAGGCGCTCGATCTGCTTGCCCAGCCAGACGTGGTCAAAGGTGAGCGGGGCAAGCGTGTAGGCGCGGCCCGAGAAAATCACGATCCCGATGCGGTCATTGGGCCGTTCGCTGATGAATGACTGGATGACCGGCTTGATGGCCTGCAGCCGGTTCATGCGCTGACCATCGACCTCATAGTCCTCCGCCAGCATTGAGCCGGAGAGATCGATCGAGAGGATGAGATCATAGCCCTCGGCGCGGATCTCCCGGCGGTCCTCGACCTTCTGGGGGCGGGCCAGTGCGAGCACGAGCAGGACCAGTCCGGCGATGGCCACGCCGGCGGGCCAGCGGGCCGAGCGCGCCAGCGACGGGCGGTGCCAGGCCGCCGCAAAGGGCACCAGCAGGACGGGCACCGCGCGGCGCCGCCGCAGGAGCATGACCGCGGCAATGAGCAAGAGCGCGAGCAGCCACTGCGGATCCTTGAAGATGAAGTCGCCCATGGGGTTTCAGCGCGGCGCGTTCATCCGACGGTGGAAAAACCGCACCAGGGCCTCCAGCCGGTTTTCCTGGGTGCCCACCACGAGGCGGCTGAGCGAGTCGGGGAAAAGCGCGGTCCACGCGTTCTCGCGTTCCTGGCGCCAGGCCTCGTGCGCCGCGCGTTCGGACGAGGAGCCATCGAGCGTAACGATCCGGCCGGCCAGGGGGTCGTAGGCGGCGAACCTTTCGCCCGCGGGAAGCTCGCGCTCCCACGGATCGTCGACGCGAAAGCCCATGGTCTGGTAGCGTCGCCGCAGAAAGGTCCAGGCCTCCGGGGCCACCCGCGGGGGAAAGTCGCCGAGCCAGATCAGGATGCTGTGCTTGGGCGCGGCCTTGATCAGCAGGCGCCACGGGATCTGCGCCTCGGCGCCAGTGGACGAGGCGACATCCGGGGCGGGTTGCGCGATGAGCGAGGCGGCCGCGTGCATGATCTGCCCCCGGCCGCGGACCGGCTCGCGGAACAGGTAGCCCTCCGGCGAGGCGTGGATGAAACCCACGCGGTCGCGATTGACCGCGCCGAGCAGCATGACGAATCCGGCCAGCTCGATCAGGGCCTCGCGCTTCGACTGGGCGCCCGATCCGAACTGCAGGCTCGGGGAATCCTCGAAGAGCACCATGAAGGTGATCTCCCGCTCTTCGACGAACTTCTTGCGATAGGGTTCGCCGAGCCGTGCGGTGACATTCCAGTCGATGTCGCGCACATCGTCGCCGAACGTGTACTTCACGACCTGGTCGAACTCCATGCCGCGCCCGCGGAAGGCCGAGCGGTATTCGCCGCTCAGGACATTCTCGACGGCATGGCGCACCCGCCACTCGAGCTGGCGGAGAACCGCAAGGGAGGAGGACGTGGTGACGACGGGCACGGGAGTGGGGAATCAGGGAGCGCTCCACCCATGATCGGGTGGGCGGGCGGCCTGGCTCAGGCGGCGGCCGGGACGGGAGTCCGGTCGAGGACCTGGGTGATGATGGAATCGGCGGACTGCTCGGCGGCCTCCGCCTCGTAGGTCAGGCCAACGCGGTGGCGCAGCACATCCGCCGCGACTTCCTGCAGGAGGCTCGGGCTGACAAAATCGTGGCCCCGCAGCCAGGCGAGGGCGCGGCCGGCCTGGAAGAGGGCCAGCGACGCGCGCGGCGAGGCGCCGAAGGTGAGGAGACGGAAGCCCTTCGTGTCCGGCGTGGTCAGGTCGCGCGTTCCGCGCACCAGTGCGAGGATGTAGGACTCGACTGCCGGGGAGACATGGATCTGGTCGACGGCCAGGCGGAGACCGAGCAATTCGTCGCCGGAGGAAACCGGAACCAGCGCCGGCGACTTGGTGACCTGACCCCAGCGCCGCATCATGGTGACCTCCTCGTCGAGGGATGGATAGCGGACGAGGAGTTTGAAGAGGAAGCGGTCGACCTGGGCCTCCGGCAGCGGGTACGTGCCCTCCTGCTCGACCGGATTCTGGGTCGCCATGACGAAGAACGGCTTGGGCAGGGGGTGGGTGATGCCGCCGATCGTGACCTGGCGTTCCTGCATGGCCTCGAGGAGCGCGCTCTGGACCTTGGCGGGCGCGCGGTTGATTTCGTCGGCCAGCACCATGTTGGCGAAGATCGGTCCGCGATGGGGGGTGAATTCCCCGGTCTTGGGCTGGAAGATCATCGTGCCGACGACGTCGCTCGGCAGGAGGTCGGGCGTGAATTGGATGCGCTCGAACTGGACGCCGAGCGCGGTGCCCAGCGACTTGATGAGGAGCGTCTTGGCGAGCCCTGGCATGCCCTCGAGGAGGACGTGGCCATTGGCCAGCAGGGCGACGAGCATGCGCTCAATGACGGCGTCCTGACCGATGACGGCCTTGCCAATTTCGTCGCGGAGTTTCTGGGACCAGGTGGGACCGGTGATCATGCTGGAAGGGTGGGGGCGATCAGGGAGGAGACTCGCCTGACGGCCAAGTGTTTCGCTGAGAGCAAAGGCTGCAACATGGATTTACCAATTCTAATCGTGGGCAGGCGGTGTTGGGAGAACGTAAAGGGCTTGCGGGAGCACACGCTGTGCCGTCGTCCCTCGGGTCTGACACGGACCGGTCTTTGGTCGCTTGCGCACGTCCCGGTTTGCTGACTTCCTCCTGCCATGGATTTGCCTCCCGTCATCGTTGAGCGTCTGCGCGCCCTCGGCGTGGCCGGTGACGAGGTCGAGGAGCGCTTTGTGCGCGGATCGGGTCCGGGCGGCCAGAAGATCAACAAGACCTCCTCCACGGTTTGTCTGCGCCACCGGCCGACCGGCCTTGAGGTCCGCTGCCAGCGTGAGCGATCCCAGGCGGCCAACCGTTTTACGGCCTGGGTTGAGCTGTGTCTGAAGCTGGAGGCGCGCCGCCGCCTCGCCGCCGAGCAGGTTCGCCACGAGCGGGAGCTGGTCCGCCGCCAAACCCGCCAGAAAAGTCGGACCCAGAAGGCCCGCACCCTGGCCGACAAGCGGCATCACGCCGGCCGGAAAGCCTCGCGCCGGCAGCGGCCCGAGGAATGAACCGCGGTCGCGAAAGCGAGTCTGCCACCGCCATGATCCCCCGCGCTGCTTTCTCCGCCTTGCTTCTCGCCTTAGGCCTCGTTGGGTGTTCGACCCGACCGGCCGAAACGAACGGGCCCGTCGCAGCCTCCTCGACCGGCCCGGTCGATCCCGGATCGGCTCCGGCCGGGTTCCGGTCGCTCTGGGTCGACTCCGAACCCGCCGGCGGGATCGTCGTGCTGGATGGCGTGCCGCAGGGCCGGACGCCGCTGCAGATTCAGGTGCCCGTCACTGCACGGGGATTCTTTCGCGCAGAAACATCGATCCGGGTGCGCTTCATC
>CAYZCV010000075.1:0-16675 GCA_964476965.1 uncultured Opitutus sp. | reverse complement strand
GGCGCCCACCTTAACCTAAAAAGGTCCTGAGCCTTTGGGCATACGGCACAGGCGGGGTGTCACTCTTTTCCCGCATCATGACCACCGTCTACCAGATCACCCACATCGCGTCCCTGATTGCCTTGACCGGGGGCGCCTTCTACGCGTTCGCCGGCTCCCCGGAGTCCCGGAAAAAGGTCATGATCATCACGGGCATCGCCAGCCTGCTGATGCTCGTCAGCGGCTTCGGCATGCTGGCCCGGCTGCACGCCAACCAGTTCCAGCCCTGGGTCATCGTCAAGCTGGTCTGCTGGCTCGGCCTGAGCGGCCTGGCCGGCATCGGCTACCGCAAGCGTGACCAGGCCCCGATGCTTATCAGCATCATCGCCCTGCTCGTGCTGACGGCGCTGTACATGGTCTATTCCTACCGCCTGCAGGGCTGAGCCCGCCGGCCGGATCCTACGCGCCATGGATTCGATCTGTGGCCTCTGGGTGGATGACGACGGCGCGGTGCACTGCGCCGTGGCCCAGCCGGACGGCTCGCGCCGGACCGTGGTCGAGTCGCTTGAACCGTTCGCGTGGCTGACGCGGGCGCCGGCGACGGCGTTTGCGGGTGTGCAGGTCGAGTCCCTCCACGGATCCGGCGCCTTTCCCTTCCTCGCCCGCGCCGAGAGCCTCGGGCAGTACGAGGCTTTCCTCGACGAGGCCAAGACAACCGGCGGCGTGGATGCGATCCGCCCGCTCGAGAGCCAGTTTCTCCTGCAGCGACGCGCGCGGATGTTTGGCGACCTGCTCTTTTCCCAGGTGCGCCGCTGCCAGCTCGACATCGAAACCGGGTCGGAGGACGGATCCTTCAGCGACGCGACGCGGCCGGGGGACCGGGTCTTGGCGATCGGCCTCCAGTTCGGCTCACGCCAGCGCCTGCTCGTGCTGACCGCATCCACCGATGCCGCCGAAAAGGCGCTGCTCGAGGAGTTCAACGCCGTTCTCGCCGCGGAAGATCCGGATGTCATCGAGGGGCACAATCTCTTCAAATTCGACCTCGATTACCTCCGCCAGCGCAGCAAGCGCCTCAAGGTCCCGTGCGCCTGGGGCCGATTCGGCCGGAAGGCGACGTTTCGCAACAGCCGGCTCAAGGTCGCCGAGCGCTGGATCGATTTCCCGCGCTGTGACCTGCCGGGCCGCACCGTGGTGGACACCTACCTGCTGGTGCAGCAGTACGATGTCTCGACCCGTGAGCTCGTGTCCTACGGGCTGAAGGATGTCGCGGTCTACTTCGGCATCACGGATGAGGACAGCGCGGAACGCACGTACATCGAGGGGGCCGAGATCGCGCGGGTGTACGCCGAGGACCGGCCTCGCTTCCTCGCCTACCTCGGCGATGATCTCCGCGAGACCAAGGGAATCGCCGACCGGCTGCTGCCCACCTACTTCGAGCAGGCCAAGAGTTTTCCGATCCTCCTGCAGGAGGCGACCCTGCGCGGCAACACGGGCAAGATCGACCTGCTCTTCCTCGAGGAATACTATCATGCCCGTCAGGCCTGCCCGGTGCCGCCGGAAGTGGCCGCATTTGAGGGCGGCTACACGCGATCCTTCCAGGAAGGCGTGTTCACGCAGGTCCTGCACTTCGACGTCGCCTCGCTCTATCCGAGTCTCCTCCTCCTGATCGGGCGCAACCCGGGCAATGACACGCTTGGGGTATTCATCCCGCTGCTGACGTCGCTGCGCACCTACCGGCTCAAGTACAAGCAACTCGCGCGCTCGGCAGAGACAGAGGCTCTGCGCGCGGAGTACGCCGCGCGGCAGGCGAGCTTCAAGATTCTCATCAACTCCTTCTACGGCTACCTCGGGTTTTCCGGCGCCCGGTTTGGCGATGGGGTGCTCGCGGCGGAGGTGACCCGGCGCGGGCGGGAGCTGCTGCAGTCACTGATCGATGAATTCGCCAAGCACGATTGCACGCTGCTCGAGGCCGACACCGATGGCATCTACCTGTCCTCACCGCGTCACTACGCGGACCCCGACGCCCTGCTGCGGCAGGTGGCGCCGATCCTGCCCGAGGGGATCGAGCTTGAGTACGACGGTCGGTACCCGGCGATGTTTTGCTACAAGGCGAAGAACTATGCGCTCACGGACGGAAAGAAAGTCCTGCTCAAGGGCAGCGCCCTCCGCTCGCGGGGCATGGAGCCGTACCTCAAGCGGCTGAGCGACCAGCTGATCAAGCACCTGCTCGGGCTGGCCCCGGAATCGCCCCTGGTCCTCGTCGAGCGGTACCGGACGGAGATCGCCGCGCGCGCGCTGCCGGTTGGGGAACTCGCCAAGAGCGAGACGCTCAGCCAGAATCCGGACGCCTATGAACGCCTGATTGCTGACGGCGGAAAACCGCGTCGCGCCTCGGCCGAGGTGGCCCTCCAGCTCACGCCGCGGCCCCGCATGGGGGAGCGGGTCGCCTATTACATCACGGCCAAGGCCAAGGGAAAGACGAGCGACTGGCAGCGCGCCCGGCCGGTCGCCCTGCATGACCCCGTCCAGGCGCCCTACGATCCAGCCTATTACCTGGAGAAGATCGACGACTGGCTGGAGCGCTACGGCAGCTTCCTCGGGGTCAAGCCGCTCGGCTCAGATCAATCCGAACTGAGCCTCGGCTGACGCGCCTCAGCGCGGATCCAGGCGCACCTCGCCCGGAATGATCCACGACCGCGCGATGCGGTCGCCCCGAACCTCGTAGATCATCACGAGCTCAATCGAGCCCGGGCCCTCGGGAAACGTCCGCGTCACCCGTTCATGGTCGACCACCATCGACCCGCAGACGGCCCGATGAAGCAGGGCGGCGTGGAGATTGGGCTCCTGGAAGCGGGCCGCGAAGCGCGCGCGGAGCGCGGCCGAGCCGCGGGCCAGCACCGTGCCGTTCTGCTCGAGGAGCTCCGCGTCCGGGGCATAGAGGTCGACCAGGGCATCCACGTCCTTGCGATTGTAGGCGTCGAGCTGGCGCTGAACGACGGTGGCGGGATCGAGAACGGGGGAGGGCATCCGGAAGGGCGGTTCCGGACAGCAAAGCGCCGGAACCGAGGCGATCAAGCCCGGGTTCCGGCGCGACCTACGCAGCGGGGAGATCAGACGCGGCGACCGCGAAAGACCGAGATCAGGAAGATCACCAGGAAGACGAAGAACAGGACCTTGGCGATCGAGGCCGCCGTGCCGGCGATCACGCCGAAACCGAGGACACCGGCAATGAGGGCGACAACGAGAAAAACAACCGAGTAGTAGAGCATGAGAGTTGGGTTAAGTTAGTTTGTAGAACGCCGCAGCAGGCCGCCGAGGCCGGCCACCGCGCAGAGGGTGCCGGCGATCAGCAGCCAGACCGTCTTGTCCGTCGGCGCACCGGTGAAGAGACGGGAGAAGGCCGACCCGACAGAATCCGCGGCGGCCAGGCCGTAGGAAATCAGGACGGCGCCGACCACGAGCAGAACGAGGGAGATGAGCTTGGAGTTTTCCATGGGCAGGTCAGGAGGCCTCGGCTTCCTCCGTCTCAAGCTGGGCGCGCAGCAACCACGCGCGCTTCTCGTGACGGGCCATCAGCCCAGTGAGGAAGTCGGCGGTCCCGGCGTCCTTGTAGCGATGCGCGCAGGTGTCGCTGTCCGTGCGGAGCTGAATGATCATCTCCTCGTGCAGGGTCAGCAGCTCGGCGAGCATGCGCTCCGCCGGGAGACCGATGCCGGAGTCGGCCGATGAGCGGGCCGCCTTGATCAGATCAAGCCAGTTGCCCCGGGCGCCGACGCCGATGGCCCGTGCCCGCTCGGCGACGTCGTCGATCCAGTCCGCAATCTCGATGGTCTGGGTTTCGAACTGATGGTGCAGCGCGAGGAATTCCGGTCCCGTCACATTCCAGTGATAGTCCCGGGTCGTGGCGTAGAGCACGTACTCGTCAGCGAGGAGCAGGTTCAGGATTTGGCCAACCTCTAGGCGGGCCTCGTCATTGAGGCCGGTGTGAATTGTCATGGTGGAAGGAGAGAAGGAAAACCGACGGAGAGGCGGACGGACGAACGGGCGTTGCGCCAGGCTCCCGGCGCGGCCGACCCGTGAGGGGGCCGCGCGGGTAGCGAGGCAGGCGAGCTCAGCCCTTGATGGTCATCGAGTTCGTCACGGACTTGGCGCCGCGGACGTCCTGCGCCAGCTTGGTCACGAGGGATTTCTCGGCCTCGGAGGAGGCCTCGCCGGTGATCATGATAACGCCATTGTTCGTCGTCACCTTGGTCTGGAGGGCGCTGGTGGATTTGTGGGTGAGGAGCGCGTACTTGACCTGGCTCGTGATCGAGGCGTCGTCGATCGTGTCGGCGGCGGCGCGATTCGCCGCCGGGGCGGAGATCGTGATGTCATTCTTCACGGACTTCACGCCGTCGATCTCCTTGGCATAGACTTCGGTCAGCTCCTTCTGCGCGGCGTTGTCGGCTGTGCCGCCGAGCATCACGACGCCATCCTTGACGTCGACCGTGGTGGAGGTGGCGCTGACGTTGGCCTTGACCAGCAGACGGCTGCGGATCTTGAGGGCCATCCACGAGTCCGACTTTTCCGGATGGGTGGGCTTGATCTCGATCTCGTTGCGCACGGAGGTCACGCCGGGAAGATTCTCGACGGTGTCGGCCGCGAGGGCCTTGTCATCCTTGTCCTGCACCGTGCCGGTGAGGGTGACGATGCCATCATTGGCCTTCACCGTGACGTGGTTCTCGAGAACCGTGCGGTAGTTGTAGGAGGCCTTGGCGGCGTCCTCGATTTTGCGATCAGCCGCGGGGGTGGCGAGAAGGGCCACGGGGCCGGCGGCGATGAGAAGCAGGGTGGACCAGCGTAGGAGTTTCATAGGAATGAGAAGAATATCCGGTTTGCCGTTGGGTCGCCATGGGGCACTGACCTACCCCGGGCGAGGATCGGTAGCACATCACCCCATTCACACCCGACGGGCCCCGGTCTAAAGTGGGTGATGCTCGCTTCGACCGCCTTTCCCCCAACGCGGGTGTCGCCAACCGCGCCGCGCTCGCCCGTTCATGCTTCCATTCCCTCGATCGAGGCGGCGGAGGACGCGGTCCTGGTCGGCCGCTTCAATGAAGGCGATGATGCCGCCTTCGGCGCGATCATGGACCGTTACCGCCGGCGCATGTGGGCCGTGGCGTTTCGCGTTCTGCGGAACCACGCGGATGCCGAGGAGATCGCGCAGGACACCTTTCTCCGCGCGCACCGAGGGCTGGCCGAGTTTCGTGGGGACTGCTCGCTATCGACCTGGCTCCACCGCATCGCGCTGAACCTGGCCCGCAATCGCTACTGGTACTTTTTCCGCCGTCAGCGGCACGCCGCGATGTCGATGGAGATGCCGCTCGGGAGCGAGAATCCCGTCTCGCTGGGCGACCTGATCGCGTCGGAGGAGATGGGCCCGGTGCGCGAGGCGAACACGGCGGAGTTCGCGGAACTGGTGGAGCGCTGCATGGCGGGCCTCGCGGCGGAGTCCGCCGAGATCCTGACCCTGCGCTGCGAGGGCAATCAGAGCTATGCCCAGATCTCACGCACGCTGGGCCTGAGTGTGGGCACGGTCAAAAGCCGGCTCTCCCGCGCCCGGGAGCGGCTGCGCACCGCCATGCAGCTCGCCTGTCCCGAATTCGCCAACGTGGATGAATCCGGCGACTGGTTCGACGCCGTGCGTCCGGTTTCCGGCCACGCGATCGCGTCGCCGTGAACCACGCTCAGTTGATCGTCACCTGCACGCTGCTCTCGATGATGCCCTGCGCGATCGCGTAGCGGGTGAGACCGGCCGTCTCGTGGATGTTGAGCTTGTCCATGACGTGCTGCCGGTGCTTCTCGACGGTCTTGATGCTGATTCCCAGCGTCGCTGCGACCTGCTTGTTCGCCATTCCTTCGGTCACGAGCTGCAGCACCTCCGTCTCGCGGGACGTCAGGCGGGCGCGGGCGGCGGGAATGCCGTCGCGGTCCCGGGAGCGATCCCGTCCGGCCGCGAGGCGGCGGGCGATGACCGGACTGAAAAAGGGGCGGCCATGGGAGACCTCCTCGATCGCCTTGTGCAGGATCTCCGCCGAGGTCTGCTTCTCGAGGAATCCGACGGCGCCGACGGCGGTGAGCCGGTCGATGTACTCGTCGTCGCTATGGGCCGAAAGAATCAGGATGCGCGCGGCCGGGCGCGCGGCCAGGATCTGGCGGGTGGCCTCGAGTCCGTTCAGCAGGGGCATGGCGACGTCCATTAGAATGACGTCGGGCTGCAGGAGGGCCGCGAGGCGGACCGCTTCGCGGCCATTGGGTGCCTGCCCGACGACCTCAACCCGGCCCTCGGCGTGGAGGAGGGTGCAGAGACCCTGGCGGACGACGGCGTGATCCTCGGCGAGAAGGACCGTGATTTTGGGCAGAGTTTTCATGAAGAGAGGGGGAGGGCCAGAGGAAGGTCGGCGCGGACCGTGGTGCCGGAGCCGGGGGCGGATTGGATCAGCAGGGTGCCGCCGACCATCTCCATCCGCTCACGCATACCGATCAGACCGAGGCGCTGGCCGGTCCGGGCGGCAAAGTGCTCGGGAACCTTGAAGGAAACGCCGTCGTCGTGGATGTCCATGCGGACTCCGTCAGGAATTGCCTGAATCGAGACGTCGACCTGGCTGGCGTGGGCGTGACGGCCGATGTTGGTGAGCGCCTCCTGGGCGACCCGATACAGCACGGTTCGACGCTCGATGGTGAGGGCCTCGACGCCGGCGAAGGCGACGAGCTTGATGCGGAGCTTCTGTCGGCGGGCGAGGGGCTTCAGGTAAGCGTGGAGCGCGGCAATGAGTCCGAGATCATCGAGCGCCGCCGGGCGCAGCTCGCGGGCGAACTGATGGACCGCCGCGACGGATTTCTCGACGAGGCGCTGGGTCCGCGTGATCCGCGCGCTCAGGCCGCGAACGCCGGAGGTCGCGACGCGGTTCAGGGCGGCGAGCTGGACATTGATCCCCACGAGCGTCTGCACGACCTCGTCATGGAGTTCCCGGCTGATCATCCGTCGCTCCGCTTCCTGCGCGTGCAGGATCTGGCGGGCCAGCGTCCGCAGCTTGCCCTGCATGGTCTGCGACTGGACCAGCAGCTCATGGTAGCGGTGCTTGCTGCGCTTGAGGGCGGATTCGCCCGCCTTGCGTCGCGCGACCTCGCGCAGGAGCTTGCGATTGCCCGTGGCCAGCGCCCGGGCGTTCTGGGCCAGCATCGTCGCGCGCTCCTTCATGGCGGCGAGTGAGTCGCGGGTCGAACGGTGGATCCGTTCGACCGGGAAGAGCGCATCCGCAAAGAAGTCGCCAGTGCGGGTAATCAGCCCGTTGCCGGCATTCGGAAAGTCGTGGGTGGTGGCCAGGCGGGTGAGCGCGCGCTCGTGCATGCGGGCGAGATCGAGGGCATCGAGTCCGGCCGCGATGACTTCGCGGCCCAGTCCGCGCGCGACGAGGCCCCGGCTTTGGCCGGAGGTGGCCAAGTGGGCGCGGAGCGCATCGAGGTAGCGCGTGGAGAGCTCGGGGTTCTTTTGCTTCATGGGAGGCGATCGGGGCAGGATCGGCGGGGCAAGGGCGGGGGGTGAAGCGGTGCCCCGACGTTTCACGCGGGAGGCATTAGGCGCGGTTTCCCGCGCAATAGCGATGGGGTATAACCCGTAGACGCCGCCGCAGCGGACGATTTCGCCTATTTTCCATGGAATGCGCTCCCCTGGGTGAGGTTAGGTCCGGACGAACGCGCGCGGACCGTAAACCGTCGCTATCGTGGCTCGGCGCAACTAATCTGACCCAACGGCTGAAACCTGGGCGATCGCGCCCTCGGGAGAGTCGCCCCTTTCCCCCTATGCAAAAGACCAAGAAATCCGTCGCCAAGCGCTTCAAGCTCACGGGCACCGGCATCCTCATGCGGCGCACGCCGGGCTTCCGCCACCTGCTCTCGGCGAAGAGCACCAAGGCCAAGCGGCGTGCGACCAAGGACAAGAAGGTCGCGCCCGGACACGCCAAGCCGCTCCTGCGCTGCCTGCCGTTCGGACTCTAGTCCCCCGGGGTGCCCGCATGCCTTCCTCGTCCGGCTCCGGCCTGCCCTTTGATATCACGCTGCGCGTGGGCTGCAGTCTGGCCTACGAGGTCACCGGGACGGCGGTCGTCTTCCTCAACCTGAAGCCGCGGCCCAGCCGGGACCACGCGGTGCGGTTCGAGGCCCTCACGCTGGGCGACGGCCTGCCCTCGCGTCCGTTTACAGACAGCCATGGCAATACGGTGCTCTGCGTCACGCTCGCGCCGGGCACCAACTATGTCCGGCACGATGCGATCGTCGCCGTCTCGTCGCGGCCCGACAATCATGACCACGCCGCGAAGGAGCCGCAGGCGCCGGGCGACCTGCCGCCGGGCGTTCTCCGCTACACGCTGCCGAGCCGCTATTGTGACTCGGACAAGCTGGTGAACTTTGCGTGGGAGAAGTTTGGTGCCGTCGAACACGGGCTTCCGCGGGTCACCGCGATCAGCCAGTGGCTGCATGACAATATTGAGTATCGCTACATGTCCGGACGCCCCGACCTCTCGGCGTGGGACGTCCTGCAGCGCGGCTACGGCGTGTGCCGCGATTTCGCGCACCTCGCGATCGCGCTGAACCGGACCTTCAATCTGCCGGCGCGCTATGTCACCGGTCACATGCCGGACATCGGGTTTCCCGATCCCGACAATCACATGGATTTCCATGCGTATGCGGAGGTCTATCTGGGCGGCCAGTGGTACACGACGGACGCGCGCTTTCATGTTCCGCGCATCGGTCGGATCAAGGTGTCCTGCGGCCAGGATGCGGTCGACGGCGCCTTCTCGACCATCTACGGCGGAGCGACGCTGAGCTACTTCCAGGTTTGGGCCTATCAGGTGGCGCGCGACACGGTCGGCGTCGGTGATCCGCTCGATTTCGGACTGCGGCTCGACAATCGCACCCTGGTGCGGACGGAACGTCCCTATGCCCCCGGCGAGCTCTGAGGGCCGCCGCTTCGCGTTCGGCCCCTCGGACCGATCAACCGAAAGCCTCCCTTTATGAAAATTGCTCTGTGGGTTGTCTTTGCGGCCGCGGCGCTCTCGACCGGACTGCGTCTCGTTGGTGTCCTGTCGTCCTCCACCCTGATCCCGGCGGTGGCGCTGGGTGCGGGGATGATTCTGCTGATGCTGAACGTGGTCGGTGAGAGCGACCGGAAGTACTGAACGCTCGACGGACCGGGTCTCGTCAGCCTAGACGGGCGTGCGGAGGAGTTCCTCGAGCTCGGCTTCGAGGGGTTCGCCCTTGAGGCGAGCCTGGAGCTCCTCGACCGACGGGGTGAAGGCGGGCGCGTCGTCTTCCCCGTAGGCGATCCGCGCGAGCAGGGTGAAGCGCAGGGCGTTGATGAACGAGGCGCGGGCCATGGCGGGGTTGTTCAGCCCGACGTAGGCGAGGCCGGCCTCCTGATTCAGGGCGGCGTACAGCAGAACCCGTTCGCGGGCGGCTTCCGAGAGCTCGTTCTCGGTCAGCATCCCGAAATGCTGCGCGGGCGTGAGCTGGAAAAGCTTGTCTGCCTCGAGCCCGAACAGGCGCTCGCACGCTCCCACCACCGATTGGAGGGCGTCCAGCTCGCGGTGGGAGGAACGCAGCGTGGTGATCCGGGCCAAGGCGCGGCTGACCTCGTCAATGAGGCGCAGGAGGTAGTCGCGGCGGGAGGTGATCATGGAGAATCGTTCCCGTTCCCCCGCCCGCTAGCATCGCGAGCGGAGGCTCTCGATCAGTCGGGGAAACGGTAACGAGGCGGAGGACGAGGGCGAGGTGGCGGGCTCAGGCCCAGCGCAGATCGCTGCGGCTGAACGGCAGCGAGCGGATCCGCTTGCCGGTGGCCGCGAAGATCGCATTGCACACGGCCGGGGCGACCGGCGGGAAGACGGGTTCGCCGAGACCGCTGGGCGGATTGTCGGAGAGCAGGAAGTGACTCTCGATGACGGCCGGCGCGTCGGTGATGCGCAGGAGGGGATAGCTGTCAAAGTTCCCCTGCACGATGCGGCCGCCGTCGATGTCGAGGTCCTGCAGCCAGGCGGCGCTCAGGCCGTCGACGACCGAACCTTCGACCTGATTTTCGGCCCCGCTCAAGTTCACGATCTGGGAACCGACATCGCAGGCCGCGACGACGCGATCGACCTTGAGCGTGCCATCGGAGGCCACCGTGACCTCGGCCCCGATCGCGATGTAGCCGCGGTGGCTGAAGTGGAAGGCGATGCCCTGGCCCTGACCCTTCGGGAGCTTCTTGCCCCAGCCGAGCTTTTCACCGGCGAGCTTCACGACTCCGCGCATGCGGCCCGCGTTGTACGGGGCGGGTGGAGGAGGGGAGCCAGCCGCGGGGGGCGTGGCTGGAGCCGGATCGCCAACCAGTTCCTTGTCGCCCAGGAGGTCGAGGCGGAACTGGAGTGGATCCTTGCCCGCCGCGTGAGCGAGCTCGTCGATGAAGCTCTGGAACACCCACGAGAACACGCAGCTGCCCGGCGCGCGCCAGGGGCCCATGGGGATGTTGCAGTCAATCGGGGTCTGCTCCGCCTGATAATTGGCGAGGAAGCGGGCCGGGAATTCCGTGGGCGACAGGCTGCCGCCGCTGCCATTGCGCCCGCCGACCGCGAAGGTGATGAAGTGATTCTGCCACGCGGCAATCTTGCCGTCGGCCGTGACGCCGCCCTTGAGGAAGTGGAAGCCGCCCGGGCGGAAGTGGTCGTGGCGAAGGTCGTCCTCACGGCTCCAGGTGAGCTTGATCGGAACGCCCGCGCGCTTGGCGATCGCCGCCGCGTCGGCCATGAAGTCCGCGCTGAGACGACGGCCGAAGCCACCGCCGGCGCGGATGATGTGAACCTTCACGTTTTCGCGGGGCACCCCGAGGACTTGGGCCACGAGGTTCTGACCGCTGGCCGGGTTCTGGCTCGGGGCCCACAGCTCGACCTGGTCGCCCTCGACCTTGGCCGTGCAGTTCTGGGGCTCGAGATTGGCGTGCGAGATGAAGGGATAGGCGTACTCGGCGGTGACCACCTTGGCGGCACCGGAAAGGGCACCCGCCACGTCGCCATCCTTGCGCAGCGTGGCGGCGCCCGCCTTCGCGGCGAGCTCCTTGGCCTGCGTGGTGAAGCCGGCCCAGCTCTGGTTGGCGTACTTGCCCTCGTCCCACGTCACGCGCAGCTGCTTGCGGGCGCTGAACGCGGCCCAAGTGGAGTCCGCGATGATCGCGACTCCGGGGACGAGCCCCGTGACATTCTCCGTGCCCTCAATGATGAAGGCATCACGGACGCCCGGGAGTGCCTTGATCTGATCGAGATTGGCGCTGACGACCTTGCCGCCGAAGACGGGGCATTTCTCAAAGACGGCGTGCTTCATGCCCGGCACCACGATATCGATGCCGTAGAGGGGCTGGCCGGTGACGATCTTCTGGTTGTCGACGCCGCCGACGCGCTGGCCGAGGAGCTTGAAGGACTTGGGATCCTTGAGCACGACCGCCTTGGCGTCGGGGGCGGGCAGAGTGGCGGCGACCGCGACGAGTTCGCCGTAGCCGGCCTTGCGGCCGGACGCGCGGTGGTGGACGGCACCGGCTTCGGTGACGCACTCGCTCGCGGGGACATTCCAGTTCTTGGCCGCGGCCGCGACCAGCATCATGCGGCCCATGGCGCCCATGCGGCGCATCGGGTCGTAGGACGTCGGGGTGGAATTGCTGCCCCCGGCCGACTGGTTCATGCCGAGAATGCTGTAGGCGGGGTCGAGGTCGCCCGGGATCACGGTCACGGACTTCCAGTCAACGTCGAGTTCCTCGGCGACGACCATCGGCAGCGAGGTGCGGATGCCCTGTCCGACCTCCGGCTTGTGCGAGTAGATTGAGACCGACCCGTCCGGCGCGATGCGGATGAAGGCGTTGGGGTTGAAGCCGGCCGGGACGGCGGCGGAGGCGGCAAACACTTCGGTCCCGTTCTTCAGCGAGAAGCTCAGGAAGAGGCCGGTGCCGGTCAGGCCGGAGAGACGGAGGAAGGAGCGGCGATCCATCGTTGGGGTGCTCATGGGTGGTGCGATGGAAGGTTAGGCGGTGGGCGCGGCCATGGCGGCGGCGCGTTTGATGCCCTCGCGAATGCGGGTGTAGGTGCCGCAGCGGCAGAGATTGCCGGCCATGGCGCCGTTGATTTCCTCGTCGGTGGGCTGCGGATTCGAGGCCAGCAGCGCGGCGGCGGTCATGATCTGGCCAGCCTGGCAGTAGCCGCACTGGGGGACGTCGCCATCGCACCAGGTCTTCTGCAGCGGGTGCTCGCCGGTCGGCGAGAGGCCCTCGATCGTCGTGAGCTTCATCCCGACGGCAGTGGACACCGGCAGCATGCAGGAACGCATCGGAACGCCACCGACATGGATGGTGCACGCGCCGCATTGGCCGAGGCCGCAGCCGAACTTGGTGCCGGTCAGGTTGAGGGTGTCACGGAGCACCCAGAGCATGGGGGTATCGGAGGCCACATCCACGGTATGGGACTGGCCGTTGACGTTCAGGGTATATTTCATGGGTAAAGCGCCTCCTGCAGGACGTGGGTCAGCAACCCCGTTATCATGCCGCCCGGGCGCGGAGCGTCAATCCGCAGCCGCACAATGCCCGGGAGAAAATTTGGTCAGGCGATGCTGTTTTTTGGGAATAGATCGCCTCGGGGAAGGACGGCGCGGCCCGGCCGGACGGCGCCGGGGGGGGCGCACCGCTACCGGGCCGCGCTTCGTGCCAGGACCCAAGTGGCGATGGCGTCATCGTCGGGGGCCCGCCAGACCAGACTCAGGAACTCGGCCGGGTGGATGTCATGGGCCTGGAAAAAGGCCCGGTCGCCCCCGCAGCTGTACATGAGCGAGGGGGCCAGTTCGCCCCGGAGCTTGGCCCGGGCCTTGGGGAGGAGGCGGGGGAGCCAGGAGATTCCTCGCAGGGTCGCATCGCGGGCGGGCAGGTCAGCCGCAGTGAGGACAACCGTGGACGGCTGGCCGTGCTGCACGTTCAGGAAGTAGTCACGGCGGATCAGCTCGATGCCAATCGCCGTGCCGAAATCGGGTACGCCCTCCTGGTTGAGGTCCTCCGCGTAGTCGTAGAGATGCTGGGCGGTGATCCCATTCGCCGCCAGGAAGGCGATTTCGGCGGGCGTGAAAAACGATGCAGCACCGCGTTGCCCGCGGGCGTAGCTGGCGACGGCCTTGTCGTACAGGGCACTGAAGGCGGTGGTGAAGGTGAAATGCTTCATGGTGGCGGGCATGTTGGAGGAAATGCCATTTCACCCGCCTTCGCAACCGCGGACGCGGTGGCTGCGCTCTCAGCTGGCGTCATTCGCCAGGAAATTCGCGGGCAAGAACACCGATTTCGCGCAGAGCCGCAGAGCCGCTGAGTTCACAAACACGACTTGAAACTCATGTGGTTTTCTCTGCGGCTCCGCGTCTCTGCGCGACCTCTGGATTGGACCGATTCGACCAGCGTCCGCGGGAGGTGTATCCTCCGGACCAAAAGCATCCCCTCTCGGGGTTGGCGGCGGCCCGGATGATGCTCTCCTCAGCCGCGCTTTTCGGCGAGCGGCGGAGCTAGGCGGAAGTCCATGATGCGCTTCACGCGGTCCACCTTGTGGACCTCGACCTCGATCTTCCCGTTCAGGGCGTAGCGCTTCTTCGTCTTGCGTCCGACCAGCGCGGAGCCGTCGGGCGTGGCGGAGAAATAGTCGTCGCCGAGCTCCGACGCCGGAACGAAGCCAAAGGTCATCGACTCTTCGAGCTCGATGAACAGGCCGTGGCCACGCACATCCGTGATGATCGCGGCGAAGCGGGTCTTCTTTTTCTTCGCCAGCTCGCGCTCGAAGTACTCGAGCAGCTTGATCTTCACGCTCTCGCGCTCGGCCTCCTGACTGTTGGTTTCGGTCTCGCTCAGGTGCTCGCCCAGCGAGTCCATGCGCGCCGCGCTGTAGCCGTATTGGTAACCGTTGGGGGTCGGCCAGCCGGCGTGCTTGATCAGGTAGTGGTCGAAGACGCGGTGGACGACCAGATCGGAGTAGCGGCGGATCGGCGAGGTGAAGTGCGTGTAGTCCTTTTTATGCAGCCCGTAGTGGCCGTCCGGACTTCCGCGGTAGGCCGCCTTCTTCAGGCTGCGCAGCAGCTGGGTGCGCAGCGTGTAGCCTTGGGGGTGGGTGCTGAGGGTCTGCAGCAGCTTCACGACCTCCGGACGCAGCGTGAGGTCGCCGGTTTGGATTTGAAACGTGGAGAGGAAGTCGCGCAGTTCGCCGAGCTTCTCGGGATCCGGCTTGTCGTGGACGCGGTAGATGGACGGGAGCTTGTTCGAGCGGGTGGCGTGCGCGACGGCCTCGTTGGCGGCGAGCATGAACTCCTCGATCAGCTGGTGACTCTCGTCGTGCTCAATCAGTTCCAGACGGTCGGCATAGCCCTCCTCGTCGACGAAGACCTTCGTCTCGGGCATGTCGAGGTCGAGGCTGCCATGCGCCATGCGATCCTTGCGGAGCTTGCTGGCGATGGCCCACAGCTTGCGGATCCAGCCCTGCAGATCGCAGAGCTCGAGATCGGTCAGACTGGAGAGGGCCCGACCCGTCGAGCCGGTCTGGTGCTTCGGCGGCAGCGGCAGGGCGCGGATCTTCTCGAGATCATTCTCGAACAGGAGCGCGTAGGCCTGCTTGTAGGTCAGCCGCTTGCGGCTGCGGATGATCGTGTTGCCAAACTTCGACTCCTTCAGTCGACCGCTGCGATCGAAGGTGAGGAAGACCGCCTTGGTCAGCCGGTCCTGCGCCTCGACCAGCGAGCAGAGCCCGTTGGACAATTTCTCGGGCAGCATCGGCACGACGGTTCCGACCAAGTAGGTCGAGTTGCCGCGCCTCTGCGCCTCGCGATCGAGCGCGGTGCCGGGCTTCACGTACGCGGAGACGTCCGCGATGTGGACGCCGATGCGGACATCGCCCTGGTCGAGCGTCTCGACCGACAGCGCGTCGTCGAAGTCCTTGGCGTCATCGGGATCGATCGTGAAGGTCGGGATCTCGCGGTAGTCCAGACGGCCCTCGGCCTCGCGGGGCTGCACCTTGTCCGGCAGATCGGCCACCTCGCGCTCGACCTCGGCCGGGAAGCGCGGATCGAGATCGAATTTGCGGTACACGCCGAGGAGCTCGGCCCGGGGTTCCCAGGTCTTGCCGAGGCGCTCTACGACCTCACCCTCGAGGAGCTTGTGGCGCTGGGTCCATTCGTGGAGGCGGGCCACGACCTTGTCGCCGGGGACGGGCAGCGGCTTGAGGCGGCCCGTGGCCGGGTCGGGCACGGCGACCTCGTGCACAAAGCGCGGGTCGTCGGGTTGGACGTAGAAGGTGCTGCGGATCTTCTTGAGCGTGCCAACGACCTCCCGGCGGCCGCGCTCGACGATCGTCATCACGCGTCCCGTCTGCTCATTGCCCGTGCCGCGGCGCTTGGCCTGGTGGCCCGGGTTCACGCTGATCTGCACGATGTCGCCGTGGAGGCCGACGCCGGTGTCCTCCGGTGCGATCTGAATCGCGTCGAGGCTGGCCTGACCGGACTTAACCTGCGGGATCACGAAGGCGGAGCCGCCGGCGCGGAACTGCAACTTTCCGGTGACGAGCTCCTCGTCGCCCGGCACGGCGAGGCGGTCGCCCTTCACGAGAATGAGATCGCCCTTGGAGAGCATGAGCCGGACCTCGTGGGCCAGCTGGCGCTGGTTGCGCTTGTCGAGCTTCAGCTCACGGCCGAGGGCGTTGACATTGACCGGGCGGTAGCCGGAAGCACGGAGGTGGGAGAGGACGGATTCGCGAAATTTCATGTTTGGGTAAGGGGCGAGGGGGCTTGATGCGGACAGACCGAGAGTCCGGGCCGGCCGTGCGGCCAGCGGAGTCCGGGCAGCGAAATCGTTCTCGGTCGAGTCATCGTTCTCATGCTGGGTGCCGATCAAAGACCCTTGTCTCTCCTCACTCTCCGCTCGACGAGCGCTAAGCGCAACACCGGCGTGACGCGGCCGGCGGGCCTGATCGGGTTCCGGCGAGCGAGGACGGCCGGTGGGCGCGGACCGACTCGGTGGCGAAATCAAGGCCAGAAGCTCCGACCTAGGTTTAGCGTTGGAATGAGGGCGAGGGCAGTGCTAACTCTGCCGCGATGAAAATCGTTCACGTCGCGAGCGAGATGTACCCCTACGTGAAAACCGGCGGTCTGGCCGACGCCGTGGGGTCGCTCGCGACCACGCTGGCCGATCGGGGGCATGAGGTGTCGGTTTTCCTGCCCGGGTACCGCGCGGTGATGGATCATCCCGATGCGGGCAAGGCGGAGCGGGTGCAGAAGCTGCGCATTGAGATGGGCGATGTCTTCATGAGCGGTGAGGTGCGGGCTTTCTCCCCGCGGAAGAACCTCACGGTGTACCTGGTTTGCCGTGAGGAGTTCTTCGACCGTCGCCATCCGTATGGCAACGGCGAGCGCGACTACGAGGACAACCACCATCGCTATATTTTCTTCTGCAAGGGCGTGGTTGAGCTGCTGCGGCTCAACACCATGCGGGCTGACATCGTGCACGGGCACGATTGGCAGACCGGGCTCCTTCCGGTTCTGCTGCGTCATGCCGAGCAGCGCCACGGGGTGACGCTTGCGATGAAGACGATCTACACGGTGCACAACATCGCCTTCCAGGGCGTGTTCCCCA
>CAYZCV010000074.1:0-16913 GCA_964476965.1 uncultured Opitutus sp. | reverse complement strand
TCGGTCTCGGTCTCTTCCTTGAAGGACGTCTGGAGGACGCCAGCGCGGGTCGAGCCGATGCCCTTGGCCCAGCCGAGGGCGACGGACTTGGCGGTCTTGGCGCTGCCCGGGGCGACGGCGATGAGGGCTGGCATGCCCTTGCCCTCGGCGTAGAGACGGCGGACCATGTGGCCCGGGCCCTTCGGGGCGACCATGATGCAATCAACACCCTTCGGCAGCTTGATCAGGCCGAAGTGGATCGCGAGGCCGTGGGAGAAGAGGAGGGTCTTGCCCTTGGAGAGATTTGGGAGGATCGACGACTCGTAGACCTCGGCCTGCTTCATGTCGGGGAGACCGACCATGATCACATCGGCGCGGCGGACCGCCTCGCCCGTCTCGACGACCTCAAAGCCGTGCGACTCGGCGACAGCCTTGGACTTGGAGCCCACGTAGAGGCCAATGATGACCTTGACGCCGGAATCCTTCAGATTGAGGGCGTGCGCGTGGCCCTGGGAACCATAGCCGAGGACGGCGACGGTCTTGTTCTTGAACACGCCGAGATCGGCGTCCTTGTCGGTGTATACTTTGGCGGGCATGGTAAAGGTGGGTTTGGGTGGGATCGGGTTGGGGTTGGAAGAATCAGCGTTTGAGCGCGAGCTGGCCGGTGCGCGCGAGCTCGAGAATACCGAAGGGCTCAATCAGATTGATGAAGGCGCTCACCTTGCCCTCGTCGCCGGTCACCTCGATGATGACCGAGTCGGTGGACACATTGACGATCTTGGCGCGGAAGATGTCGCAGATCTGCATGATCTCCGAGCGCGTGCGGGTGTCGGCCTTGACCTTGAGCAGCACGAGCTCGCGGACGACCGCCATGCCCTCGGTGAAGTCGACCACCTCGACGACATTGACCAGCTTGACCAGCTGCTTGACCGCGAGGTTCAGCGCGGACTCATCGCCCTTGAGGACGACGGTGATCCGAGACAGCGACGGGTCGTGGGTGGGGGCGACGTTGAGGGAGTCGATGTTGAAGCCGCGGCCGGAAAACATCCCGGAAACGCGCGCCAAAACGCCGAACTTGTTCTCAACGAGGACGGAGATCGTGTGTCGCATGGGTGGTGGTTAAAAGGAGGAGGAAGCAGCGTAAACGGCAGTCTCGTCTGGACGGCGAGGGACTCGAACCCCCGACCCTCTCGGTGTAAACGAGATGCTCTAACCAACTGAGCTAGCCGTCCAAGGCGAACGACTAGTGAAGCGGGCGGCCCCGCGGGCTGACAAGGCTATAGTGGGGGCGGAAAGTGAGGAGTTGGTGGCTGGAAGTCGGGAGTTAAACAGCGCGGGATCGGATTTAACGGTGGCGGCGGAGCCGCGGTCACGAACCTCCAACTCCGAACCCCCAACCGTTAACTCCGCAGTCGTCAGACCGCGGCCGCAACGGCCTTGGGCCGGAGCAGGCCCTCACGGGCCATGAGCTCGGCGTTCTGCACCGCGTTGAGCGCCGCGCCCTTCCACAGATTGTCGCCGCTGACCCAGAAGGACAGGCCGTTGTCCAGGGCCGTGTCGATGCGCAGGCGGCCCACCCCGCACTTCACTTTTTCCGCGAAGTCGAGGGGGGTCGGGTACTTGGACTGCGCCGGGTCGTCGACGAGCACCGCGCCAGGGAAGGCGGCGATCGCGGCCCGGGCCTGCTCGAGGTTCACGGGGCGCTCAAACTCGGCGCTGACGGCGACGGAGTGGGCGCGGACGACCGGGACGCGGACGCAGGTCGCAGAGACCTTGAGATTAGGTAGGCCCATGATCTTGCGGCTCTCCTGGGCCATCTTGGTTTCCTCGCCGGTGTAGCCGTCGGTACCAAAGGTATCCACCTGCGGGATGCAGTTGAACGCGATCTGGTACGGGTAAACCTTGCGCGGGACGGGCTTGCCCTCGACGAGCGCATGAACCTGGTCGTCGAGCTCACGGACCGCCTCGGCGCCGGTGCCGGAGACGGACTGGTAGGTCGAAACGAAGATGCGCTTCACCCCGAAGAGCTGATGCAAGGGCCAGAGCCCCATCAGCATGACAGCGGTGGAACAATTGGGGTTCGCGATGATGCCGCCGTGGGTTCGGAGCTTCTCCGGATTGATCTCCGGGATGACCAGCGGAACCTTGGGGTCCTGGCGGAGGGCCGAGCTCTTATCGATCACGAGGCAGCCGGCCTTGACCGCATCGGCGGCAAGCGCGCGGGTGACGGAACCACCGGCCGCAAAGAAGGCGACATCGACGTCGGCAAACACACCGGCCTTGGCCTCCTCGATCACCAGTTTCCGGCCCTGGAACTCCACGACCTTACCGGCCGAACGGGCCGAGGCGAACAGCCGCAGGCGGCTGATCGGGAAATTCCGCTCATGCATCAGGCGCACAAGCTCTTGACCGACAGCGCCTGTGGCGCCGACGATACCGACAACATACTGGTTATTGTTCACGATGGAGACTCCTTGGGAATTGTTCATGCAAACGTGCGTCCGGCTCGGCATCAAGCCCGCAGACCGGGTGCTGCTCGTGCGCATCAGCACACAGACCCTGCAATTTTATCGCAACAGCCTGCCGGTGAAGAGTTACGTGATCTCCACCTCGCTCCGCCCGCCGTCCAACGTAAAGGACTCGCAGGGCACGCCGACCGGTTTACACGTCATCGCTGAGCGCATCGGAGCCGGGCAGCCGCCCGGCATGGTCTTCAAGTCGCGGGTCCCGACCGGTCGCCATTTCTCCGAATACGGCGACGAGGAGAATGCGCGCAGCAATCTTATCACGACGCGGATCCTGTGGCTCCGCGGGCTGGAGGACGGGGTCAACGCCGGCGGCAATGTGGACAGCTATGCGCGCTACATCTACGTCCACGGGACCAATCACGAGGACAAGCTCGGTCAGCCCCAGAGTGGCGGCTGCGTCCTCGTCGAGGCCAGAGACCTGATCGAGCTCTACGACGAAGTCCGCGTCGGCGACCAGGTGATGATCACCGGTTAGGGATTTTCGAATTTTGAATTTCGAATGTTGATTTCAAGCCGGGCGGAATGACTCCAGTCCAGCGGGGCGCCACCGGGCTATTCGCAGCTCAGTTCCGCAATCGAAATTCAAAAATCAAAATTCGAAATTCCTTACGGTCCGGCGTAGCGATTCGCGTCGTCGGGCAGATCGGAGACGACCTCGACATGCGTGCCGGTGCGGACGAGCCGCACGCGCTCGCCGCCGACGAACGGCGGATTGTTTTCCTGCACCACCGTGACCGTATTGCCGTCGTCGAGGTGCACCTCGATCTCCTGACCCTCGACGCGTGAGGCCATGCCCTCAATCGCGCGTCCCGCCATCTCCCCCACGACAGATCCGGCGGCACCCGCGATCGCAACGGCCGGATTGGCTCCAATCGCAACCGCGCGTCCGACCGACGACCCGGCACGGGCGCCCACCGAGGTGCGGACGCCGGTGTCGCGTTCGATCACGACTGGGCGCACACTGTGGATGATTCCAATTTCCGTCGTGCGGGCTTGGTTGACCTGACCCGGACGGTACACCGGAAGGTTACGGGAGGACGTGCAACCCGCGACGGCCGCCACGATCAGGACAAGAAGCCCGGCGCGCAGACCGAGCGAGGGGAGATGGCTCACATTCATGGGAGAAAAAGAGTCGAAGCGAGGACGAGTCGCATCCTGCGACAGGACCGAGGGTGGAAAAGTTCCACCTCCGGGTCAAAACCCGAAACGACTAGGTCCGGTTCGAGCCGAACAGGAGGCGCAAGGAGTTCAGGCAGACGAGAACGGTGCTGCCCTCGTGGGCGGCGACACCAATGGCGAGCGGGACCAGGCCGAACACGGAAGCGATCGCCATGATGACCACGACGCCGAGGGAAATCGTCAGATTCTGCCGGATCACCGAACGCGCGCGGCGGCTCAGCCGCAGGGCGGACAGTACGTTCTCGATGCGATCGTGCATGAGGATGACCTCCGCCTGTTCGAGGGCGGCATCGCTGCCGCGGGCACCCATGGCAACGCTCACATCCGCCGCCGCGAGGCTTGGTGCGTCGTTCACCCCATCGCCGACCATGGCGACCTTGGCTCCGCCGGCGCGCAGCTCCTGGATCGCCGCAACCTTTTGCTCCGGGCTGAGCCCGGCGCGAACCTCCTCGACGCCGAGCTCGCGAGCCACGGACTCGGCCGTCTGGCGGCGATCGCCCGTGAGCATGACGCTGCGGATGCCCTCCTTCTTTAGCTGGGCCAGGACGTCGCGGGATTCCCGGCGGAGCTCATCCTTGAGCAAGACCCGGCCAACCAGATCACGGCCAACGACCCAGACCTCGGCGAGTTCAGCGGCGGCCGAGGGAAGAGTCTTCGCCCATTCCGCGAGCGGCCCCTGTTCGAGCAGTTCGCGGCGCCCCAGCATGACCTGGGCGTCCCCCACCCGGCCGCGTACCCCCTTGCCGGTCAGCGACTGAAACTCGGCCAGATCGAGCGCGCGTACGCCGCGCGCGCGCGCATCCCGGACAATGGCGCGGGCCAGCGGGTGCTGGGAGTTGGCTTCCAGTGCGTAGGCGAGCTCCATGATCTCCTGCTCGCGCCCGGGTGGAAAGCTCTCGTAGCCCACCACCGCGAGTTCGCCCGTGGTCAGCGTGCCGGTCTTGTCGAGCGCGATCACCGAGATATCGGCGAGCTTCTCGATCGCCGCCCCGCCGCGGAAGAGGACGCCATGACGCGCGCCCCAGGCGATGGCGGCGAGAATGGCCGACGGGATGGAGAGCACGAGGGCGCAGGGGCTCATCACGACGAGCAGCGTCATCGCCCGGTAGAAGGCCGAGGTCACGGTTCCCTGGTTGGTGAACGGCGGGATGTCCAGCACCAGCCACCAGACGAGGAACATCGCCGCACAAGCGCCGAGCACCGCCAGCGTGTAGGTGCCGCCAAACTTGTCCGTGAAGCGCTCGCTCGGCGCGCGGAGTTTCTGCGCGGTCTGAATTAGCCGAATGATTTTCGACAGCGTGCTCTCCGCGGGAAGGCGTTGAACCTCGAACTCGACCGCGCCCCAGAGATTGATCGTTCCGCTGAACACCGCATCACCCACGGCCTTTTCGACCGGCAGCGACTCGCCGGTCAGGGCCGCCTCGTCGCAGGCGCTCTTGCCCTTGAGCACATGTCCGTCGGCGGGAAAGGAACCGCCCGGTCGCACCAGCACGCGGTCGCCCACCTTGAGCTCGGCCACCGGGATCTCGCGCTCGCCGCCCTCGGGGAGAATCAGCGAGGCGAATTTTGGAGCGGATTTGAGCAGGGCGTTGACCTCACGGTGAGTCCGATCGAGGGCGAACTCCTCCATCGCGCCGGAGGCGGAGAACAGGAACAGCAGCAGGACGGCCTCGCCCCACGCACCGATGGCCACCGCGCCCACCGCCACGGCGAGCATGAGGAAATGGATATCGAGTTTCCCCTGACGGATATTCTCCCATGAGTCCTTGGCCGCATCCCAGCCGCCGGCGACAAGGGCAATCGCGTACAAGGCAGTCGACGTCCAAGCCGGGCCGACGCCGAACTGCTTGGTCAAGGCCGCCGCCAAACCCACGACGCCGCAGACGCCGGCGAACCAGGCGAGCTCTTTCCACTCCGGTTCGCGCGCCTCGGCCGCTTCGGCCGCCTCGGGCTCCGGCCAGGCGAATTCGCGCCACTTCCAAAACGTGGGGGCCGTCGCGCAGCTGACCTCGGCCAGCTCCGTGACCGCCCCATCCCGGCGCAGAACGAAGCCCGCTGGCACCGACGCGTCACGCGACACTTCGGCGACGACCTGCCCGAGGATTTCGGTGAGCCGCGCTTGAATCGCCGCCACATCGACCTCGCCGAGCGTCGCCACCTTCACGGTGCGCGACTCCGGATCGAGCCGCACGGCCTCGACGCCCGGCTCGCGACGGAGAAAATCGGCCAGGGTTTCGGTCCAGGAGGCGTGCATGGGGGGAAGATTACTTCCTGCCCTGACCCGGTGCAACCCTCTGAGTTCACGACGATCGCTTCGGAGGCCGCGCGCTCCCTGCTTGCGCTTGGGCCGCTCTGGCCAACGCTGATCCCTTCATGATTGGCCTCCGCGATGACTCCGATGCGCTTCCGCCGCCCCCGCCCCCCTCGCGGGCGCCGGTCCTCGCCGCCAAGCTCTTCGCCGAGACCGGCTGGCTCTGCACCAATCTCAAGCTCGAACACCGCCCGCAGCAGGAAAAAATGGCCCGTGCGGTGGCCGCAGCCATGCATGACGACGAGGCCCTGCTGTTTGAGGCCGGTACCGGCGTGGGCAAGTCCCTCGCCTATCTGCTGCCCGGCATCATCCACGCGGTGGACCAGAGCCGTCAGCTGATCGTCTCGACCCACACCATCGCGCTGCAGGAGCAGCTCGAGCAACAGGACCTGCCCCTTTGCCGCCGCATCCTGGCAGGAGAGCCCGAGCTCGCGAACTACGCGGGCTTCAAGGCGGCGGTGCTGGTGGGCAAGGCCAATTACCTCTGCCCCACCCGCCTCGCGACGGCCCTGCGCGACAAGCACGAGCTCTTCGCCACGCCCGAGCACGCCGAATTGCAGCGGATCGCGGCCTGGGCGGAGACCACAGCCGAGGGCCTGCGGCACGAACTCGCGCCCGCCCCGGCACCCGAGGTGTGGGAACTGGTGAACGCCGACTCGTCCGCCTGCGCCCGCAAGTACTGCGACTGCGAAAAGTGTTTCTACCAGCGCGCGCGGGCCCGTATCCGCAGCGCGAATCTGGTGATCGTGAATCACTCGCTGCTCTTCACGCATATCAATGCCGGCGCGGCGGACAAGGGCAGCGGCCGCGGCGTGCTTTTCCCCGACGACTTCGTCGTGCTCGACGAGGCGCACACCGTGCCCGAGGTCGCGACCGAGCATTTCGGTGTGCGCCTGAGCAGCTACGGAACCGAGCGCCTTCTGCGCCATCTCTACAACCCGAAGACGAAAAAAGGCCTGCTGCAGCGACACGGTGACGCCACCGACCGACAGCTGGTCGGCGACGCACTCGAGGCCTCGCACCAGTTCTTCGCCTTTCTCGACGAGCGCCTGCTGACGAAGCAGTCGATCGTGCGCGTCCGCGAGGAGGGTTTTGCCGAGGCGTGGCTGGACGGACCGCTGCTCGCGCTGCACAAGGCGGTCCGCACGCGGGCCGATCACATGGACGATGGCCGTGAGCGCGACGAACTGCTCGAGCAGGCAACGAAGATCCGGACCTACCAGACGACGCTGAAGCAATTCCTCGCGGTCGCTGAGCAGGACAAGTTTGTCTACTGGGTCGAGCGCAGCGGACGCCGGCAGACCATCGTGACGCTGCGGACGGCACCGATCGATGTCGCGCCCTTTCTCCGCGAAACCCTGCTGGAGCGGCAGACCTCGGTCATCTGTACCAGCGCAACGCTGGCGATGGGCGGGCACATTGAACCCTTCCAGGAACGGATCGGCGCGCAGGGCGTGCGCACGGCGATCGAGCATTCCCCGTTTGATTTCGAGCGGCGCATGCGGGTCTTCGTGGCCTCGGACGTGCCGGCGCCCTCCCCCCAGGATGCGCGGCTGTCGCTGGAGACCCTTTCCGACTACATCGACTTCTGCTGCCGCCGGACCCAGGGCGGTTCCCTCGTCCTCTTCACGAGCTACCAGGACATGCGCGCTGTGGCCGAGAAGCTGGAACCGATCTTCGACGGCGCCCGCCGGCCGTTCTTCATGCAGGGCCGCGACCACTCCCGCACGGAACTCGCAAGGCAATTGCGGGCGGCCGGAAATGGAATTCTCTTTGGCACCGACAGTTTCTGGACCGGGATTGATGTTCCGGGCGATGCGCTGAGTCAGGTGATCATCACGCGCCTGCCCTTTGAGGTGCCAACCCATCCGGTCCTCGAGGCCCGGACCGAGTGGATTCGCGAGCGCGGCGGCAATCCCTTCAATGAACTCACACTGCCCGACGCCCTGATCACCTTTCGTCAGGGAATCGGCCGGCTGATCCGGACGGCGAGAGACCGCGGAGTGATCACGCTGCTCGACTCGCGGGTCGTGACCAAGCCCTACGGCCGGCTGTTTTTGGACTGTTTGCCTAAGCAGGACTACGTACGCATGACGGCGCAAAACCGCACCGAGCGATTTCAGCCTTTCGTTTGATGCGGGCGGGTCGCTAGGCTGCGCGCCGACTTATGAGATTCAGTTCTGCCGCGCTCACCGACATCGGCCGTGTCCGTCGTCAGAACGAGGACCGCTTCCTCCGGGATGACGAGCGGGCCGCCTATGGGGTGGCGGATGGTGTCGGCGGCCTCCCGGGCGGAGCGGAAGCGGCGCAGCGTGCGCTGGACGTCGTCGCGGCGGCCCTCGCCGCGGCGAGCCCGATGGAAGCCGATGACCTGGTGCCCATCGCCCTCGCGGCCAACAGCCAGGTCGGGACCCTCGGCCAAAAAATGAGCCCGAACGTCGGGATCGGCACCACCCTCACCTTTGGCGCGTTCCGCAGCCGGTCTCTGCTGCTTGCCAATGTCGGGGATTCCCGCTGCTACCGCATTCGCCAGGGCCAGTTGACGCTGCTCACGGAGGACCATTCGGTCGAGAACGAGGCCCGCCAGCGCCGCGCCAAGGGCGAGCAGGTTTTCGTGCACGAGCACTACCGCAATGCGCTGACCCGCTGCATCGGCCAGCCCACACCGCCGGCGGTTGATGTGCAGACCCTGCCGATCGAGGTCGGTGACCTCTACCTCTTCGTGACGGATGGCGTCACGCGCATGCTGAGCGAACCGGATCTCCTGCGCGTCCTCAGTCGGCCGATTCCCCTGCAGGAGCGCCTGGTGGAAGTCGTGCGCTGGGCCAATGCGCGGGGCGGACCGGACAATTCCACCGCCGTGCTCATCCTGGTGGAGGACGCATGAGCGCCCCGCCGCGCTCGGCGCGCTTTGCGGCGCTGGTCGCCCAGCAGCCCGAGAACGAGCTCTTCCGCTTCAGCCTGGCGCAGGCGCTCGATGGCGAGGGCAAGGCCGAGGAGGCCGCGCTCCACTACAGCTTCTGTGTCGCCCGCAAAGCCGACTGGATGATGCCGCGCATCCTCCTCGGCAAACTGCTGCTGCGGATGGGACGGACGGCCGAGGCCCGTCCGGTGCTCGAGGAGGCGCTGGCGCTCGCCGTGGCCCAGAACCATGAGGAGCCGGAGGCCGAGTTGCGCGCGCTCCTGGCGGGTCGTTAAACCGGCCCGCCCACTTGCGCCCGGTCACGGGCTGACGATCGTCCTGCCTGACCAAGCCCCGCCCCATCCGCGGCTCCGCTCGCCATGCGCGTCATTCTCACCTCCCACGGCTCGACCGGCGACATCTATCCCCTAATTGCGCTCGGGCTCGCCCTTCGTCAAGCGGGGCATGCGGTCGGCTTTGTGGCGCTGCCGGCGTTCCGGGAGGAGATTGAGCGGGCGGACCTCGCGTTCATTCCCGCCCTGAGCACCGGGACCCATCCGGATCTACGGTTCTGGATGGGGCGACTGATGGTCCGCCGAACGCCGTTGGGCCAGCTGCTTGAGGTGTACCGGGCCTTCAGCCAGCACCTGCCCGAAACGGCCGCCATCCTCGATCGCGCCGTGGCGACGGCTGATCTGCTCGTTTCCAGCTACCTCTTTCCGCTCAATCGCGGGTTTGCCGACCGCCATGGCGTGGCCTTCGCGACCTTTGCCTTTGCCCACCACGTCACCCCCTCACCCGACTACCCGCCCGACCGCTTCCCCTCGCCCGCGTGGCTGGGGCGGACGGTTCGCCGCGGATGGAACCGCTGGCTCTGGCGGAGCGCCGACCGGGTGGCGGACGGGGTGGTGAACCGGGCCGTCGCCGGCCCGCTGCGAGCGGCCGGCCTGCCGAAGACCCGCGGATTCTTCTCCACCCCGGCCGATTGTGTGCTCGTCGGTGTATCCGCTGCTCTGATGCGCCCGGCGGGCGCCGAGCTGGATCCCCGCTTTCATTTCAGCGGCTACTGCCGCTGGCAGTCACCCTCCGATCCGGCGCTCGACGCTGAACTGCGGGCCTTCACCGGCGGCGACCGGGTACCGGTGCTGACCTTCGGGAGCATGGTTGACCGCGACCCCGGGGCGACCCTCCGCCGCTTCATCCAGACGTGGCCGGGAAACCGACGGATCATCCTCCAACACGGCTGGACGCGTTTCGAGGTGCCGGCCGGCCATCCGAACATCCGAGCGGTCGGGCCTGTTTCGCACGATCAGCTGTTCACCCACGCCAGCGTCGTGATCCATCACGGGGGTGCGGGAACGACGGCCAGTGCGCTCCACGCCGGCGTGCCGCAGATCATTGTGCCCCACATCGCCGACCAGGCCTTCTTCGGGCGTGAGATCGAGCGTCTCGGCTGCGGCTTCCGGCTGCGACGCCGGACTTGGCCTGAGCGCCTCGCCGGGGCGCTGGACCGGCTGGAGTCTGACGAAGTGGTCACCCGCCGGGCGGCCGACGTCGGCGCTCAGCTCCGGCAGGAGGACGGCCCGGCCCAGGCCGTGGCCATCTTGGAACGTTTCGTGGCGGGCCAGCGCCGCCCTCCGGCCGGAACGGACTTCGAATCCAGCTGAAATCAGGTCCGGCTCCGGGACTTTCGCCGAAAAGCGCTCGGTGTGCAGCCGCGGGCGCGCAGAAACAGGCGGTTGAAAAAGGAGATCTCGGAAAAGCCGCTGGCATGGGCGATCTCCCCGATCGGCCGGGACGAGCCGATGAGATCACGGCAGGCCGCCTCCAGGCGGACCTCCTGCAGAAACTCGCTCACGGTGCGGCCCGCATGCTGATGGAAGCGGCGGGAGAAGGTGGACTTGCTCAGGCCGGTGGCCTTCAGCAACTGGTCGAGGCGGATGGGCTCCCGAAAGTTCGCCAGGAGAAAACGGACCGCCACCCGCACCGCATCCTGATGCCCGCTCTCCTCCGAGGGTGAAAGCTGGCGGCTGGAAAGGAACTCGCGTTCGCGCGCGGACGCTCCCGCCGCGATCGCCAGCATCTGCAGCAACGCGCCCAGCCGGCCGGGCGCCCCGGCGCCGGCCATGGGGGGAAAGAGCTGGGCGATGCGCGCCGCCGCCGCGCCGCGAAATCGGATGCCTCGCCCGGCCTCGGCAAAATGGGCGGCCAGCCCCTGCGTCTCCGGAAAGGCCCAGAAGGGGTGCTCCGGCGGGAAAAGCCACTGCACCGCCCAGCCTGACGTCACGCCCTGCGTCTGCCACGTGTGGGGAACATGGGACCCCAGCAGCACCACGTCGCCGGCCTCGAAGGCTGCAATGTGGTCCCCCACGAAGCGCGTCCCGCGGCCCGATTCGAACACGATGAGCTCGAGCTCCTGATGGTAATGCCAGTGGGCGCCCTCGCCCTTGATCCGAAGCCGGCTCCACGGGGAAAGCACGACCTGGACGTCGCTGAGACTTTCGTCCCAGCGGAGCAGGCGGAACGAGTGGCCTCCGCGGAGGGGAATTCGCTCACGTACGCCGAGGCGCGAGGTGACCCGGTTTGTCATGGGAGAAAAACGGCTGACACAATTGACCTAAAAGTCGAGACGGGAACCCTAGCCAGACGACGGCCAAGCTGGCATACTCAGTCCTCCCGCCAACCCGGCGGTCTTGATTTATCCCACCCATGCTCACCTGATGAAAACCCGCTCCCAAATTCCCGTGCCCAAGATTGCCTTCGAAGGCACCGGCACCGCCAATCCGCTCGCCTTCCGGCACTACAATCCGGAGGAGATCATCGACGGCCGTCCGATGTCCGAGCACCTGCGATTCTCCGTCGCCTACTGGCACGCCTTCCGTGGCACCGGCGGCGATCCCTTCGGTCCCGGCACCATCCGGCGTCCGTGGGAGGAGGGCCGCGACGCCCTCTCCGTGGCCAAGAAGCGTCTCGATGCCGCGTTCGAGTTTTTCCAGAAGATCCGCGTTCCCTTCTGGTGCTTCCACGACCGCGACATCGCGCCCGAGGGACGGTCGCTCGCCGAATCGAACCGCAACCTCGACCAGATCGTCGCGCACGCCAAGGCCCTCCAGAAGGCCACCGGCATCAAGCTCCTCTGGGGCACGGCCAATCTTTTTTCGAACCCCCGCTACATGAATGGCGCGGCCACCAATCCTGACGCCCATGTGTTCGCCTACGCGGCGGCGCAGGTGAAGAAGGCGCTCGAGGTCACGCAGGAACTCGGCGGCGAGAACTACGTGTTCTGGGGTGGCCGCGAAGGCTATGAGACCCTCCTCAACACGGATCTCAAGCGCGAGCAGGCGCACCTGGCGGCGTTCCTTCACATGGCGGTCGACTACGCCAAGGCCATCGGCTTCGACGGCCAGTTCCTGATCGAGCCCAAGCCCAAGGAGCCGACCAAGCACCAGTACGACTTCGACGTTGCGTCGGGCATAGCCTTCCTGCGCACCCATGGGCTGGCCAAGCACCTCAAGTTCAACATTGAGACCAATCACGCCACGCTGGCCGGACACTCCTTCTCGCACGAGATCGAGGTCGCGGCTGCGGCCGGCATGCTCGGGTCGATCGACGCAAACACGGGCGACCCGCTGCTCGGCTGGGACACGGACCAGTTCAACACGGACGTGAAGGAGCTCACGCTCGCGATGGTCTCCATCCTGAAGGCCGGCGGTCTCGGCCGCGGCGGCCTCAACTTCGACGCCAAGCTGCGCCGCCCCTCGATCGACATCGAGGACCTCTTCCACGCCCACATCGGCGGGATGGATGCCTACGCCCTGGCCTTCAAGGTGGCGCGACGGATTCTCGCCGACGGCAAGCTCACGCGCTTCGTCGCCGACCGCTATGCCAGCTATGACGAGGGCTTCGGGCGGGACATCGCCAAGCGCAAGGTGGGCTTCAAGGAACTGGATCGCCTGGTGCAGACCAAGCTCGGGGAGCCCAAGCTCCGGTCCGGCCGCCAGGAGTACCTGGAAAATCTGCTGAACGACTACCTCTACTAAGCTCTGCTTGACGGCCGCGGGAAATCCGATCCCCGCGGCCGTTTCCCTTGCCAGCGCCGTGCTTTCACGGCTTTGTCCGTTGGTCCGCTTTCTTTCCCCTTGCCGCGGCCACCCCCGTCGCGGTTAAAACCACCCCGAGTTCATGCCCCGCCGTCCTGCCCCTCTCGCCTGGCCTTGGCCATGGCGGTGAGCGCCGCCCCGGCCTGACCACCGAACCGGTCCCCGACCCTCCCGGTACGGGCCCGACCCTTTCACTCCACCCCACTTCCTACCCATGAAACGCACCTCCCTGCTCGGTTCCCTCGCCCTCGCGTGCGCTCCCCTCGCCCTGTGGAGCCAGACCCCGCCCACGCCGCCCACCGCCGCCGAGGAACCCACCGGTCCCACGATCGTGCCGTCAGAGCTTTTCTCGCTGCCCGACGATCTGGAGGTGACCATCTGGGCCCGGACGCCGCAGCTCCGCAACCCGACCAACATGGACATCGATGCCGAGGGGCGCATCTGGGTCGCCGAGGGCGCGAACTACCGGCGGAGCAATCGCGATCCCAAGGGCGACCGCATCATGGTCCTCGAGGATACGGATGGCGACGGCGTGGCGGACGCCAGCTCCGTGTTTGTGCAGGAGCCCACGCTGGTCGCCCCGCTCGGGATCGCGGTCATCGACAACCGCATCATTGTTTCCAATGCGCCGGATCTGATCGTTTACACGGACGTTGACCGCAACCGGAAGTTCGACCCGGCCATCGACACCCGCGAGGTCCTGCTCACCGGCTTCAACGGACGCAATCACGACCACTCGCTCCACTCGGTCACCTTCGGCCCGGACGGCCGCTACTACCTCAATCAGGGCAATGCGGGCGCCATGTTCACCGACCGGTCCGGTCGCACCTTCCGGGTCGGCAGCATTTACGATCCGGTCAATAGTGGCGGCGCCGTCCCGGTCTACGGCTGGAAGCCCGCTGATTTCTCGGGCAAGAAGAGCGACGACGGTCATGTCTACGTCGGCGGCTTCTCCATGCGCATGAATCCCGATGGCACGCAGGCGGAGATCATCGGCTTCAACTACCGCAACAGCTACGAGCAGACGGTCACCTCCTTCGGCGATGTCTTCTACAACGACAACGATGATCCCCCGGCCTGCCGCACCGCCTTCCTGCTCGAGTACGGCAACTACGGCTTCACCTCGCGTGACGGACTTCGCTCTTGGAATGCCGACCGCCGCCCGGGCCAGACCATTCCGGTCGCGGAGTGGCGCCAGGACGACCCCGGCATTGCTCCGGCCGGCGACGTCTACGGCGGCGGCTCGCCGACGGGGATCGTCTTCTACGAGGGTGACGCCCTGGGCGACAAGTGGCGCGGCGTGCTCCTGAGCTGCGAGGCCGCCCGCAATGTCGTGTTTGGCTATTTCCCCAAGGCCGATGGAGCCGGCTACGCGCTGGACCGCTTCAATTTCTTCACCAGTAACACCACCGGCCAGTTCGAGGGCGTCGATTTCAAGGGCGGCGCGCGATCGATCACCGGTGAACTGCGCACGCAGTTCCGCCCGTCCGACATCGCGGTCGGCCCCGACGGTGCGATCTACGTCTCCGATTGGTTCGACCCCCGCGTGGGCGGACACCAGGACCTGGACAAGACGGCCTCGGGTGCCATCTACCGCATCGCGCCGAAGGGCTTCAAATCCGTGGCGCCGAAATTCGACCTCGCCACCACCGAAGGTCAGATCACGGCGCTGCGCAGCCCGGCGGTCAACGTTCGCGCCCTCGGCTACATGCGGCTGCGCGCGCTGGGCGAAAAGGCCGTGCCTGCGGTCGCCGCACTGCTCACCGACGCCAATCCCTACGTGCGCGGCCGCGCCATCCATCTGCTGGCCGAACTCGGGGCATCGGGCCTCGCCCGCGTCGAAGCCCTCCTTCGGGCCGACGAGCCGCTGATGCGCGTGGCCGCCTACCGGACGCTGCGCAAGTCCGGCCACAATCTGCTCAGCCATGCCCGCGCGCTGGCCAAGGATCCGTCCGCCGCGGTGCGCCGCGAGGTCGCACTCTCGATGCGCGACGTTCCCTTCGCGCAGTCGGGCGAGATTCTGCTGACGCTCGCTCAGGGCTATGACGGCAAGGACCGCACCTACCTCGAGGCGTGGGGCCTCGGCACCACCGGCAAGGAGGCCGCCGTGTTCGCGGCCCTCAAGCCGTCCGGTGATCCCACCCGCTGGACGCCTGCGACCGCGGGCCTGGTGTGGCGCCTGACGCCCCCCGAGGCGGCCAGCGCCTTTGCCGCGCGGGCGCGTCACGCCGATCTCTCCGGCGCCGACCGGCTGGCGGCAGTGACCGCCCTTGGTTTCACCCCAACCCGCGAGGCCGCCCTGGCCCTGCTTGACCTCGCCCAGCAGGGCGACGCCGCCGTCAAGGAGACGGCCCTGTGGTGGATTCTCAACTACAAGGACAGCCGCTGGGCCGGCAACGACTTGAATGCCGAGCTCAAGCGGCGCGGCCTCTATGACCCGTCGGCGGTGACGATTGTCGCGAGCCCGGTTCCGGAGCCGCCCGCCACCTCGGCCCTGCCGGACGTGAGCGCGGTCCTCGCGCTGAAGGGCGACGCGGCCCGCGGCGCACCGCTGGCCCAGGCCTGCCTCCTTTGCCACCGGATCGGCGACAGCGGCGTGGAGTACGGGCCGACGCTTGATGGCTGGGCCAGCCGGCAGACCACCGAGGTGGCGATCCGCTCCCTGCTCAATCCTTCCGCGGATATTGCCCACGGTTATGGCGGGACCGAGATCCTCACCACCACGGGCGAGACGATCCATGGCATGATCCTGGCCAACACGGATCCGGTCATCATCCGCTCGACCGGCGGACTGACCCAGCTCGTCCCCGCCGACCGGATCAAGTCCCGCAAGAACCTCCCCCGCTCGCTCATGTTGAGCGCCGAGCAGCTTGGCCTGTCCGCCCAGGATGTGGCCGATGTGGTCGCCTACCTGCAGACCAAGTAACCTCCGCCAGCCAGCCGACCCCGGCCTGGCTACCACGAGACCTCTTACCGCCCCAACCTGAATCGCCCCACCATGAAAACCCCCGCCCTGCTTTGCACCCTCGCCTCCTTCGCCTCGCTGGCGCAGGCCGCCGCTCCCGTCGCCGCACCCGAGCTGCCGCCGCCCGAGGCGACCGAAGTCTGGACCCCAGTTCCCCCGGTCATCACGGCCGCAGCCGGTCAGCCGCCGTCGGATGCCGTGGTTCTCTTTGACGGCAAGAGCCTGGCCGCGTGGGAGCCGGTGCGGGCCAATGGCGGCAGCTGGCTGATTGAGGACGGCGCCATGGTCGTGAAACCCGGAACTGGCGACCAGCGCAGCAAGGCGGTGTTCGGCGACGTGCAACTTCATGTCGAGTTCCGCACGCCGAAGGTCATCGAAGGCGACGGCCAGGGCCGCGGAAACTCCGGGATTTTCCTAATGGGTCTCTACGAGCTGCAGGTCCTGGACTCGCACAACAACACGACCTACCCCAACGGCCAGCTGGGTTCCGTGTACAAGCAGCACATCCCGCTGGCCAACCCGGCGCGTCCAGCCGGCGAATGGCAGACCTACGACATCGTCTTCATCGCGCCGCGCTTCGATGCGACCGGCCAGCTGGTCAGCCCGGCTCGCGTCACGGCCTTCATCAACGGCGTGCTCGTCCAGAACAACGTCGAGATCCAGGGCCCCACGGTCTACCGCGGGGCGCCCAAGTACGCGGCCCACGCGGACAAGCTGCCGATCACCCTGCAGGACCACCGCAATCCGACCGCCTTCCGCAACATCTGGGCCCGGCCGCTGGATGCCCGGGCGGCGGGAAAGTGAGACGGATTCCTCGGCAGCCATGAAAAAGGCGGTCCCGCGTACGCGGGACCGCCTTTTTTCTGTCGATAATTGGTGCCAGAGGCCGGGATTGAACCGGCGACCAAAGGCTTATGAGTCCTCTGCTCTACCACTGAGCTACTCTGGC
>CAYZCV010000073.1:13349-17130 GCA_964476965.1 uncultured Opitutus sp. | reverse complement strand
CATTCCCGGACGATTGCACGATCCGCGCCCCGGAGATCACGCCGGTGGCCGAGACCTGAAACTGCACCATGACCGCCGCGACGTCGTTGAAGGATGCACTTTCCAGCGCCTGACGGATGCGCTGCACAATCAGGGCCGCGTAGGCTTCCGTCAGGTCGCCCTCGGAACGGGCGAGGGCTGTGCCGCCGGCCCCGCCCTTGGTGTTGGCCGTTGACCCACCCGCAACGCCCTTGGCGATCCCCTCAGCGTCGATCCGCTTGGTGGAGAGAGGCGTGTTCGTCGTCGCCTTCGTGCTGCTCTTCTTGCCCGCGTTCAGGCGGTCAAATTCCTCCTTGGTCAGGCGCTTGGCGGCATCATCGGCCTTCTTCTTCGCCGCCGCATCCGCCTTCTGCTGCTGCTCGACCTTTTTGCGAATATTGGCCTCCCGCTTGTCCGCCAGGCGCTCGATGTTTCGCGCCATGTTGGGGATGGTCGGCGAGGTGATCGCGGCGGCGGCCTTGGGGGCGGCCGGCTCGGGCGCCGCTTGAATGACCGGTTCCGGCTCGGCGGGCGTGATGGTGGGGGTGGGTTCGGGTCGCGGGATCTCCGGGACGGTCACCTTGATCCCGCCCGGCGTTCCCAGGGCCGGAGCCTCCGTCGCCGCGTAATTGTCGCCCTCACCCGCCACCAGCTCGAACACCGTCGGGGCCGGCTCCGGCTGCACGACCGAGCGCCAGTAGACATAGGCCAGCGCCAGCGCCACCAAGGCTCCGTGCAGGAACACGGAGGTCAGGTACGCGGGATTTGAACGGTAGTAAGTCATGTCGGCCAACCGGACAACGCGTCAGCGCCGGAAATCTTAGTCCTTCTGAATCTGGGTATCGAAGGAGATCTTGGTCAGATTGTTCTTCTTCAACTCATCCATGACGGTGATGTACTGCTGCGCGGTCGAACTCGCATCGGCCCGCAACCGGATCACCGGGGGATTGGTCTGGCTGGAAAGCAGGCCGAGTTCGCGCCGGAGTTCCGGCAGCGTCACCGTGCGGGAACCGAGCGAATAACTGCCATTGGCGCGGATCGTGATCGACTCAAATCGCGTGTCCGGATCGGCCTTGGCCTGGGGGCTCTGCGATTCCTGCGGCAGGTTGACCGGGATCGTCTGCTCCGGGGGCGCATCGAGCAGTGGCGCCGCGAGCATGAACACGATCAGCAGCACGAAGGCGAGGTCAACGAGGTTGGTCACGTTGAGCTCGGAGACCGCGTGCATCTGGCGGCGTTGGCGAAAGGTGCGGGCCATGGCGGGCAGGCTCAGCGAACGGACTCGAGCTCGATCCGGTCCGCCAGCGAGCTGGCGTAGTTTTCGATCTCGGTGATCAGCTGCTTGGTTTTGCCGAGCAGGAAATTATAGCCGAACATCGAGGGGATGGCGACGACGAGGCCAGCGATGGTGGTCAGAAGCGCCGCGGAAATGCCGGGGGCGAGGGCCGCGATGCCGGCCGATTGCTGGCCGGCCACGGCGCTGAACGCCTCCATCACGCCCCACACGGTCCCGAGGAGCCCCATGAAAGGCGCGCCGGAAACGACGGTGGCGAGGAAGATCATGCTCGATTCATAGCGAAGCACCTGGCGGGCGATCGCACGCTGGATCGCGTTCTCCGCGTGCTCCAGCCGCGCGCGGGGCGAATCCTCGCCTTTCTCCTTCAGGATCGAAGCCGCGCGCCAGTAGGCCTCGGAGGCATCCGCGAACAGGTCAGCGTAGGGAATGACGCGCTTGTTGCGAAAGGACTCCGGCAGATCCAGCAGCGTGCGTTCCTCCCGCAGGCGCTGCTCAAACGCGAGATTCAGCCGCCGTAGATCGGCCAGGTCATTTCGCTTTCCGAGCATGACCGCCCAGGTGATGATGCTAGAGATCGCCAGGCCAACCGTGATAATCTGACCGGCGAGGTCGCATTGCAGGAAGATTTCCCAAAGGTTGGCGGCGGCAAAAAGAGGCGTCATCGTATCAGGTGGAAACGTTGACGGAAGCGTTGTCCGCTTTGGCTCGCGCCTTCAACGGTAAACACAGCCGGAAGCGGAATAGATTCTCCCGCGAATCTGTTTGCCCGCCCCGCCGGCCAAAGGTTCGCTTCTCCCCACGCCGGCCCCGGACCCAGGACTCTCCCTCGCCTCCCCCGCCGGCCCCCTTCTCCATGCCTCTGAAAAAGAACTCCACCGGCAAGCTGATCTCCTTCGAGGGCTCCGAAGGCAGCGGCAAGTCGACCCAAATCACCCGCCTCGCCGAGTACCTGAGCGGCCAAGGCCATGACGTGGTCACCGTCCGCGAGCCCGGCGGGACCGAGATCGGCGAGCAGATCCGCAACATCATCGTCCACAACTCCAAGGGCGACGAGATGTGCGCCGAGACCGAGTTGCTGCTGTTCACGGCCGCGCGCGCCCAGCTGGTCCGCGAGGTGATCGCCCCCGCCCTGCTCAAGGGCGCCTGCGTCCTCAGCGACCGCTTCATCGATTCGTCGACGGTGTATCAGGGCATCGGACGCAATCTCGCCCTTGATCCGGTCAACCAGATCAACCGGTTCGCGGTGGGCAATGTCATGCCCGATCTCACCATCGTGTTGGACGTCCCGACCAAGGTCAGCCTCCAGCGCATCCGCCAGCGCGCCACCGACCTGCCCGACCGCATGGAGCGGGAGAACATCGACTTCTACGAGAAGATCCGCGCCGGCTACCTGGTTCTGGCCAAGGGCATGCCCAATCGCTTCATGGTGATCGACGGGACGCTGAAGCCCGACCAAATCGCCCGCAAGGTCCGGACTGCGGTCAAGGCCGTCGTCGGCTGAGCGCCGCGCCTTCCCTGCCGGCCCCCGATGTCCGCTGCTCCCCTGCCCTGGCCCGAGGCGCTCGTCGGCACGCCCGGCGTCTCCGTCATCGAGCAGGCCATCACGCGCGGACGCCTTTCGCACAGCCTGCTGCTGACCGCCGACGACCACGAGACGCTGGTCATTGTCGCCCACGCGATCGCGGACCGACTGCTCAACACGGCCGCGGCCGCCGGATCATTCCCGCCGGAACAGCACCCGGATTGCTTCAGCCTCCGCCCGGCCGGCAAGATGCGCCAGATTCGCATCGGCGACGATGACCGCGACCCGGGCACGATGCGGGAGTTCATCCGCAAGCTGTCCGTTTCCTCATCGGTGGCGCCCCAGAAGGTCGGCATCCTGCACGAGGCGGACCGGATGAATGTCGCGACCGCCAATGCCTTCCTCAAGACGTTGGAGGAGCCGCCTGCGCGCACGACCCTGCTCCTGCTGACGACCAAGCCCTACGCCCTCCTGCCGACGATCCGGAGCCGCGTGCTGCACTTTCGCTTCCCCGTCAGCGCCGCCGGCTTCACGCCCGATGGCTGGAACGCCTGGGTGCAGGACTACACCGCCTGGCTCGGACGCCTCAGCGCCGGAGTGGCCGACAAGAAGGCCGGGGCCGACGCGATCATGGCCGCGTACGGGCTGGTCGCCCGCTTTGGCGCCATCCTCGAATTCGCCACCGCGGAGGCCTGGAAATTGCAGAAGGAGAAAATCCCGGGCGATCTCGACGAGGATGAGCAGGTCGCGATCGAGACCGGGCTGACCAACGGGCTGCGCCTGCGGCTATTCGCCGAGATTGCCCGTGCCACGCGCACCTTTGCGCTCGCGGCGTTCCAATCCGGCGACACCGACCGCGGCCGCAGCGCGGCCCAAGGCCTCGTGGCCGCGATCGCCCGCCTTGAACACGATGTCGGGCTGCTGCGCCTGAATCTGAACGAATC
>CAYZCV010000073.1:0-13249 GCA_964476965.1 uncultured Opitutus sp. | reverse complement strand
TTCGGAAAATGGGCGCGAATGGCCGCGTGGTCCTCGTCGCGGACATAGCGGGACTTGCCACCCGCGATGACCTGCACGGGACCGTCGTAGCGGTCCAGAGGCGTCAGCGGATTCCCTTCCAGCGCGGGTAGGGCCTCGGCCAAAACCGGAAGATTGACCTGCCAGCGCCACCCCTGTCCGTCCTCGCTCCGGTCCAGATTCGTCACCAGAAACTTTCGCATCGCCCAATCCGCAACCCGGGCCTCAAAGCGGAGCTCGGCCTCGCCGCGCGACTGGAGCGTGTCGAGATTGAGTTCCAGCATTGCCGTGAACTCCGCCCGGTGCGCCTGCGAGGAATAGGTGCGCGGAGCGATGTCGACAATCGTCAAGCCCCGGACCCGTTGCGGGTGCCGGCAAGCGAGCAGCATGGCGACCTTGCCCCCCATGCTATGCCCCATCAGCTCCACCTCGTGCAGTCCCTGCGCGTCCATCCAGCCGAGGACGTCGTCGACCATCGCCGCATAGGCCATGACCGGATGATGCGGGGATTTGCCGTGGTTGCGCAGATCAAGCGCCCAGACCTCGCTTTCCGCCGCCAGATCGGTGCCCGTCGTCTGCCAGTTGCGCGACGATCCCAGCAGCCCGTGCAGCACGATCAACGGCGGTTTGCCCGCCCCACCCAACGCCCGATGAAAAAGAGGAAGCACGGACATGCCGCGGAGCCGAAAGGATTTGGCCTCACTTGACCATGCAAAAGCCGGCGTAAAGGCGGTTAACCACAGATGGACACGGATTCACACAGATGCGATCCAACCAACCGAAACCGCCGATCTGCTCTGATCTGTGTCCATCTGTGGTTAAAGGATCGATTGATCCCATCCGTTTGAGAATCTGTGGTTCCACCCCGTCCTTACGAAAAACAACTGACAAACCTCTGAAAATCCCCGTGTCTCGCGGGCTGTCGACCATGTCCGCTCCCGCCGAAAAGCTCACTCCGATGATGCAGCAGTACTTCGAGGTGCGGCGTGGGCTGGCCAAGGACACCCTGCTCCTCTTTCGGCTCGGGGATTTCTTTGAGATGTTCTTTGACGATGCGGTGGTCGCGTCGAAGGTCTGCGGACTGACCCTGACCAAGCGGCAGGAGACCCCGATGGCCGGTATTCCGGCGCACGCGCTGGATAACTATGTCAACAAGCTGCTCGCCGCCGGGAAAAAGGTCGCGATCTGCGACCAGGCCGAGCCGGCCAAGGCCGGCAAACTCGTCCGCCGCCAGCTCACCCGGATCCTTTCCCCGGGCACGACCCTCGCCGCGAGCCAGCTCGACGCGAGCCGCAATCACTACCTGTGCGCCTTGGCCCTCGACCGGGATGGGCTCCACGCCGCCTGGCTTGATCTTTCCACCGGTGAGTTCCGCGTCGCCACGGATACCCAGCCCGGAAACCTGCTGCCCGTCCTGACCGCCCTCGACCCGGCCGAGCTCATCGTGATCGAGGGCGAAGTCGCGCGGTGGAAGGCGGCCCCGCACGAGGAGGCCGCCGTCCATGCGCTGCACGCCTTTTGCAGCCCACGGCTGGTCACCGAGCTGCCGGGCTATCACTTTGAGATCGCCGACGGCGCCCGCGCGGTCATGGCCGCCCTCGGTGTGCTGAATCTGCAAGGCTTCGGACTCGCCCACCACCATCCCGGACTCGGCCCGGCCGGGGCGCTGGTGCATTACGCCACGGAGAATCTCTGCGCCAAGCCGGAGAATCTTCGCTCGCTGCAGGAGTACCGCAGCGCCGGCACCCTGCTCCTCGATCCGGCGACGCTGCGGAACCTCGAAATCTTCGAGTCAGCCCGCGGGACCCGCGAGGGCACCCTGCTCTCCGCCATCAATCGCACCTCCACGCCGCCCGGCGCGCGTCTGCTGGAACGCTGGCTGGCCTCGCCCGGGCTCGACCTGACGGAAATCCGGCGACGCTCCGGCACGGTGGCGGAACTGCTGGCGCGTCCCGCACTCCTTGGCGAGCTGCGGGAGCTGCTCTCCCCCGTTCGCGACATCCCGCGCATCCTGGGCCGGCTGCAGAATCGCCTGCGCAATCCCCGCGAACTGGGCGGCGTGCGCGACACCCTGCAGCAGATGCCCCCGCTGCGTGGCTTGCTCGCCTCCTTCGATGGCACGCTCGCCGAGGCCTATGGACCCCGGCTGGCCGAGCTCCCGGCGCTCCGCGATCTGCTGACCCGCGCGCTCGCTGACGAGATGCCGGCCGATCTCTCCGAGGGCGGCTGCATCCGCACCGGCTTCGACGCCGAGCTTGATCGCCTGCGGAGTCTCACCACCGACAACAAGACCTGGCTCTCCGAGCTCGAGCGGCAGGAACAGGAGCGCACCAACATTCGCAGCCTCAAGGTGCGCTTCACGGGAAACTTCGGCTACTACATCGAAGTCACCAAGGCCAATCTCCACCTGGTGCCGGCGGACTACATTCGCCGGCAGACCACGGTCAATGGCGAGCGCTACGTCACCGAGGCACTCCGGGCGAAGGAAAAGGAGATTTTTCATGCCGAGGAGAATGCCCTCGCCCGGGAACAGGAGCTCTTTGCCTCGCTCGTCGCCGCGGTCCTCGACGAGTCAGTTGCGCTGGCTCACACCGCCGACGCGCTGGCCGAGCTCGACGTCCTCGCCGGCTGGGCGGTGCTCGCGCGCGAATGGGACTACACGCGGCCGGAGATCGATGAGGGCGACGTGCTCGAAATCACGGAGGGCCGTCACCCGGTCGTGGAGCAGGTGCTGAAGGACCCGGCCGCGGCGGCGGCTCGCGGGAGTCAGGCCTTCGTCCCCAACGACACGCTGCTGGCGAGCGGCGAGGCGCAGCTCGCGCTGATCACGGGTCCGAACATGGCCGGCAAGTCGACCTACATCCGGCAGGTCGCGCTGATCGCCCTCCTCGCGCAGGTCGGGTGCTGGGTGCCGGCCAAGCGCTGCCGGGTCGGGGTGGTCGATCGGATTTTCTCCCGCGTTGGCGCAAGCGATGACCTCGCCCGCGGCAACTCGACCTTCATGGTCGAGATGAACGAGACCGCCAACATTCTGAACCACGCGACCAGCCGCTCTCTGATCATCCTCGACGAAATCGGCCGCGGCACGTCGACCTACGACGGTCTCAGCATCGCCTGGGCCGTGGTGGAGCACCTCCACCGTGATCCCGAGCGCGGACCCCGCACCCTCTTCGCCACGCACTACCAGGAGCTGACCCAGCTGGAGAAGCACCTCCCGCGCCTGCGCAATTTCTCGGTCGCGGTGAAGGAATGGAATGACGAGATCGTGTTTGTTCGCCGCGTGATCCCGGGCGCGGCTGACCGCAGCTATGGCATTCAGGTCGCCCGCCTGGCGGGATTGCCGCTCTCCGTGATCGACCGGGCGAAGGTCATCCTCGCCAAGCTCGAGAGCGACGACAGCAGCGTTGAACTGCCGGCTTCGCCCGCAGCCAAGCCGCGGAAGAAGATCGCCGTGCGCCCGTCGGAGGATGACGCGCAGCTTGGGCTGCTCTGAGGGCGCAACCGCGCGCGTTCGGACAACTCACCCCAATGAAGGCCCTCCGCGCGCTTGAACTCAGGGTCCCCCCTGCGGTCGTCTGGCTCATCGCGGCCGGAGCCATCTTCGCCTGCACCCGGAGCTTTCCGTCGGCGCGATTTGATTTCCCGGCGCGCCGCGCCGTCGCAATTGCATGCGCCCTGGCGGGCATCGCCCTCGCGGTCGCGGGCGTGAGGGAGTTCCGTCGGGCGAAGACCACCGTCAGTCCCCTCGAGCCGGGGCGCGCCAGCACCGTGGTAGGCACCGGTGTTTTTCGGGCCACGCGGAATCCGATGTATGTCGGGATGGCCCTCGGTCTGGCGGGAGTCGCCCTCTGGCCAGGCTCGCTGCCCGGCCTCCTCCTCGTACCCGCATTCTGCGGCTACCTCACGGTATTCCAAATCATGCCCGAGGAACGCGCGCTGCTCGCACGCTTCGGGGCGCCGTACCAGGCGTATCTCCAGCGGGTGCGGCGCTGGCTGTGAACGCCGGCGGCCGTTCGCCGCGCTCCCTTTCGGCTTTCCCTGGTCGAGTACCTCTGCTGACTCCTTGGCGTCGCATGACCGATCCGGAACAACCCGCTCCCTGCGTTTCACTCCGCTGTCTGGTCGGTGGTGGAATGATCGCCATGGTCGGTCTGCTGTTTGTAGCGGGGGTCCATGCCGAATCCAGCCTGCGAGCAGCACCCGTCCTGACCTCGGAAGGGATTGCCGGTGCCGCTGGCGGCGCGGCGTTCTCCATGCTGGAGCCCTGGAGGAAGGCGGCTTCGACCAAAAGGCTCCTGCGCCACCTCGTCAGCGTGGCGTTGTATGGTGCGGCCGTTTCCGCCGGTTTTCTGGCGGGCCGCGTGGGGGCTTTCTAGGATCAGCGACAATGGCGACCCGACGCTTGGCTTCAGCGCCCCTTCAGCCATCATCATTCGCGTCCGCTTGCTCCTCCGCTCGTCCCACCGCCCATGACCTCCTGCCCCTGTCGGTTCCTCCTACTGGCAACCCTCGCGGTCGGCGCGCTGCCCGTGCGCGGCGCCGATAGCTCCCTGGAGATCCCCGATGACACGCGGGGCGCCCGCTGGGTTTTCTCGATTGCCCCGAAGTCGTTTCAAAAGAACCCGCAGCTCGACTTCAACGTCATCACCGAGATGACGGCCGAGGGGCGCAGCCGCCCAACGCCGACCGCCGCGCAACCCGCGACCTTTGTCGTGCAACCCGGCAAGTTCCTCACGCTGGGCGACGGGGTAGCCCCATCCCTGGTCCCGCCGGTGGAGAAGTTGCAGGAGATCATGATTCGTGCGTTGCGGGTGAATCATTATGTCCCTGCGCCTGACGGCGCCACGACCGCCGACCTGGTGGTGGTCTTCAGCTATGGAGCCCACGCCTTGAACGACGAGGATCCGCTGGCCGAGCTCGAGCGCGCCAACGCCGAGGCCGAGGCATTGGCCGCCGGCGAGGATCCCCCGCCCACCCCGAGCAATGGCGTGAAGGGATCGGAGGAACTGATCGGGCGGGCGCTCTCGGATCTGGCCTTTCGCAAGGACCTGCTCGAGCGCGCGGCCTTGATTGGCGGCACGCCCTTTGCCAACGAATTCGGAGCGGTGATCGCCGATGAGGTCGTGCACGCTCGCTCGGCGGGAACTTTGGGGCTGAGTAGCGGCTTGGGGCCCTTCCAGCGTTTTCGCGAGCGCGACTCCCGCACCCGTCATCTGGTGGAGGAGTCCTTCAGTTCCTGCTACTTCGTCATCGCGACCGCCTATGACTACGGCAGCGTGGCCCGGCAGGCGCTGCTGCCTCTCTGGAGAACGCGCATGACGGTGAACTCGGCGGGGGTGAACCTGATCGAATCACTCCCACCCCTGATTGCGGCCGCCGCTCCCTTTCTTGGCCGCGAGATGCCGCATGCGGCCGTGATGACGCGCCGGATTGATCGCAGCGGGACCGTGACGATTGGTGAGGCCACGGTGATCGGCATGGAGGAAGCCCCGGCGACGCCCGCAGGACGGCCCGCCTCGCGCTAGGTTGAGGCCATTTGTGGGGCTGCCGCCGCCCGGTCCGGGATTGCGCATTGCCTTGCCCCGCTGATCGCGCGAACCTCACGGCTACCCCGTCGCCCTGTGGATATCACGGAGATCCCCTTTAACCGCCTGGTCGGAATGGAGCGTGCAAACGAACCCGAGGGGGTGCTGTCCCTGCCCGCAGATGTCCGCTACACCAATCACCTGGGAACGGTCCACGCTGGTGCGATGCTGGCGCTGGCCGAAGCATCCAGCGGTGAGTACTTGTTGCGCGAGTTCGGTACCCTGCCCTTTCCCGTGCTTCCCGTCGTACGCCGGGTGGAAGCCAAGTTTCGCAAGCCGGCCCGTGGGGCCATTCACAGCCGGGTCAAGGTCGCTCCGACAGACCGCGACCTGTTCCTTCAAACGCTCGGCGAGCGAGGGCGCGCCCTGCTCGAGGTGCACGTGGACGTCCACGATGAGCAGGGCACCCAGGTGCTCACCACCACGGTCGAGTGGTTTGTCGCCCGGCACGACCCGCCAGCGACCTCGGCATCCCCCACTCCATGAAACTTCGACGACCCACCGATAACTCCGTCGCCGGCTGCGTCTGGCTCGCTCGTCTGGCGGACAAGACGCGCTGCCACCTGAATGGCACGCTGGCGCCGGATTTCACGATGCCCTTCTGCCATCCGCTCGCGACCGATGGCGCCTTCCTCAAGCACTTTGTCCTGACGAAGGAGGAACTGCTGGCCGCCGTCACCGCGGCGGGCGAGGATGATGCTGCGCTGGCCCGCTGGTTTGCCGCCCGACCCGCGAGCGCGCCGGAACACATTGCGGCATGGAATGAGTTGGCCCCGCATATCGGCAAGCCGGGGTATCCGATGGAACGCGGGTTCCGCTACATGGTGCGCCAGACCTACGGCGGCACGCCCCCGGATCCCCGCATCGTCGGCGCCTTCACCGCGATCGCCTACGACGAGGGCTATCTCGATGAGATGGTCCCGCCATCGCCATCGCCGTCAGCCTGACTCTCCCATGTCCTCGCATCCTCAGATGGTCTGCCTTCGCCTGCTCACGGTTTTCGGGGTGATGGCCCTCGCGGGCCTGCTGCGAGCAGCCGACGCTGATCGCATCGTGCTCTTTCCCGGCGGAGCGCCGGACGCGCGCGGGCAGGCGGACAACGACGTTCCTACCCTGACCGTGGTGCGGGCCAATCCGGCGAATGCCACCGGCGCGGCGATCGTCTTTCTGCCCGGCGGAGGCTACAGTCAGCTGACCTATGGCACGGAGCGGCAGGCGCTGGTCGCGTGGCTCGCGGAGCGCGGGGCCACGGTGTTTGTGCTGCGCTACCGTCACGGTGGAAACGGCTACCTTTACCCAGCCCCTTTCGACGATGCCACCCGCGCCCTGCGTTGGGTGCGGACCCATGCCGGCGAGTACGGGGTGGATCCAACGCGGATCGGCATCACCGGCGCGTCGGCCGGAGGGCATCTCGCGGCGCTGGTCTCGACCCGCTTTGACGCCGGCAACCCGCAGTCGTCCGATCCGGTTGAACGCTCCAGCAGCCGTCCGGACTTTTCCGTGCTCTTCTACCCCGTGGTGACGCTGGCGGATCCCGCCCTCACCCATGCGGGCTCGCGCCGTCACTTGGTCGGAACAGGACCGGAGACCCAAGGTCTCGCGGCGCAGCTGTCGGCCGAAGCCACCATTCCGGTCACGACGCCGCCGACCTTCCTGGTCTTTGGTGGCGAGGATGCGACCGTGCATCCGGCGAACGGGGCCTTGTACGCCCTCGCCTTGCAGCGAGCGGGCGTAAAGGTCGAGGCCCATCTCTTTGAGACCGGGCCGCATGCGTTCGGCCTGCCGACCAAGGATCCGGCCCTGGCCGCTTGGCAGGGACTTTTGGATACGTGGCTGGTCCGCCGCCGGGTCTTCCGGTGAGGCGGACCCGCTGCCCTCCTCGCGTCTTCAGCAAGCGGCGGCTGGCCGACGCAGCTGCCACAGTGCCCGCGCCTGGCGAATCGTCTCGGCTAGCACGTCCGGCGTCAGCGCCTGCTTGGGATCGTCCCCAATGCCGTCACTGGGCTTGACGTGGGCCTCAATGCAGAGGCCATCGGCCCCGTAGGCCACCGCAGCGAGCGCGCAGGCCGGCACGTACGCGGCCTTGCCCACCGAGTGGGACGGATCGACGACCACGGGCGCCCACGTCTTTTCCTTCAGCAGGGGCGTGATGCTCTCATCCGGGTGATTGCGGTACCCATCCAGCGTGGGCGTGGTGCCCCGCGGGCAGAGGATCACATTGGGATTACCGAACGCCGCGATGTACTCGGCCGCGGAGACGAACTCGTTGATCGGCCCCATGTGAATGCTGCGTTTGAGCAGGACCGCCACATTCCGGTGGGCGATGGCCTTGCCGATGGCGCGGAGCAAAGAGTAGTTGAGTGCATTGCGAGCGCCGACCTGCAGGGTCGAAACCCCGGCCTCGAGGGCGAGATGGATGTGCGACTCCTCCATGACCTCTGTATCGACCGGCAGGCCGGTGCGGCGAGAGGCCTCCATCAGGATGTCGAGAGACTTGGTGTCGCCCTGGAAGGTGTAGGGATTGGTCCGCGGTTTCCACACGCCGCCGCGCAGCGCATTGGCCCCGGCCTCCTTCACCGCTTGCGCGGTCTCATAGAAGAAATTGGGGTTCTTCGGATCAATGGTGCACTGCCCGGCGATGACCAACAATTCCTCCCCGAGGGTCACGGAGCCGACCTTGATCCGGTGACTGGCGAGATCCGAGCGCCGGTCCATCAGCTTGAACGGCGATTGAATTCGGTCGATGCGCTCGACGTAGGCCAGGCCCTCCAGCCGGTTGATCATGAGCTCATCCCGCTCGTCTCCGACGATGGCGTAGATCGTACGCATCGCGCCGACAATCGGCTGCAGCGTACAGCCGAAGGCCTCGACGATGCGGGTGATCTCGGTCACTTGCTCTGGCGTGAGGCGATTGGATTTCGGGAGGATCATGGGAGGGAGGGATAAATAAAAAAGCCGCCTGAAGGAGGCGGCTGGGGGCGAAAGGATCGTGAGTCGAAGGTCAGGATTCGCGGCAGCCGCAGGCGTTCTTCGGGGTAAAATACCCCCAGAAGAAGAAGCGGCCGAAATAGGAAACGGAGCGAATCACGAGGGGAGTGATGGGTAAGCAGGGTAATTTTGTCAATCGCACAGCCGGACGACTCCCCCACGGACCCAAGCAATTTTAACCACGGATGGGCACGGATAAACACGGATTCATACTCATGCCGGACCGGATCCGTGTGCATCCGGGTCGATCCGTGGTTGATTCGGATCGGTTCCAGTTCAACTCAGCCTGACAACGCTGCGGTGAATTCGGGCGGCAGTGGGGCGATGGCCTTGAAGGCGTGGCTGCGTCCGGCGAAGTCGTAGTTGAACGACGTTTCATGCGAGTGAAGGAAGAGTCGCTTCTCCCCGGTCCGTTTGGCGAAGGCCCGATTGGCGGGGAAATCGCCGTACGTCGCATCGCCGACAATCGGGAGATGACGCTTGGCGCACTGCACCCGCAGCTGGTGGCTGCGGCCGGTCTTCGGCTCGAGCCGGATCAGCGCCAGCGGGGGAATCGCGGCGCGCAGTTGCCGCACCACCGTCATGGCCGCCTCGGCGGGAATATTGCCGCCGGTGTCGGTGCGCACCACCCCGCCCTTCTTCTGCACGGCGAGGCGATCGCGCCAAACCTGCTTCGCCGCGGAGGGCTGTCCGAAGACGAGGGCCTGATACGCCTTGTAGACCTGCTTGCGCTGAAAGAGCGCCCGAATCTCTTTGGCCAACGCCTCGCTCGCCGCCGTCATGATCACGCCGGATGTGGCGGCATCCAGCCGGTTCAGCAGCCACAGCCGACGTATCCCCCCCGTCGCCGATTTCCACTCGAAACACTCGCCCTCCGCCAGGTAGCGGCAGGTCAGCAGTGAGCGAACCTGATCGGCCGAATCATTTGGATGCGAGAGGACGCCGGCGGGCTTGCCGAACGCCGCGAGGCCCTGGGCATCGCGGACCAACAGGGTCACGTCTCGCCCGAGAGGCAGGGTTTCCCAGAAATCCGCCGGGGCCGCGCTCACTGATAGAAGAAGGTGAACGTGATTTCGGTCGAGTCCCCGAGGATCGCGATCATGTCGTCGGACCACACGCCGTAAGGTGCGCGCTGGGCCACCGCATCGACGCAGACGCGGTTCCATACCGTGTCGGCGGAGCCGTCGACATTCACGATGGTGACGTCGCCGTCCTTGTTCAGCCGGAACTTCACCGCCACTTTGCTGCCCGCGAGCGGATAGCTGAAGCCGCCCTCGAGCTTGGAGCGGATGTTCTTATCCCACTGGGTATCCACCGCGTCGATGATCCGCGCGAGATACGCGCCATACTCCGTCCGCAGGGCGTTGTGGGCGATCACCCCCAGGTTCGAGGTTCCATCCACGCGCTCGGAGAGGAAGGCCGGCCGAACCTGACTGGTGCTGAGCGTGGGGCGCGGTGCTGGTCGCGAGGGATCGACGCGGAACGCGCCGCCGGTCGCGGCTCCTTCCCTTTGGGCGGCGTCGGTCGTGCCCTCGATCCGCTCCGGGATCGCGGTGGGATTGTTGGGAAGTTTGACGATGTTCGATCCGATGCCCTCGGCCGAGTCCCCCTCAACCTTTTCCGTGCCCGACAAGGGATCCTGGGCCTGGCGGGCCGCTTCCTGCAAAGCCTGCTCGATTTCCTGCAGGACCTCGGGACTGGGCGGCTGAACTTGGGTGATCTCCGCGGGCTCCTGGTTACGGGAACCGGAGACAATGGCGGTCGACTCGATTTCCTTCTGACCCTCCACGGCTGGCGCGTCGCTCTTGCCATTCGGATCAGGGACTTCCTGCGCGACCTGCTGGTTCTGAGCCCCGAAGTTGCGGGTCTCGTCCGGAGCATTGTCCGGCGCATCGGGATTGATCTCAACAAAGCGCTGGGGCGGAGGCGTCTCAGGCGCCGAAAAGGCATCTGGTGCGAGTTCGATTTCGAAATTGGATCCGGCGGCATCGCTCGCGCCCGGAACCAGGGCGGCGGCGCCGAAACGATGCTCCAGCTTGGGCGCCAACCACAGGAGTAGGACGTGAATCAACACGGTGCCAAGCACGCCAATCTGGATCGACCGTGTGTCCGCGTCCTTGGACAGCCGCATCCACGCCACCCGGCGGCGGGGCCCCGAGCGAGCGGGCGGATCGGAAAGGGTCGGCATAGGCGGGTGCGAGCGAGGGAAACTCAGCTCAGGAGACCCGCTTGAGTCAAAATTTGTTTCGTTGTTTCGAGCGGCAGCCCGACAATATTGGAAAGCGATCCGGTGTACCCGGCGATGATTAGCTCAGGATGATCCTGAATCCCGTACCCGCCTGCCTTGTCCAGGGTGTGCACCCGGCTCAGGTACTCCTCAATCACGCCCTCATCGAGGACCTTGAAGGTGACGTCGCTTGCCTCGCCGTCCTCCAGGCTCAGTCCGGTCGCCCGGCAGCGGAGGGCCAGCCCAGTGAACACGGTGTGCGTGCGTCCGCTCAGGCGGCGCAGCATGGCCCGGGCTTCGTGGCCGTTCGCAGGTTTATTCAGTGCCGTCCCCTCGAGGAAGACAGTGGTGTCGGCACCGAGGACGATCGCATCGGGATGTCGGTCGGCGACCCAATCGGCCTTGAGCGCGGCATTGTGCGCGACCATGACCCGGGGATCGGTACGAGGATCCTCGTGCTCAACCACCTGCGCGGTCACGACCTCGAACGCCACTCCCAGCGAGGCGAGCAGCTCGCGCCGTCGTGGGGAGGCCGAAGCGAGGACGAGCGGGCGCACGGCCCGGATCAGTTGGCCTGCTCGGTCAGGACCAGGCGCACGTCCCCACTCGTCCGGGCGAGGGTCACGCGGGACAAATTGTACTGATAAAAGGCCTCGACGACATTGTCGCTGGCCACCGCCAGGCTGTTCTGGGCATCGATCACCTCGCGATTGTCGGCGACACCCTGCTCGAAGCGACGCTGGGCGAGCGTGAGCTCATCCTGGGCCAGGCGCAGGCTGCGCTCGGCCACCGCGACCTGCGCGAAGCGTGAGCGGGCGTCCTGGGAGGCGAGGCGAACCTCGGCGCCGATCTGCAGCCGGAGATTGCGGACCCGGAGTTCCTGAGCCCGGAGCCGTGAAAGGGCGAGGCTGGTCAGATTGCGCACGCGACCACTGTCGAAGACCGGCATGCTCAGGCTGACGCCGCCCGCCCACGTGTCGGCATTTTCATCGTCAAAAATGACCTCCGAGGCCAGGCCGAGATTTCCCGTAAGGGAGAGCGAGGGCAGACGGTCAAACTTCGCGGCCTTCACCTCGAGTTGGTTCTGCTCCAGCAACTTGACCGCCCGCAGGTAGTCGTAACGGCGCTCGAAGGCCGTCTGCTCAATGCTGGCGGCATAGGTCGGAGCCTCCACGCGCCGAACCGTGAAATCGGCCAGCGTCAGGGGATCATTCAGATCGAGGTCGAGCAGCTGCTTGAGGGACAACTCGCTGGACTGCACCACGGTCTCCTGCTGCAGGCGGGCCTGCTCGGCGGTGGCGAGAACCGCCTCGGCGCGCGTCACGTCGATCTGGGTCGCGACGCCCGTCTCAGCGCGGGTCTTGGCCAACTCGAGCAGGGCCTTGGCTCGAGCGATATTGGCGTCGAGCACCGCGATGCGGCGCAGATTGCGCAGGTGCTGGAAATAGGTCTGGGCGACCGAAGCGGTCACCGCTTCGCGCGCCACGTTGACGTCGAGTTCGGCGACATTGATCGCGATCTTCGAGGCGCTGTAGCTGGCGATGTTCTGGGCGTCCAGCAGGTTGAGCGTCGCGTTGAGCGTGCCGGAGAAGCGATTGGTCGGGGAGTTCTGGTTGACCGTGCCATTGCTGAAGGAGGCGGAGCTGGAGCGGTTTTGACCGGCATTGAGCGTCACGGTCGGCATCAGCGCGGCCTTCTGCTGCTGGGACGAAGCAATGGCCTGGAGCGCGGCCTCGCGGCTGAGCAGCACCGTGATGCTCGTCCGGTCCACGGCTTCCAGGGCCTCGCGGAGCGTCAGCGTCGCGGCTTGAGCCACCGGCTGGAGGGCCAGCGCCACAAATAGGGCGAAAGGAAGGGCGGTGCGGGAACGGGAACGTGACATAAAAGACGGGATGTTAGGCAGAAAGCATGCCGGAGGACCGTAGGCTCAGGAAAGGAGAATCCACGCCGGGGCTTAATTCCAAAAAAGATGAAGCGAACGTGGGATAACCCATCAGATGTCATGACGCTCATCTAATGCACCCGGTTTCAGCAGCTTCCGACGTGATATGTGGGTTGTCTCCCGGCGGAAACACGTCCAAGCTGGTCCCTCACCCAAGCCATGCGAATCGGCCTCGCCCAGATCAACACCACCGTCGGCGACCTTGCCGGCAATCGCCGGAAGATCCTCGAGGCCTACCGCAGTTTGGTCGCAGCGGGGGCCGAACTGGTGGTCTACCCGGAAATGGTCATCTGTGGCTACCCACCCCGGGACCTCTTGTTTAAGCGCCAATTTGTCCCTGATGTGGAAGCCTGCCTCGCTGCGATCGCGGCCGAGATCGGCTCGGTCCCCGCCCTGATCGGGACCGTGGAGTCAAACCCCGCGCCGACCGGTCGACGCTGCTTTAACTCGGCCGTTCTCTGCCAGAACGGTCAAACCACCTTTTCCGCC
>CAYZCV010000072.1:0-17337 GCA_964476965.1 uncultured Opitutus sp. | reverse complement strand
TGGCTGGAGCGCGAGCGCGCCTTCGATTCCCAGGTGATTGCCAAGTGCAAGCGGATCGCGCCGCCGGAAAACTTGAGAAGTGCGATTCTGGCGGGCGCGCGCGTCAGCCGGCGCCCGCGCACCGCTTGGAAGACCTGGCTCGGGATCGGCTTGGCGGCCTCGTTTGCCTTGGTTTTTGGGCTGACGGCCATCGACCGGCTTTCGGGTCCGGATGCCTACCTCGATGAATTGGTCCAGCACGGGTTGACCGAGATGAGCGGTCCTCATCCCCGTGGTCAGCCGCTCGACAAGTACGGAGAACTTGGCGTCCTCCTCCGCGATCCCACCCGCAAACTCGCCGGCGACATGCCCATTGATCTGGATCACCTGCGCGAGATCGGGTGTCGATCATTGGAAGTCGCTGGAAAAGAGGTATTTGAGATCTGTTTCCGGCGTGATTCATTCTACCACCTCTACATCGCGCAGCGGTCCGATTTCAGCTGCCGGGAGTGCGAGATTGAGCCCATGTTCCGCGAGCGCGGCGAGTTCGCCAGCGTCTCCTGGGTCGACGATGACCATGTCTTCGTCCTCGTGTCGCGGGCTGGCTTGGACGCGGTCAAGAAAGTGGTCTCAGATCCCTCGACCTTGGCTCTGCGCTAGCCCGCTCGGCGGGCTCGCCAGGAGAGATTCGATTGCGATTGAACGGTGGCTGTATAAGTCACTTTCATTAAGGATTTTAGCGCTACATCGGTAGCGCCAATGGACGTTTAACGTCGTTAAGTTTCGGTGAACCGAATGCCTCCTGAGGGGTCCAAGGGAGCTTGAACCGTCGTGTTTCAGCCTGGTTTGGTCGGGTCAGAAAGGCTCAAAGTGATTGGAAAAATAGGTAAATGCCGCCCTTGCCACGGCGGACCCGGGTACTGGACTGGATGGTTCATATTATGAAGGCATCACGTTTGTTCCTCGTCCTGTGTCTCCTTGTCACCGCGGCTCACGCTTCGGACCGCTGGGAAACGTTGCAGGCGATCCATTGGATTGAGAACCCGACTGAGTCGGTCCAGCCGGGCCGTTTCGGTGAACTGGGGGCTTATCAGTTCCGTCGGTCGACCTGGCAGATGCACACCAAGCAGCCATTCCACCTGGCGATCAATCGGGCGGAGTCGGATAAGGTCGCGGTCGCGCACTATGAATGGATCAAGCGAGGCCTGCTCCGACATGGCTTCGAGGCGTCCCCCTTCAACATCGCTCTCGCCTGGAATGCAGGTTTGACGGCGGTGATCGAGCGGCGGGTCCCCGCCGTTTCGCGCGGCTACGCCAGCCGGGTCGTCAACCTGGTAGATGATCTGAAGGCCCGCCAGATCGCCTCGGCGTCCAACTGACCGGCCCGAAATGGTCCTCCGCCCGTTGGTCGGCTTGGACCGCGCCCGGCGCTAGGCCTTCCCGTCCTCGAGGAAGGTTGACTGCGTCGGTGCGGGTTTCGCCGCTGCCTCCTTCGGTCCGTCATTCAGATGACGCGGGGGCCGAGACACGCGCTGGGCGAGGGCGACTTCGCGGTCGGCCACAATGCGGTCGCAGATCTTGTGGATCTGCAAACGCAGCCACTTTGCCGTAGGGCTCGCCTCCCGGTAGTCAGCCGGACCGTAGTGATCGATGCGCCCGACTTGGCGCAGGCGGTCGTTCTGCTCGAACTCAGCCGTCGAATCGGGGTTGTAGACGGCGTAGGCCTTGCCCCCGCCATTCTTGACCACCGAGAAACTGGGAATGTCGCTGGGGCCGTCCGCGATGTAGATCATGTTCATCAGCGGGATCCGGCGGTCCTCCGGCTTGATGTTCGCGTTCACGTCGATCGCCGGATTGCGATTCGTGCCCTTGTTGATCTCGAAGATCGCGCGGGTCTTGGTCGTGTTGTCGATGACCATACCGATCTGGGCGATCTCCGCCTCGGCCGAGAGCTCGAACTCCTTCTGGTCCAGAAAACCGGGCTGCAGGGGATTTTCCACGAACTCGCAGCCCCAGATGCCGTCCACTTTGGAGGCCACCGCGCTGCCTCGAATCATCTCCGCGAGACCCGTGGACACAATGTAGTGCTCGAGTTGGATCTCATGCTTGCGGTACTCGGCCTTGTCCTGCGCGTAGGCCCGGCATTGATCAAGGAACTCGGGTAGGCCCGGATAGAATACGATTTCCCGGCCGCATTCGCGGAGAACGCGGTTGTTGAGCTTCGTCATCTGTCCGCCTAGCACATGCGTTAGAATGTGGTTCAGGTAAGCGATCTCGCCGGAGATGTGGTAACCGCGTCGCTTGTAGTGCTCGGCGAGGCTATTGGTTTCCTTCCAGAACTGGGGCTCATTCACGCCGTAGCGACGGAAAAGCGGCGCCTGCATGTAGTCCGGGATTAAGGTCTTGTCGAAGTCCCAGATGCAGGCGATGGTGTTCTGAGTGAAAAGCGTCGTGGCCATTGCGGATCAACACCGATAGGCGTCATCGCCCCCGGTCGTACGTCGGTTGACACAAGCCGCCGCAGGCGGCTTCCGCAATGCGCAAATCGTCCGTCGCGCACCGTCTGACCCGGGAACCCCTTTCCCCGCTTCTTCCAGACCATGGATCAACTTCCCGACATCACCGCCTTCCAGCGTCGCCTCGACGAGCTCAGCTCGCAGATGGCCGAGCCTTCCTTTTATGCGAACGCCCGGCGCGCCGCGGAGATCACGCGGGAGCAGCAAAAGCTGACGCGCACGGTGGCGGACCACGCGGCGCATGCGAAGGCTGGTCGCGAGATCGCGGAGGCTGAGGCGCTGCTCAAGGACCCGGCGGGTGACCCCGATCTCAAGGAGCTGGCGGCGGCGGAATTGCCTGAGCTTCGGGCCCAGCGTGAGGCTCTCCGGATCGCGGTTTTGGCGGCGATGATTCCGCCGGAGGCGAGCGACTCCCGCAACACCGTGCTGGAAATCCGTGCCGGCACGGGCGGTGAGGAGGCCGCCCTGTTCGCCGCGGAACTCTGCCGCGCCTACACACGGTACTCCGACGCTCACGGGTGGAAGGCCGAATTCATGGGCAGCAGCCTGAGCGAAAGGGGTGGATTCCGCGAAGTCAGCGTTCTGATCAGCGGCCAGGATGTGTACCGCCAGCTGAAATTCGAGAGCGGCGTGCACCGGGTGCAGCGGGTTCCCCTGACCGAGGCCAATGGGCGCATTCACACCTCCACGGTCACCGTGGCCGTGCTGCCCGAGGCTGAGGAAGTCGATCTCCACATTGATCCGCAGGACCTTGAGATCACGGTGCAGCGCGCCAGCGGCCCGGGCGGGCAGGGCGTCAACACCACGGATTCCGCCGTGCGCATCATCCACAAGCCCACCGGCATGATCGTCTTTTGTGCCGACGGACGCTCCCAACAGAAGAACAAGGCGAGCGCGATGGCGGTGCTGCGTTCGCGCCTGCTGCAGAAGAAGGAGGAGGAGGAGAAGGCCAAGTACGCTGCGCAGCGCCGCAGCCAGATCGGCACCGGCGACCGCAGCGAGCGCATCCGCACCTATAATTTTCCGCAGAACCGGATGACGGACCATCGTATCGGCCTCACTTTATACAGTCTTCCCCAGATCATGGAGGGGAACATGGATCCCATCATCTCGGCGCTGCAGAAGGCAGACTTCGAGGAAAAGCTCGCGGCCTTGACCGGGCAGCCCTTCGTCCTGCGCCGGGCTGCGGCGGATGAGGATTGAGCGATGATGAGCGATTTCCAGAGGTCGCGCAGAGACGCAGAGGCGCAGAGAAAACAACGATGAATCCAGAAGAGATTTCAGGGCAGGTCGTCGATGCCGCTTACCAGATTCACTCTCGCTTGGGACCTGGCTTGTTGGAGTCGGTCTACGAGGCGTTGATGATCCATGAACTGGTAAAGAGAGGACTGCGGGTGGAGCGGCAGGTGCCGGTTCCTCTTTCCTATGACGGTGTTGTCATCGATCTGGCTTTTCGGGCCGACCTCCTCGTCGCGGATACCTTAATCGTTGAGCTCAAGTCAGTCGATGCGCTTACGACGATTCACCGCAAACAACTGCTAACCTACCTGAAGGTTTCGGGAAAGCCGGTTGGCCTTCTGATCAATTTCAATGCATCACTCATTAGAGATGGAATTGTGCGCTTGGTGAACCAGCTACCCGCCAAGTAATCTCTGCGCCTCTGCGTCTCTGCGCGATTTCTGATCGTTTGTACGTATCCATTCATGATTACTCTCCTCGACGTCATTCAAAAGTCCTCCGATTTTCTAGCGGGAAAAGGCGTCGAGGGAGCCCGGCTCAACGCCGAGCACCTGGTGGGGCACGCGCTGGGGCTCAAGCGCATGCAGCTCTATCTGCAGTTCGAGCGCGTGCTGACGGAGCCCGAACTCGAAAAGATCCGCCCGCTCGTCCGGCGGCGGAGCCAGCGCGAGCCATTGCAGTACATCCTGGGCGAGACTGAATTCTCCGGTCTTCGGCTCAAGGTTGACCGACGGGCTCTGATCCCCCGTCCGGAGACGGAGTATCTGGTGGAGCTGATCGGAGCGCGTCTGCCGATGCCACCAGCCCGTATCCTTGATCTCGGGACCGGCTCGGGCGCCTTGGCGTTGGCTCTGGCTGCCCGGTTTTCGGACGCCGCGGTGACGGCGGTGGATGCAAGTGCCGAGGCCCTGGCGCTGGCGACGGAGAATGCGACGTCCACCGGTCTCGCTTCGCGAGTGAGGTTGCTCGCGTCGGACTGGTTTCAGGCGCTTCCTCCCGGTGAGCGCTTTGACCTGATCGTCTCGAATCCGCCCTACCTGACGGAGGCGGAGACGGCCGATACGGCGCCCGAGGTGCGGGAATTCGAGCCAAGGTCCGCCCTGACAGCGGAAGAAAATGGGCTCGCTGATTTGCGGCGGATTTTGGCCGCCGCTCCCTCCTGGTTGAGCGCGGGGGGCGCGCTGGCGCTGGAGACGGGGATCGCGCAGCACGCTGCCCTGCTGGGGCTCGCCTCGCCCTCCGATTGGGCGACGTCCGAATCGATCAAGGACCTGACGGGCCGAGACCGCTACCTCTGGCTCCGGCGTCCGGCCTAGGGCGGGCGCCGGCGACTTCAGCCCTTCTTCTCCACCATCGCGGTGAGCGGCGGCGGCTCGGAGGCAAACTGGGGGCTACGGGAGAGGGCGAGGGCGTCACTGAGAACGCGGAGCGTCTCGCGGAGATGGATGTCGAGGCCGTTGTAACCATCCGCTTCGTCGGTGCTGAGCTCGTCCTCCTCGCCTTCCACGGGCTCACGCTTCGGCTTGGGCGCGGGCGGGTTGCCAAGATGGAATTCGCGGAACGCGAAGTTGGTGGACGTCAGGCGGTCACGCTCGGCCTTCATTTCCTTCCGGAAAACGGAATCGGATTCCTTCTGGCGGAGGCGTTCCTCGAAGTTGAGTGAAATCTCCTTCAGCTCCTGGCGGGACTTGAACCAGTCGATGCTCTTGCGGAGATAGGCAAACTCCTCGAGCTCCGCCTGCCGGGCCAGACTGGCTTCCCGCAGCGGCGTGAGGACACGCGTATCGAGGGCCTTGCCGTCGAAGAAGCTCGTCGGGATTTCATCCCAGACTAAGGCATGCGGGAGATCCCGCTCGCCGATCGGCAACAGGTCCTCAATCGATGGCAGGACGATGTCGGGGACCACGCCGTTGAGCTGGGTGGAGGATCCATTGGGCAGGTAGAACTTCTGAATCGTCAGCTTGGTGGCGCCGGACTTCAGGCCGCCGCGGGCGAGCGCGGGGTTCAGGCTGCGCATTTCGACGATGGTCTGGACCGTGCCCTTGCCGTGGGTGGAACTGTCGCCCACAACCACGGCGCGTCCGTAGTTCTGAAGGGCACCCGCAACGATCTCGGAGGCGGAGGCGCTGAAGCGGGAAACCAGGACGGCGAGGGGGCCGGCATAGGCGACCTCGGGATCCGTGTCGTTGTCGACCTTGACGTCGCCGTAGTAATTGCGGACCTGGACGACCGGTCCCTTCGGGATGAACAGTCCGGTCAGTTCGATCGCCTCGCTCAGGAGACCGCCGCCGTTATTGCGCAGATCGAGGACGATGCCGTCGACGCCCGCTTCTTTCATCTGGGCCACCAGCTTGGCCACATCCTTGGTCGCGCTGTTCTGCTCGCGGCCGTCCGAACCACCGTCCGGGCCGTAGAAGGTGGGGAGGGAGATGACCCCGATCGGCTTGAGGGCCCCCTCGCGGTCGGGCACCTCGAAGATCGCGCCCTTGGCCCGGGCGGAGTCCAGATTGACGACATTCCGGGTGAGGATGACCTCGGTGCGGACCGAGCCGTCGGCGGCTTCGGCTGGCTGAACCAGCAGCTTCACCTGGGTGCCCTTCTGGCCGCGGATCAGATCGACAATCTTCCGGAGCTTCATCCCGATGATCTCGACCGGCTCATCCTTGGCGGGCTCGCCGGTCATTTGGGTGACGGCGATGATCTTGTCGTTCGGCTTCAGGCGCTTGTCGAGGTCGGCGGGACCGCCGGTGATGATTTCCTTGATGACACACTGATCTTCCTCGAGCCCGAGCAGCGCGCCGATGCCGACGAGCTGGAGCCGCATCTGGATGCTGAAGTCGTCAAACGTGTCGGCGGAAAAGTAGGTGGAGTGCGGATCGTAGAGTCGCGCGATGTTGGCGAGGAACATCTCCGCGAGTTCCTCCGTCTCGATCTCGCCAAGATTCTTGAGCATGCGCTCATAGCGCTTGCGGACCGTGGTCTTGGCCTCGTCGAGCGTCTTCTTGTTCAGCATTTCCTGAATCAGCTCGAACTTGATCCGGCGCTGCCAGAGGTCGTCCGCGGCCGCGGCGTCGGCGGGCCAGATCTTCGGGTCCTTGTCGCTGCGATTGATGCCGAAGGTCTCCTGCGTCGTGAGGTCAAACTCGCCGTTGAGCCGTTCGAAGATCCACGTGATCCGAGCCTGCACGCGGGACTCGTAGCTCGTGAAAATCTCGTAGGCGGCGTCGATCTTGCCGACGGAGGAGATGTTCCAGTACAGGCCCTCGTTGAACCGCTTTTCGAATTGCTGGCGATCGCTCTCGAGGAAGAACAGCCGAAGGCCGTCCAGATCACTCATGTAATTGGGGATCACCTCGCGGTAGCTGTCGGGCTGGACCGCCTCCTTGTTGTAGTGGGCTTCTTCCAGCAGACGCACGAGCAACTTGATCTCGTTCGTCAGGCCGGGCGGGGTGACGAGCGTCCGGTCCTTCTGGGCCTGCAGGGGCGCGACAAGTAGCGCGGCGAAGAGGCTGAGGACGACCAGCAGACGTTGGGGCGGAAAAGACATGGGGAATGAGATACCGGAGAAGGGGGAATGTTTCACGGAACTGAAACCGACACGGACGGAAAGAGCAAAGCGGGCGGCCCGATCAACGCTTGGTCAGAGCGTCGCGGGCGTCGTCGAGGAGACGCTTCTCGTCACTGGTCAACGCGCCGAAGCCGTCGCTGTTGATCTTGTCGAGAATGCGGTCGACCTCGGCTTTCAGGTCCTCGCGACTGGTGAGGTTGACCTTGAAGGCGGGGGCGGCGACCTCCGGCGTCTTCTGCGCGCGACGGAACCACTTGGGCAACTCGATGCCACCTGACTCCACGCGGTCGGGGTTCTGCCAATCCCGCTGATGGACAAAGCGGAAGAAAAGCCAGCCGGCGGCCATGCCGCCCAGATGGGCGGAGTGGGCGAAGCCCATGGGCGAGGGGGAACCCATAATTTCATAGAAGACGAAGCCGATCAGGTCGATGGCCAAGAGCCCGAGCGCAATCCACTTGGGCTTGAGGGTGACGGGCAGCACGAAGAACAGCAGGAACGTCATCGGCTGGTTCGGCTGCAGACAGGCGAAGAACACCAGCAGCGAGGCCACCCCGGCGGACGCACCGATGACCGAGCCACCGTGGGTCCAGTTGGTGGCCACCCACATCAGGCCGCCGCCCACCACGGCCGAACTCCAGAGACCGAGGAAGCGACGCGAACCCAGCAAGGGCAGGAGCTCCCGGCCCAGGAAGAACATGCCGAGCAGGTTGCCGATGATGTGCAGGAAATTACCCGTGCTGTGGAGCAGGCTGTAGGTCAGCAGAGTCCAGATCTGGCCCGACTGAATGGCCGGAATCGACAGTTCGAACACGCGGTCGAATCCCTGCCCAACCCGGGGACCGAACCAGCGCCAGAAAACGTTCTGGAGGATGAATCCTGCAACGGTCAGGCACATCAGCCAAGTCAGCACGGACGTCGTTTGCCGTGCGTAGCTGTCGCGCATGTAAGACCGGTCGGAGAGCATTACTTAGAGGAAGTTACGGTCGGCTCCTTTTAAACTCAAGCCGAGTCCCCTGAATTGCCGAAAAAACGTGGCTCATCCGGTTGTTCCGTGCGTTTCGCGGACTTCCGGCGGCTGCTGGCACCTCCCATTCCGAATGCGAGGCCGGGAACGCCGCTGAAAACAGTGGTTGGAGCAGGGAAAGAAGCAGAGATTTCGAGAGGGATCAGCGCGTCGCTTGACAGGGGAGGCAATTACTCTTTGTTCGCTGCCAGCTATGGCCAATAAAGCAGACAAGTGGGATCAGAACGCAGCCGGTAAGTTTTTCGTCGATCAGCAGTGCATCGACTGTGATCTCTGCCGTGAGACGGCTCCTGCGTTCTTCACCCGTCATGACGAGGGTGGCTACTCCTTCGTGCACAAGCAGCCCACGACGGAAGAGGACGTGGCCCTCTGCATGGAGGCCCTCGAAGGTTGCCCCGTTGAGGCCATCGGCAACGACGGCGACGAGTAATCGCTCGCCTCGGTTCAGACGGTTCCACCCAGCCCCGCTCGGCGGGGCTTTTCTTTGGGTATCGTCAATTGTTAATCAAAAATCAGGTCGTGATTAACAAGTGCTTGGCAAGGGCCTGAAACAGGCCCTACTTAGGGCATGGCTGTTCTCCCTGTCTGCCGCTGGTTCTCCCTGACCGTTCTCACGGCGGGGTTTGCGTATCCGCTGGGGGTGCAGGCCTCCGCGCCGGTTGAACTGCCTGCCGTCGCGGTCCTGTCCGACCGGGTCGCCAATCAGCAGGCGACCGGGACCTTTACCATGCCGGTCACCCTCCTGCGCTTCGAGCCGGGGGTCGATGTGCAGGAGCGAAATCTCGCCGAGGGCCAGGCGGACATCGCGATCCGCGGGGGGACCTTTGAGAACACCGGCTTCCGCATCGGGGGGCTGAGCCTGTACGATCCCCAGACCGGCCACTATTCCGCGGAGATCCCGATCGCGCCCTCCTTGCTCACCGCGCCGGTCGTCCTGACGGGCGCGGCCCATGCGCAGTCGGGTTGGAATGCGACGGCGGGCACCGTGGCCTACACGTGGGCACCGGTCCGGTCAGGCGGCGAGTGGGAGATCGGGGCGGGGGACCACCGCCTCTTCCGCAGCTCGTTCCAGGCGGGCTTTCTCGGCCAGGCTGCAGGCGGACAACTTGGCGTCGACGTTTCGGGCGCCTACTCCGAAGCGGAGGGCACTATCCCCAATGGCGACCATCAGTTTTCGCGCGCTACCGCCCGGCTGCAGTTTTCGAAGGCAGGCGCGCAGACGGACTGGGTGGCCGGCCGGCAGCACAAGTTTTTTGGCTGGGTCAATCTCTACACGCCCTTCAACTCACCCGAGAGTGAGAAACTGGAGACGACGTTGCTCGCCTTCAATCACCGTCGCCCCGTGGGCGCCAATGGAGGTTACCTGCAGCTGGGTGCGTATCACCGGGAAAACTACGACGACTATCGCTTCAATCGCTTTGCGGCCGTCGGCCCGGTCCTGCCTTTTGAACACACCACCTGGGTCTCTGGCGCCGCGCTGGACGGCCGGTGGGTGGGGGCGGAGGCCTGGGCGCTGGGCTATCGCGCCGGTGTCCTGACGGATGAGATCAAGTCAACGTCCCTCCTCTTTGGTTCCTACCGCACCCGCGTGCACCGCTCGGCGGGGCTCTTTCCCGAGTGGCGGCGGGTAGCCGGGGCTACGGCCTGGACGGTCACCGGCGGCTTGGCGTTCGACGATACCGACCGTGACGACGCCACGTGGTCGCCGCTGTTCGAGGTCGCGGGCGAACGGGCCGGTTCCGCCCTGCGGCGCTGGCACGTAAGCTATGCCGAAACCACCCAGGTGCCCGGCTACACCGCGCTGAACGCAGCGCCCGGCGCTGGCCTGTTCCGCGGTAATCCGGCGCTGGGCCGCTCGACCAGCCGGAACACCGAAGCCGGCGTCCGCGTCGCTCTCGCCGGCTGGGAGGGTTCGGCGACCGTATTCCACCGGCAGGACGACCAGTTGGTGGACTGGACGTTCCGGCGGGGTGTCACGGCCCGCTCGGCCAATGCGGTGGACATCGCGTCCACGGGAGTCGAGGCCACGGCCCGCGGCCGCATCGGCCGGGTTGAACTCGTTCTCGGCTACGCCTGGTTGCGGAAGACGGCCGACTATGGCCTCGCGGGAGTCGACGCCAGTTTCTATGCACTCAATTTCCCCGAACACCGCTTGACGGCTGCGGTGGTCGCTCCGCTGGCCGCCGGTTGGGAACTGCGGATCGACAACGAGGCCCGCGTCCAGGAGGCGAACCCCCTGCGGGTCATCGGGGGCGACCGCGCCCTGCTGACCGCGGTCGGGCTGCACTGGAGCGTGCCCGCGGTCCGCGGACTTCGGCTGTCCGTGCAGGTCGACAACCTGTGGGACGATGATTTTCAGGAAGTCCCGGCGGTTCCCGCGGCGGGACGCCAGGTCTCGTTCGGCTTGGCCTACCGGTGGTGAGTCCAGTGGCTCGGCCCGCGTTGTGCGGGTTGCGGGTTGACGTTTGCCGCTGTCCGGCCTGCTTTCCAAACGATGTCCCCGTCCAACCCGTTTCTCGATCCTTCCTTCGAAGTTCGCTGGTCCCGGCACGTCCCGGCAGAGATTGCCCCGGCGATCGAGGCGGCCCTGGGGCGCGCGCAGGCGGCGATTGATGGCATCTGCGCTTTGGCGCCGGAGGCGATCAGCTATGAGACAACGTTTCTGGCGCTCGAGTCGGCGGCGGAGGAACTGAATCGCGCCTGGGGCCGGGTCACCCACCTCCAGTCGGTGGCGGATTCGCCGGCGCTGCGGGAGGCCCACAACGCGATGCTGCCCAAGGTCACGGCGTTTTACGCCCGCATTCCACTCAACGCGGCCCTGTGGCGTCAGCTCAAGGTGTTTGCCGGCTCACCCGCGGCGGCGGCGCTCAAGGGGATTCACCGACGGTTCCTCGATGAGACGGTGGCGGATTTCAAGCAGGCGGGCGCGGACCTCCCGGATGAGGCCAGGGCCCGGCTGGAGGCGCTGCAGGGGGAACTGGCCGAGGTGACGCAGAAGTACTCGGAAAACGTCCTCGATGCGACCAACGCTTGGCAGATGGTGATCGACGATCCGCGGCGCCTCGCCGGCCTGCCGGCGCACGCGCAGGCGGCGGCGCGACATTCCGCGGAAGCGAAGGGCCTCGGCTCGCCCGAGCGGCCGAAGTGGCGGTTCACTCTGCATCAACCGTCGATCGAGCCGGTCATGACCTATGGCGAGGATGAAGACCTGCGCCGCGAGGTTTGGGCGGCCTCCGCTGCGGTGGGCGCTCAGGCCCCTCATGACAATTCCGAGCTCGTCGCGCGCATCCTCGCGTTGCGCGCGGAAAAGGCGGCCTTGCTCGGCAAGCCTCACTTTGCGGCGCTGGTGCTGGAGCGGCGTATGGCCAGGACGGGCGAGCGGGCCTTGGCCTTCATCGAGGACCTGCAGACCCGCTGCCAGGCGGCGTTTGCCCGCGAATGCCGCGAACTCGAGGAGTTCAAGGCGCGTTCGACCGGCGGGAGCGCCGGCCCGCTGAAGGCCTGGGAAGTGATCTTCTGGTCGGAGCGGCTCCGGCGCGAGCGCTACGCCTTCGACGAGGAAGTGCTTCGTCCCTATTTTCCGATGGATCGGGTGATTGCCGGGCTCTTCGACCTTGCTTCACGCGTTTTTGGTCTGCGCATCGCCGAGCGACCGCCGGGCTCAGTGGAGACCTGGCACCCGGAAGTGAAGTACTACGATGTGCAGGGTGCGGACGGACGACCGATCGGCTCATTCTACGCGGATTGGTATCCGCGTGAGTCCAAGCGGGGAGGGGCTTGGATGGGTTACCTCGAGACCGGCGGTCCGCGGCCAGACGGAAGCTGGAGTCCGCACCTCGGCTATATCTGCGGCAACATGACGCCGCCCGCCGGAGGCAAGCCTGCACTGCTGACGCACCGCGAGGTCGAGACCGTGTTCCACGAATTCGGTCACCTGCTGCATCACCTGATGGGCCGGGTGGAGATCAAGTCGCTCAATGGGGTGAACGTGGCCTGGGATTTCGTCGAGCTGCCTTCGCAGATCATGGAGAACTGGTGCTGGGAGCGGGATAGCCTCGACCTGTTCGCGCGTCATCACGAGACCGGAGCCCCGATCCCGGAGGAGATTTTCGCCAAGATGATCGCCGCGAAGAATTTTCGCTCAGCCTGCGGGACGATGCGGCAGATCCAGTTTGCGAAGATGGATTTGCTGCTGCACCTGCGGACGGCGGAATTCGTGACGGGCGACATTGAGGCCAAGGCGCGCGCCTCCGTGGCGGAGTGCATGATCCCCACCGAGCCGCCGGCGCGGACCATCCTGCGCCGCTTCAACCACATTTTTGGTGATCCGGTTGGCTACGCGGCTGGGTATTACTCGTATAAGTGGGCCGAGGTTCTGGACGCCGACGCCTTCACGCGGTTCCGCCGGGAGGGCATCTTTAACCGCGAAACGGGGGCCGCCTTCGTGACGGAGGTGCTCAGCAAGGGGAATTCGGCCGATCCGGCGGAGCTTTTCCGGGCCTTCATGGGGCGTGACCCGGACCTGCAGGCCCTGCTGGTCCGAAGCGGGCTGACTGCCGCCTGAGGCGTCCGGGATTATAATCCGGGCGCGGGTTTTCACTCTGGCCCGTTTTCCTTGCAACCTGCGTTCCCGGACGCATTTGAATGAGGCGTCGAACGGGGGACGTGGGTTGCGAAATCCCACCCCGTCAGCTACGATTCCTCACATTTAATCTACCACAACCATGTCACTCACCTATTGGATTATTCTGATCATTGTTCCGATGCTCTTCGGTCTGTATGCGCAGATGAAAATCCGCAGCGCCTACGCGAAGAACGTGCAGATTCCCTCGCGCGGTCGGATCACGGGTCGCGAGGCCGCGGAAGCGGTCATGACCTCGGCGGGCATCACGGACGTCGAAATCGTCGAAGTCCCGGGTGAACTCACCGATCACTACGACCCGATCCACCGCCGTCTGGCCCTGTCGCAGCACAACTACCGCGGCACCAGCCTCGCCGCGCTCGGCGTGGCGGCGCATGAGGCGGGTCATGCCATTCAGCACAAGGTCGGCTATGCCATGATGAATGTTCGTCAAACGATGGCTCCGGCGACGCAGATCGCCGCCAGCGTGGCGAACTTCGTCATGATTGCCGGCATCTTCCTCATCAGCTCCGCCATCGGTGGCAAGCTGCTGATGCTCGGTGCGATCGCCCTTGGCGTGATCTGCGTCTTCCAGTTTGTCACGCTGCCGGTCGAGTTTGATGCCAGCCGTCGTGCGAAGGCGCAGTTGGTCAACCTCGGGATCGTCGACCGCGACGAGATGCCCGGCGTGAATGAGACGCTCGATGCGGCTGCGCTGACCTACGTGGCGGCGTTCGTCGCCTCGCTCGGCTCGCTCCTGCACATTCTCATGCTCCTGTCCGGTCGCCGCGAGGACTGAGCCATCGAGGCGGAGACCCATTCAACCCTCTTCAGAGGTCGCACCGAAAGGTGCGGCCTTTTTTGTGTCTGCGCAGAAGCTTCGGACCGGTTTGGTTGCCTGCATTGAACGTGACCGACGAGGGGAGATTTGCTTTATGAGGACTATGATCGCACCGGTGAGATTGCCGACTCGCCGCCACTGGTTGGCGCGGCTGGTGCTGGTGGCCGCGCCTGTTTTGGGAGTGGCGGCCGCTCCGGTGGATCAATTGGCCTGGCTTGCTGGCACGTGGTCGCTCGAACGCAACGGTCGCTCCGTCACGGAGCACTGGCTACAACCCGCGGGCGGAACCATGCTGGGCGTGAGCCGGACGACCGTGGGCGAGCGGACGATCGAGTATGAATTCATTGTGCTGCGTGCGGACGAGACTGGCCAGATTTCCTATGTTGCCAAGCCGTCCGGTCAGCCCGAAGCGGCTTTCAAGCTCGTGCGCGTTTCGGCCACGGAAGTGGTCTTTGAGAACCTGGCCCACGATTTTCCGCAGCGGATCATCTACACGCTCAAGCCCGATGGCAGTTTGCTGGCGGCCATCGAGGGCACGCGAAACGGACAAACTCGACGGCTGGAGTTCCCCTATCGACGGCTGATGAAATAGATTTTCGCTCCCAGGTGATCAGACCGGCAGTTCGCTCGCCGCCACGACTACGCCGTCGGCATCGGCGTAAAGCCACGCGCCCGGAGTGAAGGTGACGCCGCCGAACGTGACCGCCACATCGACCTCGCCGGCACCGGCCCGGTCGCTGCGGTGAGGATTGGTGCCCAGCGCGAACAGACCGATTTGGATGGGCTTGAGCTCCTCCACGTCACGGATCGCGCCGTTGACGATGAGGCCGGCCCACCCGTTCCGTGCCGCAATGCCGGCCAGATTGTCGCCCACCAATGCGCGGGCCAGCGACCCGCCGCCGTCGACGACCAGAACCCCTCCGGCGGAGGCCTGTTCCAGGGTTTGGCGGATGAGGGCGTTGTCATCCCGGCATCGCACCGTGCGGATCGGCCCGGCAAAGGACGCGCGTCCGCCGAAGGAGCGCAGTTGCGTCGCGCAACTCCGGCTCTCCGGATGGGCATCCATCAAATCCGCGGTCTTGAACAGGGGAGAGGCCATGAGCGCGGTGCGGTTGAATTAGGCCGCCAGGGTCAGCACCGCGTAGGTGCGCTTGCCCTTGCGGAGAAGGACGTATTTGCCGAAGAGCAGATCCGCTGACGTGAGCGTGCGGTTGGGTGCGTCGGCGGCGGCCTTGAGGTTGTTGACGTAAACGCCGCCTCCCTCGATGTCCTTTCGGGCCTGCCCCTTGGAGGGAGCGAGGCCGCTGAAGACAAGGAGTTCCGTGAGGGCCGTGCCGGGGCCGGCGAGTTGGGCCGCACTGACGTCCTTGGTGGGAATCTCGCCCACCACGTCGCGAAACACGCCCTCGGAGGTGTCGCCAATTTCGGCGCCAAAGAGAATCGCGCTGGCCTTGAGGGCGCCCTCCAGGGCTGCGTCCCCGTGGACGAGCCGGGTCACTTCGCGGGCGAGAGCCTTGTGGGCTTCGCGGGCACCGGGATTGGTGGCGTGGGAGGCCTCGAGGGCCTCGATTTCCGCGCGGGAGAGGAAGGTGAACTTGCGGAGGTACTCGGAAACCTTGGCGTCCTCGGTGTTCACGAAGAACTGGTAGAATTTGTACGGGCTCGTGCGCTGTGGATCGAGCCACACGGCGCCACCCTCCGTCTTGCCGAACTTGGTCCCATCCGCCTTGGTGATGAGCGGGAAGGTCCATCCCCAGGCCGGCAGGCCCAGCTTCTTGCGAATGAGATCGGTCCCGGCCGTGATGTTGCCCCACTGGTCGGAGCCGCCGATCTGCAGCTCGCAGCCGAAGGCCTGCCGCAGGTGCAGAAAGTCGAAGGCCTGGAGCAGCTGGTAGCTGAACTCCGTGTAGCTGATGCCGTGGTCGCCCTCCATGCGGGACTTCACCGAGTCCTTGGACAGCATGACATTCAGTGAGAAGTGCTTTCCGACATCACGCAGGAAATCGAGGAAGCTGATCGGGGCGGTCCAGTCGGCATTGTCGACCAGCCGGGCCGGATTTCCGGGTGCGTCAAAGTCCAGTAGCCGTGCAAGCTGGCCCTTGATGGACGCGACATTGTGCGACAGCTGCTCGCGCGTGAGCAGATTGCGCTCGGCCGACTTGCCGGAAGGATCGCCGATCATGCCGGTGGCGCCGCCCGCGAGGGCGATGGGGTGGTGGCCCGCGAGCTGAAACCGCCGAAGGGTCAACTGGCCCATCAGGTGGCCCACATGGAGCGAGTCACCGGTGGGATCGAAGCCGCAGTACAGCGTCACCGGGCCCTCGGCCACGCGCTTGGAGAGCGCCTCAAGGTCGGTGCAATCGGCCAGCAGGCCGCGCCATTGGAGGTCATCGATCAGGTTCATAACGAGTGGCAGCAGGCTAACCGGGTGGGGCGGGGGAGGTGCAAGGGTCTTTTCGCGGGTCCCCTCGTCGGGTTCAGTTAAATCTGTATGGCGCAACTCCCGATTCCAGAAACGCTAATGGCAACCGCGCCGGAAACAGAATAAGGCCTTCTACCCCGAAAAACGGTTTGCCCGCTGGGGGCGCCGGACCCTACGTTGGACATCCGGTCGACCGCGCTCCGCGGAAGCGACGACGTTCCCAACCCTCATTCCACTGACCATGCCTATCGCAGTTGGCTCCAAGGCCCCTGATTTCACCCTCAAGTCCAAGGCGGCCGATGGCCTCAAGGACATCAAGCTCAGCGACAATTTTGGCAAGAAGCAGACGGTTCTGCTTTTCTTCCCCCTCGCCTACACCGGCGTTTGCACGCAGGAGATGTGTGATCTGAGTTCCGGTCTTGGCGGCTACGCCTCCCTCGGAGCGGATGTCATCGCCGTGAGCGTCGACAGTCCCTTCACCCAGGAGGCGTGGGCAATCGCCAACAAGATCACGGTCAAGCTGGCGAGCGACCTGAACAAGGAAGTGACCAAGGCCTACGGTGTCCTCTTCCCCATGCTGGCCGGCATCGGCGACACGTCTGCGCGCGCGGCGTTCGTCATCGGCCAGGACGGCATCGTGAAGTATGCCGAGCAGACGGCCACGCCGAAGGACCTGCCGAATTTTGAGGCCGTCAAGGCCGCGCTGGCGAAGTGACCCGCCCGCAAACCCCACGACCCGCCTGACCCGTCATCCGATGAGCCTCCCCAATCCGTTCAACACGCTTGCGTCCTTCAGCGCCAACGGCGCGGCGCACAAGTTCTATTCGCTGCCTGCGCTCGCTCAGGCCGGCTTCAAGATCGACCGCCTGCCGGTGTCGATCCGGCTGGTGCTGGAGTCGCTGCTGCGTAATGCCGATGGCAAGCGCGTGTCGGAACAGGCGATTCGCGATCTCGCGTCGTGGAACGCCAAGGCTTCCCGGACCGAGGAGATTCCCTTCGTGGTGGCCCGCATCGTTCTGCAGGATTTCACCGGCGTGCCGCTCCTGGTGGACCTTGCGGCGATGCGCTCGGCCGTGGCCCGGCTCGGCAAGAATCCCAAGATCATCGAGCCGCTGGTGCCGGTTGAT
>CAYZCV010000071.1:0-17531 GCA_964476965.1 uncultured Opitutus sp. | reverse complement strand
CGCCAAAATCATGGAAAAGTGCCACGAAATCATCAAATCCTGCCCAAAATCCACTGATTTTGCCGAATCGCCCCGATTTGCGAAGGCCGGGCCCTGAATTCAAGTTATTGATCTTGGATCCGCGCCTCGAGATCAACGGATCAGGCGAAATCAAAATAATCGGAATCAGGGCAAATGAGGTGATTTTCGGCCAAAAAACGCCGAGATTTCGTCTAAATCAGGGGATTTTTTCAATTTTTGGCCCTAGCGCTGCACGGCGTAGCGCAGGAGCTGGGTGCTCCCGCCGAGCGACTCGCTGCTAAGCCATCGAAGCGCAATGTCCACGCGTCCGCCGACCAACGGCGTACCCGAGCCGAAAAGCCGCGGCTCCACCGTGATCCAGAGTTGGTCGACCAGCCCGGCCTCGAGGAAGAGGCGGTGAATCTCTCCGCCGCCGAGCAGGGCGCAGCGACGGTGGCCGGCTGCGGCGAGCCTCCTCACGAGCGCGGCGGGCGGCTCAGCCGTGAATTCGAGGACGCCGGCGAGCGCATCGGCAGAAAAGACCTCGGGTTGGCGGGTGAGCACCACCCGTCGCCGCCCCGGCGTGCGATTGGTGAGGAAATGGGATCGCTCCGCCCGGTAGGTCGCCCCGCCAAGGACACTGGCATCGAACTCCTGAAGCACCCGGGGAAACCACGCCTTGTCCTCCGCCGAAGTGAATCCCGCCCCGGGGGTGTCATGGCGGGTGATGAACCCGTCGAGCGATTGGGCGGCGATCAGAACCATTTCCATGGGAGAAGGGTGGGGCCGTCCGGGTTTCCCCGGCAAGCTCGTCGTGGATCCGTGCCTAGCAAAGACTTGCACCCCCGGACCGCGATTCCGTAGCGTTCCCGTTTAAATCATGAAAAAAGCGCTCATCACCGGCATCACGGGACAGGATGGTTCCTACCTGGCCGAACTGCTGTTGTCCAAGGGCTATGAGGTGCACGGCGTCATCCGCCGCGCCTCCACCTTCAACACGAGCCGGATTGACCACCTTTACCGCGACCCGCATGTGAACGGCGTCAAACTCCACCTGCACTATGGCGACCTCGCCGACTCCGTGCAGATGGTGAAGCTGCTCTACGAGCTGCAGCCGGACGAGATCTACAATCTGGGCGCCCAGTCCCATGTCCGCGTCTCCTTCGACATCCCGGAGTACACCGGCGATGTGGTCGGCCTCGGTTCGGTGCGCATCCTCGAGGCGATCCGCGAGGCGGGTCTGGTCAAGAAATGCCGGTTCTACCAAGCCTCCTCCTCCGAGATGTTCGGCAAGGTGCAGCAGGTGCCCCAGACGGAGGAAACCCCGTTCTGGCCCCGCTCGCCCTACGGTTGCGCCAAGATGTACGCCCACTGGCTGACCGTGAACTACCGCGAGAGCTACAACCTCCACGCGTCCAGCGGCATCCTCTTCAATCACGAGAGCCCGCGCCGCGGCGAGACCTTCGTCACCCGCAAGATCACCCGCGCTGCCACCCGCATCAAGCTGGGCCTGCAGGACTCCCTCTACATGGGCAACCTCGACGCCAAGCGCGACTGGGGCTACGCCAAGGAATACGTCGAGATGATGTGGGTCATGCTCCAGCAGGATACGCCGGACGACTACGTGGTCGCGACCAATGAGACCCACACCGTCAAGGAGTTCATCCAGGAGACCTTCGCGCTGCTCAATCTCGACTGGGAAAAGTACGTGAAGTACGACGCCCGCTACGAGCGCCCCGCCGAGGTCGAGCTCCTGATCGGCAATCCCGCCAAGGCCAAGCGCCAGCTCGGCTGGGAGCCCAAGGTTCGCTTCAAGGAACTCGTCAAGATCATGACCGAGGCCGACCTCGAACTCGCCAAGCGCGAGGCCCAGATCGCCAACCTCCCGAAACCCTGAGGGCTGAAAAGGAGCGAGGAGTGAGGAGCGAGTAGCGAGCATTCGACCCACGCAGGCTCGCAGCGTCTTACTCCGTCCTACTCGCTCCTCACTACCCGCTACTCGCTACTTCTGAACTCAGCATGAAGCTTTTTATCGCAGGTCATGCCGGCATGGTCGGATCCGCGCTCGTTCGCCGGTTTTCCTCGGAGCCGGGCGTGCAGCTTGTGCTGCGCACGCGCAAGGAGCTCGACCTCACCTCGCAGAACGCGATGGATGCCTTTTTCGCGGCCGAGAAGCCCGACATCGCAATCATCGCCGCGGCCAAGGTCGGCGGCATCCACGCCAATAACACGTACCCGGCCGAGTTCCTCTTCGAGAATCTCGCGATCGCCGCGAACTCGATCCACGGGGCCTATCGGCACGGGGTGAAGCGTCTTCTCTTCCTCGGCAGCTCGTGCATCTACCCCAAGCTCGCGCCCCAGCCGATGTCCGAGGACAGCCTCCTCACGGGCCCGCTCGAGTCGACCAATGAGGCCTACGCGATCGCCAAGATCACCGGCCTCAAGCTCGCCCAGTATTACCGGAAGCAATACGGCGTGATGTACCACTCCGCGATGCCGACCAATCTCTACGGTCCGGCCGACAATTATCACCTCCAGAACTCGCACGTCCTGCCCGCGCTGATCCGCAAGTTCCACGAGGCCAAGGAAGCCGGACGCCCCGAGGTCGTGGCCTGGGGCAGCGGCACGCCCAAGCGCGAGTTCCTCCACGTTGACGACCTCGCCGACGCCTGCGTCTTCCTGCTCCAGATGGATAACCCACCCGACTGGATCAATGTCGGCACGGGAACGGATGTGACCATCCGCGAACTGACCGAAACGGTCGCGGCGGTCACCCAGTTCACCGGCAAGATTGTCTGGGACGCCACCAAGCCCGACGGCACGCCGCGGAAGCTCATGGATGTCTCCAAGCTCTCGAAGCTCGGCTGGACCGCCAAGATCGCCCTGCGCGAAGGCGTCGAGAAGACCTACGCGTCCTTTCTCGCGGAGAAGGCCGCCGGCACCCTGCGGGCCTGATCGCTCCGCCGCGCACCGGCGTCAGTCAGATCGGGGCGATGCAGCTTTCGAGAATCCACCCGCGGCGTCCGTCCGGCGTCCGGACGAGCAGCCATCCGCCGAGGCATTCCTCCACCGTCACGGGGTCGCCGGCCGAGACCCGCAGCTCCGCTGCGGCGTAGGCCCGCTGGGCCCAGGCCACCTGCGCGGCCTCATCGATTGTGAACCAGACGCAGGGAAAGTAGCCCTCGATCCCGCGCGCGTCGCGACCGAAAAACCACGCGGGGTTCTTCGGATCACCACGCAGGTAAGTGACACGCTCGCCCGCGGCGGCCGTGGGCGCGACCGGAAATTCGGGCTCGTAGGGTTGGGTGACGATGGCGTTCATCGGCGCGGGAAGGCGGACTTGAGGGCGAGGCGATTCCGGTGCTGAAGGCACCGGAAGTCGCGGGCGAGGGGCTCGCGGAAACTCCACGGAAGCTGTTTCCAGTCGAAATCCATCAGAGCGCCTTCGATGGCATAGGCGAGGTTCAACGACGGTCGGCGTCCCCGCGCAAAGAGACGCTCGCACGCCCCGATTGCACCCACGGCCGCGAGATCAGTGCGAGTCCGAATGCCGACCGCCTCCAGGGCCTCGGCCGAGGCCGCCCCGAGGTTACGCAGGCGGGCGAGGTTCTCGCCCGGCAGGTTCGCGCCGTTCCCGGGCCGGCCGGGCAGGGCAGGGGTCCGTGACTTCATGACCCGACATTAGCCGCCCGCCGTGACAACCGTATGTCAGGAGGAAGCCGTCCTCTGGTTTTCGTGGCCACGCCGCCCGCTGGGCTGGCGAGCGGCTTGCTTAGGCGGCGCGACGCCCACGTCCTGCAAACAAGCCACAAAATAGTTGTCCAACTCGGTCAGGCTGTTCGATTGCCGTTTGTTGCGCTCGATCTTCACGAGGAGCGCGTCCACCGCCGCCAGCAGGGTCTGGTAGCGGGCAATGTGTGACGCCTTCTTCAAAGGACTCGTGTCGCGCACGTCCGGCCAATCTGCCTTCGCCAGCTTGTATCCGGCCGGGTCCGCGCGGTACTCCGCCAGGGCCTCGGCGATCAGGTCCTCCGAACTCTCCCCTCGCATGAGCCGGTCCCGGCTGATCAACAGGAGGGCCGTGGCCGTTCCCCGCACGCGGTCGTCGTTCCATTTGATGTTGAGGGCCATGCTAGGTTCTCGGCCAGAGGCCGCTCCGCGTCGAGAACCGAACGGGCCTGCGTTCGCCGGTCGCTATTCGAGGGGATCGTCGGTAACGTATCCCATGCCCGAACACCGCATCCAAAAGCTGGAGGAGGCCCTGCTCGCCTCGACCGAAGCCGTCACCCGCCTCACCAAGGAGAACCTGGCCCTCACGACCCGGATCTCGGACGCGGAATCCCGCGCCAAAAAACTCAAGCGCACCGCCCGACGCGACGCCAACACCCACAAGGAAGAACTCGCCAACGCGCAGAAACGCCGCGTCTAGCTCGAGCGCTTCATCGCAGCCTCTTCGGCCGGTCTGCCGGCCCTCCCCTCGAATCCGGTCGGATGGGCGTGAGTCCGCGGCTACTCCATCGAGCTTGGCGCGAAGCCCCGATCCGATTCCGCGCCGCCCAGCGTCTTCCGCGGGCAAGCCACCGTTCAGCCTTCGACGCGCTTGAACGTGTACACCGTCCGGGGGCCGAAGCGGAGCGTCAGCGTATCCTTGGTCAGCTCTTCAACCGTGTCCTTGTAGTCGGCAATCTTCCCACCGTTCTGGTCATTCTTCATTCCCGTGTAGTGGATCACCTTCCCCTCGCGGCGCCACGTCCCCGAGCGGCGGGAGACGACCGCGCCCTGCTTCATCACTTCCGTGTAGGCGCCCGTCGCCTCGTAGGTCGCCGTAATGCTCGCCCGGCCGTCCTCCTGCCGCCAGACGCCCACCAGCGGATCGGGCTCGGCAAAGCCGAGCAGACCGATCGCGAGGAGCGGGAGAACGATGAGGGCTGTCAGCAGTCGACGCATGGCCGCCAAGCAGGCAGGGTGCGATCAGCGGCTCCAGGGCGGAACCACCTTGTTGGACCGCGCATAGGCAATCAGCTGGCCAAGGTGCTCATGGGCATGGTCCGAGGGAAGCATCGCCGCGCGTAGCTTGGGCGCCTTGGTGCCGAAAATGTCCACCTCCGCAATGAGGTCGGCCGCGGGCGCGGTTGCGATCACGTTGCGGATGTAATCCATGCCCTGCTTCGTCATCGCGATCGCGGCAGCCTTCGACTTCATCGCCGCGCCCACCGTCTTGGCATCAAGCGAACTCGACGCCGGCGCGCCCAGCATCGTGCCGAGGAAGAGGTTGGTCTCCGTCACGTGAACCAGCACCTCGTTGACGGAGCTCACCCCGTCCATCGGGCGCCAGCCATAGTCCTTTTCCGGGATCGCCTCGGCGAGGGCCAGAATCTTGCCCGATGCATCGTCAAAGCTCTGGAGGAGGGACTTGCGAAACGCTGCCTCGAAGGCGTTGTCAGCGGCGGAGGCGGTCAGGGCGAGGCCGCAACCCAGGAGGGCCGCGAAGAGACGGAAGGAGCGGGGGAGGGGCATGCCGAACGCTCATCCGAAGCGCCGGCCCGGTCAAGCAACGACCCGGGGCCGTCGCCGTCCCATTTCCTTGCAACAAACCGGATCGTTTCGGTGTAACAGAGCAGGCCGACGCTTTGTCGACCGTTTCTTCCATGCCTCCCTCCCTTGCCCGGCCTCGGCCCTTCGCCATCTCCCGCTTTCATTCCCTCGCGAGGCTGCGTTCATTCCGCTGGCTTGGATTTGTCGTGGTGGTCGCGGGCCTGGCGACCGCGGGAGCCCCTGCGGCGGAGCCGGCGGCGGGCGATTTCGGCAAGGACATCCAGCTGGCCCCGTTCGTGGTCCAGGGGAAGTCCCTCGCGATCGACATCCATGCGCGTTCAAAGTCGGACCGACGCTATGCCGAGAAGTTTGCCGATGAGGTGGTCGAGATTGCCTACGAGACGCTCGAGGGCGACTCCACCGGCCGGGGTCTCGTCATCGTCGGTGTGAAAGGAGAGCCCCATCCCATCCAGCTCTTCCGCCAGTTTCTCAACCTGGCCCGCGCCGGGCAGCTCGATCCTTCGCTCACAGACGCCACCGCCGAACTGGCGGGCCGCGTGCAGACCCTGCAGGAGATGATCAAGTTCGACCCGAACGAGGAAACGGGGATCACCTTTGACACGCTCATGCCGGCCCTGCCGGTGCCGCTGGTCGGGGTGGCCTCGCGTCTGTACCAGCGGGCGTGGGCCGAGGGTTTCGATGAAGCGAAGGTCCAGCCGATGTTCAAAACCCTCACGCGCGATGAACTCTCCCGCGACGATCTCAAGCGCTACGATTGGGTCTTCTATCTCCCGCCACACAGCGCCACGTCGGCGGTGCTGAAGGACATGCTGAACAAGGGCATGAAGGCGGAGAAGATGGGTATCATCAAACGCGCGGCCCTCCGCAGCGCGGTCTTCGCGGCCGGCCCGATCATCCGGAAGGCGGCCGAAGGCATGAGAAAGGCCATGCTGTTCAGCGCGATCCTGCAGGCCGAAAGCGACTACTCCAAGGAGGACATCAATGACCTGGCCGAGGCCTATGCCCAGGAACTGATGCCCGATCTCAAGCCGGGCAACAGCGGCGAGCACCGCCGCGCCCTCGCGGCGATCGAGAAGCAAAAAATCGAGAACGCGGAGTATGCGAGAAATCCCTACATAAAACCGGATCGCCTCGCCACCTTTGATCCGGTCGTCTACGCCTCCCTCGATGGCGACTACACCGACAACCCGCCCAAGGCCACGCATCACTTCGCCCGCGTTGGCGAGTCCTTCCAATGGACCCGCGGCAAGCGGGACCCGCAGCTCTATCACCCGGCCGGCGATCGCCTTTTCGTGCGGGAGGACGGCAAGATGACCCTCGAATTTCTCGTCGACGCCAATGGAGCCGTCACCGGCATCGAGGAACGCTGGCACCGCGGCCGGCGAACCCTCGCGCGAGCCGCGGAGCCGGCCAGCCCCGTCACTCCCCGCGCTGCGCCATGACCCCGCTCGCCATCGTCGTGCTGGGTGCCCCCAATGATGAGCAGGGCAATCTCTCCAGCCTCGCGCGGGAACGCTGCGATCAGGCCCTTCGCGTCCACGCCCAGCACCCGGAGGCGCGGGTGATTCCCACCGGGGGCTGGGGCCCCCATTTCAACACCGCCCCCAAGCCGCACGGGCACTACGTCCGCGCTTACCTCGAAGCCCAGGGCGTGCCCGCGGCGGCCTTTCTCGCCGTCGTCGAGAGCCGCAACACCGTGGAGGACGCCGCCCTCTGCCGTCCGGTTGTCGCCACCCACGGGATCCGCCGCCTGATCGTGGTGACGTCCGACTTCCACCTGCCTCGTGCGCAATTCCTGTTCTCCCGCGAGTTCCCGGATCTGAGTCTCGCGTTCTCCGCTGCACCGACGGATCTGCCGGCGCCCGAGCTCGCCGCGCGCATCGCCCACGAGCAGAGTGCCCTCGCACGCCTCCGCGGGTAGCGCGTTGCGCTGGGTCGGGAGAGCGGCAGGCCCCGGAAAGCAGGCGCCCGGCAAAACCCGCAAGCGCGTGCCGGGCCTCATCACGGTGGGTCGTTAGCCCACCCGGGGGACGTTCCCCCTTCGATGCTGGGCGGCCTGCACAAAAAAGCGCGGCGGCGGGAAAGGCTCCCGCCGCCGCGCGACGATCCAAAATCCTGCAGCTCAGCGGCGGTTGCCGGTGTAGCCCAGGGTGTAGGTCACATAGACCGCCCGGCGCTCACCGGCCTGGCGGTTCGTCTTCAGGGAATCGCGGTCGGTCACATTGTTCATGTTTACCGCGAAGGTGTGGCTGACATTGCTGCTCGCACGGTAGGTGTAGCGGGCACCCACGTTCCACAGCGTGGAGGACGGGACCGTCAGGGCCCACTGCTGCGTGGTGCGCGTCAGGACGCGCACCCCGTTCACCGTCGCGTAGGTGTCACCCGCGTTCGGCGTCTCGGTCGGGGTCTCGTCGACATAGGTCACGCCGATGTTCGCCGAGAAACCCTTGAGCATCCCGGAGCCCGGCGACCACTTGAGGTAGAGGCTGCCGTTCTGCGGCGACACGCCGTTCACCTTGCGGCCGATCGCCAGCGGGTTGGCTGAACCGAAATCAGTGTAGATCGAGTTCACATTGCCGTAGCTTCCGCCGACCGAGATGGCCTGGCTGACGTTCCAGTTGACGTCCGCCTCCCAGCCGCGAACGAGCTGGTCGCCGTCCGGCCGGTTCTCCGTGATGTAGTTGCCCGAGCCCTCGGGGAACTCGACGAGTTCGGACACGCGGACATTGTTGCGATTGGCGTAGAAGCCGGAAACCGTGAAGGTCAGCCGGTCCTCGAAGTAGGAGCCCTTGAAGCCGTAGTCATAGCCATCGGCGATCTCGGACTTGTAGTTGGCCGCCGCGATGATGTCGGGGTTGTCACCCTGATTCACGAAGTAGCTCTCACTGTAATTGGCGAACACGCGGAAGCGCTCGTTCACCTTGTAGTTGAGGCCGATGTTCGGCTTCAGCTCATTGACCGTGCGGTCGATCATCTGGCCGCGGACATAGTTGGGAATGGCCGGGAAGTTCGTCGTGGCCGTGAGGAAGTCACGATGACGGAAGCGGACGCGGTCGAAGCGCGCCCCGGCGTAAGCCAGCAGGCGGCTGTCGAACAGGGCCGACTGGTGGCGGACCAGACCGCCGATCGCCGTTGTCCGGCGCTTCATGTCGCGGGTCGTGCCCTCGCCCGCCATGCCTTTCTTGTAGAAGTCGCCAAAGTACTGAACGTCACTGACAGGACGCAGGGTGTCGCGGTCGAGCGTGACCGTGCGCACCGCGTTCCACGCCGTGATGAACGGACTGGTCGCTGGGCCATAGGTCTTGGTCGGGTCCCAGCGGTAGTAGTCGTTGATGTCGAGGGTCACGAGGGTGCGGTTCTCGATCGACCGGTTCTTGAGCCAGTAGTGGGCGAGCAGATCGGCCTGAAAGCCGCCGCCATCCTCGAAGATCAGGGTTCGGTTGGGCGTCGCGCCGCGAGCGGTGGTGGGTGCCGCCCCGCTGGCCTGGTTGACCGTCACCGTGCCCCAGCTGGTGTTCTGGTTGAAATCCCAGCGCCGCGCCTTGTAGTAATTGCCCGCGGTACGGAGTGACCAGACTTGGTTGAAGCGCTTCTCGTAGGTGCCGCTGAAGCTGACATTGCCGCGGTTCAGCTCGCTGTTGGGCCCGAAGGCATTGATTTTCGAGAGCTCCTTGGCGTAGCCGATGGCGGTGTCGTCATTGGCCGTGGTCGTGCCCTTGGCGTCGATCACCAGCGGGGCAGCCGAGTTGGGGGAGTCGCGCTCCTGGAGAAAGTACTCCGCCTGCAGCGTCAGCGAGGAGCTGTCGTCGAAGGTGTGCTTCATCGCGAGGTAGTACTCGTGATTGTGATTCTGCGCATACTCCTGGTCGAAGTCGCGCTGGTACTCGCTCGCCGTGATCAGGACATTGGTCTTGCCGATCGAGCTGGTGAACGTCGGGGTGTTGGCCTCGAGCGTCACGCGCTGCGTGCCATAGTCACCGAAGTTCAGACTCAATTTATAGCTCTCGAGATCCTTGGGCATCTTCGAGATCATGTTGACCATGCCGCCGGGCGAGGTGCGGCCGTAGATGGCCGCATTGGAGCCCTTGATGATCTCCATGCGGTCGACGTTGGAGGAGCCGTAGCGGCCCAGACGGTAGAAACCGTCGCGCAGCTGCGAGCTCGAGCCGAAGCCGCGCAGCGTGAAGCCGCCACCGACATCGAGGCCGGTGAAGCTGCCGATCTGGACGAGATTGTCGCCGAGTTCGAAGAGGCCGAAGTCCGCAAAGAACTCCGCGGTGACGACATTCACCGTGTAGGGTAGGTCGATGATCTTGGTCGCGACGCGCGAGCCGGTCATGGACTCAGCCGAGACATAGCCGCGATCCGATTCAGAGGTGACCTGAAAGGGTGACAGGGTTACGGTGTCCTCGGCGGTGCTGGCCGCGGGGGATTGGGCAAAAGCAGGGAGGCTGCTCAGCACGAAGGCGCCGGCCAGAAGCCGGAGCGGGTGGGTGGTTTTTAGGGTCATGGTGTGGGAACGTAACCTGCGCTGCCGGGCGGTAGTCGCCGCGCCGGTGGGTCAGCCGCAAGTCACTCGGAAGAGTAAACAGCGGAGTCGGCTTGTCTACTAATAATTATCATAAGTTGGTCTGGCTTGCCTGCGCACCGAGAGGACTCCGGCACCGCTTCGCGCTCGCTGTAAGCATCGCCACACGCCCTTCGTGGCCGCGCCGGAGCCCGGGAGATTCCCAGGCCTCCTGAACGGAGACGGCCCGGCCCCCCCCCGGCAGGGATCTCGCCGCGCAGCGGCGCGATTGGGGTCACCTCGCTGGGTGCGCCTGCAGGCTTCCGAAGGCAATAATCATAAATTGCTCCGCCCCTGCCCTTGTTGAGCCGCGCTCGGCCTCTCGCTGGTCTCTGCTGCGAGAAATTCGCGAAACCCTCGACTCAGCCCGTGCCCGCCCGCACCTGATCGAGGTGCTGCAGCAGGGCCCGCGCACAGGCCTGGGCAAAGGCGGGGTCATTGATCGTCCCGTCATGATCAACCAGGGAAATGTCCCGTCGCAGGTGCCCGCGAAGCGACGCCAGCAGGGCGCCGTCGGCCACCGCATCGTGAAAGGGCCCGCCGGGCGAACCGATCTGGCTGAGGCCGCGCCGCGGAAAGAGCACGGTCACCGGTGCCGTGTAGCGGTTGATCTTCTCCGCGAGGATGCGGCCGAGTTCGCGATTCTCGTCTGGCGTCGTGCGCAGGAGCGTCACCTGGGGATTGTGCGCGTGCAATTGCCGCCCCTTGAACTTCGTTGGCACACTCGCCGGTTCGCCAAAATTAACCATGTCGAGGCAGCCCGGGGCGATCACCGCCGGCACCCCTGCCTTGGCCGCCGCGTCCAAGCGCTCGGGCCCGGCCGTCAAGACGCCGCCCACCAACTCGTCCGCCCATTCGGTGGTGGTGAGGTCAAGCACGCCCGCCACCAGTCCGCTCGCAATCAGGGCCTCCATGGCCCGGCCGCCGGTGCCCGTCGCGGCAAAGACGAGCACGTCATAGCCAGCCTCCTCCAGCAGGCGCTTCGCCTCCATCACGCAGGGCGTGGTGTTGCCGAACATGCTGGCGACAATCAGGGGCTTCTCGCCCGCCACCGCGGTTGCCGCGGCCCGACCCTGCGCCGCCGTCACCATGCCGCCAAGCGCCGCGGCTGCGTTCTCGTAAAGCACGCGGGAAACTCGGTTCAACCCGGCGACATCCGCCACGGCCGGCATCATCACGATGTCCGTGGTCCCGACGTAGGGAGCCGTCTGGCCGCTCGCCAGCGTCGACACCATCAGTTTGGGGAAGCCCAGCGGCAGCGCCCGCATCGCCGCCGTGGCAATGGCCGTACCGCCGCCTCCGCCGAGCGAGAGGATGCCGTGAATCCGGCCCTCGGCCACCAACCGCTTCACCACCCGGGCCGCGGCGCGACCCATGAACGCCACGCACTCGCCCCGGTCCCGGCGACGAAGCAGCGCCTCGTAGCCGGGTTCGCCTGACTCGGCCGCGACGGCCGCGGACGTCATGTCCGCCGGAACCGACGCGGCTCCCCCGGTGCTGACATCGATCAGCAGAGCCTCGTGGCCCAGGCGTCGCACCGCCGCGGCCACGAAGGCGTGATCCGGCCCCTTCGTGTCGAGCGTACCGAGGATCGCAACGGTGGCCATGGCGGTTGCGGGGCTAACGGCGGCTCGCCCAGGTCACCGCGTTGATCAGCAGGCGTTGAAAGGCCTCCAGGTCGTGCACGCGCTGATCGTGCCCGATCGTCAGGCCGACCACGCGGGCGGTCGGATGCTCGGTGATCCAGACCACCGGGTGGGGCACCTGGTACTTCAGGGAAGGGGAGGTCTCCGCCAGCACCGTGATGGGCGCCGTGCCGGGCGGCGTGTCGCGCGGCTCGGCATTGATGTAGTACAGCTCATCCTCGACTGGAAAATTGGCGGGCACACCCTGCAGGATCGGATGCTCGGGGCGCAGGAGTTTGACGTCATAGGTCCCGATCCGGTCGTGCCCGCGGGAACCGCCACCCACGAGCTGGGCGTTAAACTCAGGCCACTCCGGGTACGCATACCAGGTGCCGGGATGGTGCAGGATGATGCCCTTGCCCGCGGCCGCAAAGGCCATCAGCGCCTGGCGGTACTCGGGCGTGTCGAAAAACCGGCGGTTCACGCTGATCACGGCCACATCCGCCTGTGCGAGCGCCTCCGCGGCCTGATCGCGATCCTCCGTGTAGTTCACGCTGAACCCGGCCCGAAGCAGCGTCTGGCGGTCCGTGCCGCCATAGAACTCGCCGAACTTGTGCGAACTGCCCCCGCTGATCAGCAGCACCCGCACTTTCCCCGGCTCCCACACGATGGGCGTCGTCTCGGGCAGCGGGAAGTCGCCGCGACCGCCGGCCTTCGGCCGCGCCTCGGGGGCAGCCGCCGCGGTGGGAACGGGCGCGGGCGCCGCCACGGGAGCCATCGCCGCCGCAGCGGGGGCCGGTGGGGTGGCCGCTCCGGCCTGCGAGGCGAGGTAGGCGATCAGATCGCGCAGGCCCTCAGCCCCAAGACCTTCATAGCCCTCGGGCATCAGCGAGCGGCGGGTGTTTTCGCGTTTCGCGATGTCGGCCAGCCGGATCTCCGTGTCACCACCCTGATTGCGCACGGTCACTCCCGTGGCGCTTTCATTGACGATCACGCCCGACGCGACGTCGCCGTTCTTGAGTGTGATGTTCCACTGCCAGTAGTTGGGCTCCACCTGACGGTTCGGATCGAGGATGTGCGTCAGCAGGTCGGCGGCGTCGTGCGAGCCGATGCCGGCCAGCGGCGGGCCGACATCGCGCAGGCCGACGTCGCCCAGTTTATGACACACCGCGCAGCCCGCGGCGAAAAGCTCGCGCCCGGCCGCAATACTGCCGGGCTTGCGCACCTCGCTGATCAGCGACGCGATCAATTCATTCTTCGAGGCGGTCGACGTGACGCTGGCAAAGAGCTCCGTCGCGCTCCCCGCAATGATCGCATCCGGGTGATTGCGCAGTCGGGCGATATCCGCCGGCCCGAACGCGCCCGACGTCAGCTTGCCCTCGCGCACGGCCGCGAGCAACGCCCGGGTGGCGACCGGCGACTTGAGCAACGCGTCGAAAAGCTGGGGCTGCCGGGACGTGCCGTAGGCCTCGACCAGTAGCGGAGTCGTTTCGCCGGAAGGCAGGGTGGCGAGTGACGCCAGCAAACGCGCCCGGACTGCCCCGGGTGTCGCCGGGTCGACGAGCAGCGGTCGCACCCGCGTGAGGGCGTCCGCGCGATGCGTCGGCAGGGCAAGCAGCGAACGCACGATCTCGGCCCGACGTTCGACCGCGGTGCCGGGTTGATTGAAATCGGCGAGTAACCGCGCCACGGCCTGATTCATCCCGTCCGTCATCGCCTCGCCTCCGCCCACGCGGGCGGCGAGGAGCAGGGCGGGTGCGCCCGTCTCCGGCGCTGAGACCAGGCGCTGCAGCGCGGCCGTCGTGTCGGTATCCAGGGCCGGTGGGGCCTCCGGCCGTTCGAAGAGGGCGCGCAGCAGGGCCGCGCTGAGTGAGTTGGGTGCCGCCGCCGCGGCGCGCACCAGACCCGGTACGGCCGTCGCCGGCACATTCATCGCGACGCCCGTGACGAATGAATCCAGCGCGTCCCGCTCGGGACGAACGAGGGCATCCGCGAGGAAGTCCGCCGCGTGGTCCGCGGCACCCGCGATGAAAGCCGAACGGGTCCAGTCGTCCGTCGCCGCGACATAAGCCGCCAGCACCGCGCTACGCGCCGCCGCGGAGTCCGCGGCCCGCGCCGTCTCATAGCGGGCGAGCGCGTCACTGCCCAGCGGCTGCGAAAGCGCCACGACCTCGCGCGCCGTCGGGAATTGCTCCTGCGCCAGTCGCAGCGCGGTCGAGCGCACGTGCGAGTTCGGATGCGTTGCGATGGTGTTCAGCAGGCCCGTGAGATTACCTCGATCATGCTTCACCGTCGGCAGCGCAACGGCCTGCTTGTGCTGCACGCGCCAGATACGGGCAAAGTGGTGGTCGCGATCCGGGCGGACCGCCGCGTTGGCCGGGCCGTGCTGGGGCCCGCGGGTGTCATTGTGAATCACCGCCTGATTGTAGAAATCGACGAGGTACAACGCCCCGTCGGGGCCAACCCGGTTCTCGATCGGACGAAACCAGAGATCCGCGCTCCGGATGAATTCCGTTTCCTCACGGCCGGGTTCCTTGGCCACCGTGTACGTGATGCCCTCCTTGCGCACGAACTGGTGGTGGACGAGATTGAGAGTCGCCTCCGTCGTGAAGTAGCTGTGCTTCCACTTCGCCGGCCAGGCGCCGCCGTCATAGATCGCGGTACCGGCTCCCGCCGTGAAGCGTCCGACCTGATCGATCTGGACGTATGCCTGCTCGGGCCAGGTCATCGCCGGGAAGGTGCGCTGGTTCACGATCATCCCATGCCACGACGTCGTTCCCGGGATCTTGCCGCGCGCGAGCACCGCCTCGGGCAGGACAGTGTGGAAGAACACCGTGCCACTGGTCGGCTGCGTCCAAAAGACCTGACCGTCCCAGGTCAGATCAAGGCCCCAGGTGTTGCCGTTGCGGCTGCTGTACTGCTCAAAGGCCGAGCCATCGGGCCGGAAGCGCACCACGCCGCTGCCGATGCCGGGAAACTTCTTGGAACCGTCGGCGGATGTCACCTCGCCGCGCGAATAACCGTGCGTGGCATAGATCCACCCGTCGCGGCCCCGTCGCAGGTTGTTGATCACCGCATGCGTGTCGTTGATGCCGAGTCCCGTGTAGAGTTTGGTGCGCCGATCGGCGACGTCATCGCCGTCCGTGTCCTCGAGGTACCAGATGTCCGGTGCGGTCGCCGCGATGACGCCGCGACCGTGGAAGACGAAGCTGGTGACGAGCTCAAGTTTGTCGGCAAAGACTTTTTTGGCGTCCATCACGCCATCGCCGTCCGTGTCGGTCAGGATCGAGATGCGGTCCTGCGCGTCGCGCGCGGTGACATAGGGATTGAGCGAGCCGCTCTCCTGCCACGGGGCACTCGTGTTGGGCGTGCGGCGGCCATTGGGGTACTCCGGGGTCTCGCAGACCCAGAGCCGCCCCTGCTCGTCCCAGTCGAGGTTCATGACCTTGTTGATCAGCGGCTCGGAGGCGACCAGCCGCAGTTCGAATTCCGGGTGCACGTCAATCAGCCCAGCGGCACGGCTGGGCGCCGTCGGACCGCCGGCCGGGTAGCGCAGCGCATCGCCCAGTTCCTCGGGGCGGCACAGCGTATCGAGATCGACGCGGCCGCCGGCCCAGGCGATGCCGCGCAGGAGGATCGCCCGGTAGTTGGGCCGATGGAAGTTTTCGTAGCGATGTCCGGGGAGCGAGACGAAGGCGCGGTAGGGCCTGGCCCCGCCCTCGACCGTGCGCTCATAAGTCCACATCTGCGGCTGGTGATCGTAGATGTTCACGCCCTTGCGCAGCGCGACGGCCTCGGCGGCGCGCTGCTGGGCCTCGCGATTGCCCCGGCCACCCGTGTCGATCGCCTTCGGCGTGTAGGCCGTGGCGAGGACGCGGATGTCGGGCGACAGGTCCATGTCATAGTAGATCTCGTCGTCCATCTGCCAGTTGGAGACATCCTGGGTGATCGGATGACCGCGGTCCGCAAAGTAGAGGTGCATCGGCGCCTCGAGCCAGCGCGTGGTGCCCTGACGCCAGGACCCGCCGATCAGTGTCGAATACCAGGTCGGATCGGCCGACACTGCCGCCGCATGGATCACGACCAGGCCGCCGCCGCGCGCGAGGTAGGCATTGAGCGATTCGCGGTCCGCCGGCGCGATGTCACCGGCGTTGGGCGCGTGGAGCACCAGCACATCGGTGGACGCGAGCTGTGCGGCGGTCGGAAAGGCGTCGCCGCCCGTGGCGACCGCGCCGCGGGTGTTGAGCAGGGCCGTCCACTCCGCGAGGAAGCGCGGGTGATCATGCGCCCCCGGGCCGTGGGTCTTCGGACCGGAGCGGATGAAGACACGCAGGGGCGGCTCGGCGGCCGAGAGGACGGAGGCAAACAGGCACGCGCCGAGCGCGACAAGGGCGAGGAGGCGATTCATGGCGGGGTAGGGAAAACGGACGAGGGATGCGAAAAACGGAGCCGAACTCAGGCAGGTCTTAACCACAGATGAACACAGATGGACACAGATCGGAATCGAGTATCCCTGGCTGGGGAGGGATGAATCTCCCGTTGCCGAGGGTCGTTGTCGCTGGTCTCGCGTAGGCCGGTCCGAGGTCAGCGTCCCCTGGCTCATTGTTTTCTATCTGTGTGAATCTGTGTCCATCCGTGGTTAAAAAATGATCGGCTCCGACTAAGAACGCGTCAGGCAGGCCGGCAGACCCTTGCGCAGGCTGGCCCAGGGTTCCTGCGCGGCGACGTCGCAGGGATCAGGCACCTCGGTGAGGCCGGCGGGGAGCTTGGCCGGGGAGAGCATGGCCAGAAAGACGAGCGGCTCGGCGTGCGGATTATAGGTCCCGTGGACCGTTCCCGGCGGGATGTGGGCCATCTCGCCCGGGCCGAGGATCCGCTTCTCGTGTCCGACCCACTGCTCGGCGCGACCGTAAATGACGTAGATGATCTCTTCGCGGTGCGGATGAAAATGGAACGGATGGCAAAACATCGGATCCATGTTGGCCCGGACGAGCAGGAGCTTTTCCGCCGCGACCAGATCAGGGCGGCATAGCCACTCGTTGTTCGTCCACGCGTTGGTCTCGCGGAGCGCATCCGCAATCTGCACGAAGCGACGGTCGGAAGGGGACATGGGATGGAAAAAGTAGCGAGTAGCGGGGAGTGAGGAGCGAGTAGATCGGATAAACCGAAAACGTTAGGGGTTTAGATTGGTATGCTCGCTACTCGCTACCCACTACTCGCTACTTCCAATGGCTATTTCGCCAGCTTGAGCTCCTTGAATTTGCGCGTGAGCGAGGTGAGGGACTCCTCCACGCCCATGCGTTCGAGGCTGCTCGCCCCAACGAAACCGACCGCGTCGGTCGACGCGATCACCCGGGCGGCGTCCGCCGGCGTGTTGACCGGACCGCCGTGGGTGAGGAAGAAGATGTCCTTCCGTACTGTGTTGGCGGCGTCGATGATGGCCTGGGTGGTCTTGAGCGTGTGCTCCCAGCTCACCACGGCGCTCTTCACGCCGATGCTGCCACCCACCGTCGTGCCCACGTGCGCGATGATCGCGTCGGCCCCGGCCTTGGCCATCTCGATGGCCTCCTCGGGGGTGGCGACATAGACGATGGAAAACAGGTCCATCCGGCGCGCGAGGGCAATCATCTCGTACTCCTTCTGCACGCTCATGCCCGTTTCCTCGAGCACGCCGCGGAAGTGCCCATCGACGATGGTGTGGGTGGGAAAATTGTTCACGCCCGAGAAGCCCATCTCCTTCACCTGGCCGAGCCAGTGCCACATGCGCCGGCGCGGGTCGGTGG
>CAYZCV010000070.1:0-17607 GCA_964476965.1 uncultured Opitutus sp. | reverse complement strand
ATCGCGGGTTGCGCCGCGGCGCCCACCGCTTCGACCTGGCTGCTGGTGCGAACGCCGACCATGCGCAGTGGACCGACGGATGTGACGTCGCGCGGGGTCACTTTGGATTCAATCTTTCCCGTCTCGATCCAGTCCTTGAGCATCAGCAGGCCGCGATGATAGTCCATGCCGAGGAAGGTTTTCATCATCGGGATCATCCAGAACATGAACCACGGCAGTGTTCCGCCCATGCTCCAGGTCAGCCGCGTGCCCGCCGCGCTGGGCGAGAGGTCGAAGGCCACGTCCGCGACGGATTTGAACGGCTTGAGAAACGTGAGCTCGATGTCGAGGTGGCGGTCCGGCTCGACTTGGCGCAGTTCCATTTGGCCCGAGCCCGTGACATCGCCTTCCCAGGCATAACCCGAGCCGACCGTACGCGGGGTGCCGCTGAGCCGCACCACGGCGTCGGGCTCGGCGATCAGCCAGGGCGACCACGCGGTCCAGGTTGAGAAATCCGACACGACCTTGAACACCTCGGAGGGCGGCGCAGACAGCTCGATCGAGCGCTCGATGCGGTACGCAGGCATGGGGGAAGAGTAGATTGTTTCGAGTCCTCCGTCGAGCCCGCGCGCCTTGCGCGCCGATCGAACTTCTGTCCCGAGGCGCAGGAGCTGGGCAAACTTCCGGACGCCTCCGTGGCCAATTGGGCTGTGCCAATCGTGCGCGTCGAGGCGGCCTATCCTGAAGCACGGACTGTGCTCCCCGGCCATGGCGACATGGGAGGACCCGAATTGCTCGCGCACACGCGAACGATCACGTCGGCCGCGGTGAGCGAGACGAATGCGCTTTAGCCGGGGGCAGCCCGACCAAATGTGAGCGGTCTGCAATTTCTGGCGTGATCCGGATCAGGTGTTTGCTAGTTTCGCGTCGTCCAGCTCCATGCCGACGGAATCCCCTTTGCCGCCGCGTCGCGTCCATCGAAGCTTCGCTGTCATCCGCTACGCCCGCTTGATCGGGCTCGGCCTCGCCGTCTGGGCGTCGGGCGTTCGTGTCGGCGGCCAGGAAGTTTCGGCGAGTGTCTCGGTTTCAGACGGACCGGGTCGCGTGAATTCAGCGGAGAGCACCGATGCTCAAAACGCCTACCGGAAGATGGCCGAACAAGGCCTGCTGGATGTTTCGACCAGCTTCTCTCGCGTCGTCCTGGAGGAACGGCCCCAGGAAGTGGCGAGGGAACGGGTGACGGTGTTGCGGGAAGGCGCGGCCAAGGGTGACCTGGCTGCGCAGACCGAGCTTGCGGTCGCTTATCTTCAGGGAGTCGGCGTGGCCAAGGACGAAGTGGCCGCGACCGAACTGCTTCGCGCGGCCGCGGCGCGGGGCCATGCTCCGGCCGAAAGTGGGCTCGGCTACCTCGCGATGATGGGAATTGGCCAGCCGCGGGACGAAGGCGAGGCGATCCGACTTTTCCGGCTCGCGGCGGACAAAGGGTTCGCCGTGGCCCAAAGCTATCTGGGTCAATTGCTGATCGTCGGGCAGAACCCGCGACCGGACGAAGGCGTCGTGTGGTTGCGCAAGGCCGCGGACCAGGGCCTCGCCGAGGCCGAGTATGTGCTGGGACAGGCTTACGAGACCGGAAGCGGGGTGACGCGTGACGCGGCGCTCGCACTGGAGTGGATCAGGAAAGCGGCGGCCAAGGGCTATCCCCTTGCCGAGCTCAACCTCGGTCTCCGCTCCTACCGCGGCGAGGGCATGGAGGCCAATCGCGACGAGGGTTTTGCATGGATCTTGAAGGCCGCGAGGCACGGGCTGGCCTACGCTCAGTTGCTGGTGGGTGCCTTGCTGGTCGAGGAACCCGCTCGCCAGGGAACGGCCGGAAATCCGGTGGACTGGTACCGGTCGGCGGCCGAGTTGGGCCTGCCTGCTGCGCAGCACCAGCTCGGTCTGTGCTACGACGCCGGCTGGGGCGTGGAGGCGAATCCGACCGAGGCCCTCCGCTGGCACCGGCTAGCAGCGGAGGCAGGTCACCCGGGGGCCCAGGTGACCATCGGCTATCGCTACGAACTCGGCAAGGGCGTGGACTTGAACTTCGCCGAAGCCCTGTCCTGGTACCGCAAGGCGGCGGACCAGAAGGATCCGGTGGGCCACTTCCGGCTCGCCCACCTCCGGACCAACGGACCGGAGGCGGTGCGCGACGTCGAGGAAGGCCTGCGCCATTACCGCCTGGCCGCCGACTTGGGTAATGGCGCGGCCGCAGGCAATCTCGGCTGGCACTACGACACGGGCCGTGGCGTCGCGCGTGATCCGGCTCAGGCGCTGGCCTACTATCGGATGGCTGCCGAACTTGGCGACGCCTTTGGCCAGTACAGCCTCGGTTTGGCTTATGAGAATGGGCTCCTCATTGAGAAGGACCCCGACGCGGCGATGACGTGGTACCGTCAGGCCGCGGAGAAGGGATGGCCCGCGGCGCAGTCCCAACTCGCTTTCCGGCTCGCGGCGGTGGAGAAACGCGAAAACCCGGATCCTGAAATCAACCGGTGGTATGAGGCGGCGGCGAAGCAAGGCTACGCGCTGGCCAAGAACAATCTGGGATCCCGCTACCAGCTGGGCATTGGCGTCCCGGTTGACTTCGCGAAGGCGATGACGCTCTTCACCGAAGCGGCGCAGGCCGGGGTTGATACGGCGTGGAGCAATCTAGGCACGATCCATGAAAATGGCCCGGAAGAGTACCGGGATCTGGGAAAGGCTGCCCTGTACTACCAGCGCGCGGCGGAAAAGGGCGTTGTCCACGGGATGCTTAATCTCGCGCGTGTGCTGCAGAGCGGCCGCGGCGTGGCCGCCGATCCGGCCGCGGCCGCCCGCTGGTACCTGAAGGCGGCGGAGACCGGAAGTGCCGCCGGGCAGGTCGCCTATGGTTGGATGCTTCAGATCGGTGCGGGGATAGAGAAGAATCCGGTGGAGGCGATCGCCTGGTTCCGAAAAGCCGCCGATCAGCACTACAATGAAGGCCGGTTCCGGCTGGCGTACATCCTGGCTGAGGGGCCGGCGGAACTGCAGGATCTGCCGGAGGCCATCCGTCTGTATCAGCTTGCCGCGGGCGAAGGTCATGCGACGTCCGCGGCAAATTTGGGCGCACTTTATTCCAATGGGCGGGGCGTTGACCGCGATTTCCCGCGGGCTGTATCCTATTTTCGCTCGGCCGCGATGTGGGGCGAACCCTTTGGAATGTATAATCTGGGTCTGATGTACGAAAGTGGTGTGGGCGTCCCGCGCAGCGCCGCGGACGCGATGGAGTGGTACCGCAAGGCCGCGGACAAGGGCCATGCGGAAGCGAAAAACCGGCTGGGCGTGCTGCTGGCGCGTTCCCTCAATGGCCGGGCCCCCCTTCCTGAGGCATCGCCGACCGTGCGGACGGCGACCGGCCGACCCCGCGAGGAGGGCCTGGGGGCGCCGGCGGATCGGGCGCACATGCGCGAACTGCTCGAACGGGCAGTGGCGGGTGGCGAGCACCTCGCGCTCAATAGCCTGGGCGAGCTGTGGGAAACGGCGCCGGAGGCCGAGCGCGACCTCGCGAAGGCGGCCGACTATTACCGTCAGGCGGCCGAGAAGAGTTTCGCACTTGGGAGGTTGAACTGGGCCCGCGTCCAGCGCGAGGGCTTGGGGGTACCGGTGAACTTGGCAGGGGCCGCGCGCGAATTTCTCAAGGCGGCCGAGGCAGGCGATGTCGCCGGCATGGTGGGCTACGCCTCAATGGCCGAAAAAGGCGACGGGATCCCGAAGAATGTCGCTGCCGCCACCACCTGGTACCTCAAGGCAGCCGAGACCGGCGATATGATTGCCGCGGCGAGCTTGGGCGCGCTGTACGAACGGGGTGACGGCATTGATCAGGATCTGGTCGCAGCGGGCAAGTGGTACATGAAGGCGGCCGCGATGGGGAACGCAGCCGCGCAGCACAGCGCGGGTCGATTCCACCAGCAGGGCCTGGGCGGACTTCCCAGGGATTTGGAAAAGGCGGCCCGATATTTTCGCACGTCAGCCGAGCGGTTGTACCCGGCCGGACAGGCTTCATGGGCCTACTGCCTTGAAACGGGCGAAGGGGTTGAGAAATCCCTTGAGTCGGCGGTGATTCATTACTCGATGGCCGCGAAGGGCGGATCGACGTTTGCCCAAGAGAGACTCGCGCAACTCTATGCGCGTGGCGAGGGCGTGAGGCGGGATGAGTTCAAAGCCTTCTCCCTGCTGCTGGCGGCGGCGCAGGGGCAAAGCCCGTCGGCTCAGGTCGCGGTCGCCGAGCGTTATTTTGCGGGGAGGGGAACGCCGCGCGATGACGCCGAAGCGATTCGCTGGCTCCAGGCTGCGATCAAGGAGAAGCACGCTCCGGCCTACGCGGTCCTGGGCATGGCCTACATGAATGGACGGGGCGTTCCCCGTGACTCCGGCGAGGCGCTTCGACTTTACCGTCTCGGCGCTGATGTAGGCGATGCCGCGGGGGAACTGAGCCTCGCGCGGGCGTATGCGGCGGGAGAGGGAGTTCCCCGGGATTGGTCCCGGGCGGAGCCCGTTTTTCGGAAATGGGCGGAGGCCGGGAACAGCGCCGCTGCGGCGGACTTGGGGCAGGCGCTGCTGCAGACGGGCCGTGCACCGAACGAGATGGCGGAGGGTGTTACCTGGCTCCAGCGCGCCGCTGACGCCGGGCACCTGCACGCAACCTACCTGCTCGGCCGGGCCCACTTCAGCGGACAGGGAGTCGCGCGGGACCCCGAGGCGGGGTATCGCTTGTTGAGAAAGGCGGCCGATGCGGGGTACGGTCTGGCCCTGGTCAGCGTCGGCTATCGCCTTCGCGACGGTACGGGCGTGGAAAAGAACCCTGGGGAGGCGGTGGCCTTTTTTCGCCGGGCGGCGGAACGTGGCCTACCGGCCGGCATGCACGCCCTGGCGGCCTGCTTTGCCGACGGCGTCGGAGTGAAACGTAACGAGCAGGCTGCGTTTCAATTGATGACCAAGGCGGCGGAAACCGGGCTGGCGGCCGCCCAGTATGATCTGGCGGTCATGTACGCCCGCGGGACGGGCGTGCGGAAGAACTATGAGACTTCCTTCCGCTGGTGCCGGATGGCGGCGGATCAGGGCCATACGTCTGCCCAGCACAATGTGGGCGTGTCCTACGAAGTCGGCCAGGGAGTGGCCAAGGACCTCGATCAGGCCCGGCGATGGTACCGACTCGCGGCCGACAAGGGTTACGAACGCTCGGTCGAGCGGCTCAAGTCGATCGGGGACGGCAAGGAAATCGAAGCGATGGAAGCGGCCGCGCCTTCTAGCGCGGGTCTTTGACCGCGGGCCGGGGAGGCTCGTTGCAGGGCTAAATTGAAGTGGACCAGGTAGGGTGCACGACCGTAAGGATTTTCCATGCTGCACGACTCCACGCCACCCCTTCTGCGCGGTCTGGGCACGACGGTGATTCTTTGCGCGACGATCCTCACCTTCGTCGTCGCCCGAGACGAGATGAAGGCGGATGACGCCGCCACCGCGCGCCCGGCGGTTGTGGCTGCGGTGGATGCGGACGAACCCGACGAGGAGACGGTCATCGAAGAGGTGCTGTCCAATCCCTGGATCGAGGGCCTGGGCTATGCCGGCACCGCGCTGATCAGCGCGTCGTTCTATCTCGAATGGCTGGTCCGGCGGCGCAAACGGCCGACCGCCTGATCGTCCGACCGGCCTCAGTGAAAGGGGCGCACCTCAACCGGGGCGCGACAGGCGACGGCGGCCTGGCGGCCCCATGTGAGCGCTTCCTCCAGATTGGCGGTTTTCAGTACCCAGAGCCCGCCGATGTGCTCCTTCGTCCGGAGATAGGACCCCTCGATGGTCACGACCTCGCCGCTCGGCTGGGCGCGCAGCGACCGCGCGCTGTCGGCGGGGTGGAGGCCGCCGACGAAGACGCGGACGCCGGCCGTGACCATGGCGTCATTGAGCGCGTCAATCGCGTGGCCCATCGCGTCGTCCTCGGCGACGGCGGGATTGTAGTCGGCGGGGCGAAAAATCGTGACCAGGTACTGCGGCATCGTGTGATTGAAAAAGGGTTTTCTGCATCGGGTCCATCGCTCGCTGTCCCTGAGTCAACGAACGAAGGCGGTGCGGGCGGACCATTCTTTGAAAACACTTTGGCCAAGTGGAGCCGGGTCGTGGCGACCAACGAATCGGGCCGGGACGGTCAGCATCGTGCGGCGTTGCCGAGACGTTCTGTTTCATGGACGGAGTCCGGCTGGATGCGGGATCCGATTCATTCGTGATGTGCTGACCGCGCACTTAGCGCGGGCGTGGAGCCATTCGCTCGAGCACTCGCGCGACCCAGCGACCGAAACGCCCCGACGAGAGCAGGTGCTGTCGCAGCTTTTCTAGATCGGCCGCCTTGGCCTCTGGGGTGGTGTAGTCCGTTAGCGGTATGCCGCAGCGCTGCGCCAGCCAAAGGCCCAGACTGCGGGGTTCCGTCGGATCACCCACCACGCGGAGCAGGGTGCGTCGGTCCGACCGTGCGTTGGGATGGTTGGCAGGCAGAGCCGTCGCGTTCACCGCCAGCGCGATCAGCTGAAAGGACGGGTCGCCGTCGGAATCCGCTTCCTCCCGGAGTTCGAGCGCGGCCGCCTCGAAGCGGGTCGTGTAACCGGCGGGGGTATGCCGCTGCAGGGAGATGCGCCCGGGACCGAACGCCCAAGCCTCGTGAGTGAAGGCGAGACGCCACGTTCCCCAGACGGCGAACCCAGCGAGTGCGGCGAAGATCGCGGCTAGGGCCCCATACGAGGGTTGCGCCAGAGCACTCATCCCCAGGGTCGCGGCGACCACGACGAGCAATGCCGAGATCGCACCGAGCACCCAGGTCTGTCGGCGGCGGGTGACGGGATTCTTGATCAGGGCCGGCCCGCCTGCGCCTGCGTGTTCTCGCCAGCTTGAGGGGATCAGGGCTTCGCCTGACGGATCGGTGGCCAGTCGGTACTCTGCGTTGAGGGTGCGAGCGAGTTCCTGCTTGTCGGCAAGTCCACCGAGGTTCGTCAGCTGAACAATGCCGTTCGTTGTCACGAGATTCAGGCTGCTTTTGTTCGGGGCGACATAGTAGCGCCGCATTTGCGCCTGGGCGTACTCCGCCTTGCAGCGAAAAAGGCCATAACCCTGCGTGACCTGCAGGGTGTCGGGCGTGGCGACGAGCCGATCCCGGCCGAAGAGAATGCGCAGAAGCTCCCCCCAGGCGATGACGCCGCCAAACGTCCAGAAGGTCAGCCAGAAGAGCAGGAAGATCCCCGCGGCCAGGCTGGGGGCGAGTTCGAGGGGCGCGCGCCCTTCGCCGGCAGGGCTGCCGGTGACGAGAGACCAGCCGCCTTGGATCAAGATCCAGAGAGCAAGGCCTTCGCCCAACGTCCAGAACACCAACCAAAGCATCAAGAACCCCGCCGAACCCCAACGGATCCCTCCGGCGGGATGCAGGTCGGCCTCGAGGCCGCGAGATGTTCGCACGAGCTTCACGGAAAACAGCCTCCAACGGCTTCCTCCGTTCGGCAATCTCATCTCCCCTCCGGTTTGGAAGCGGCAAGAAGACATGGTCGGGCGGACGTCGGACGCCGCCGTGTTTGGCCACAAAAAATGCCCGGGCTTGCGGCCCGGGCATTGGACTGTGTTTGTCGAACGGGACCTCAGTTCGCCGGCGTGGCGGAACCGTAGTACAGGCTGTTGAAGAACAGCTTGAAGGTGCCGTGGGTCGTGGCGCGGAAGGTCGCCTCGAGACCGAGCAGCACGAGCTTGCCGCCGCCGATGCTGGCCTCATTGGCGACGCTGCCGCCCTGCAGGTATTCCTGGCCGTGGCCCCAGCCGCTGTAGAGCGGCGCCTTCTCGGTGAAGGTGATGATCGGGTTCACCTTCACGCTGGTGTCGGCGATCGGGCTGAAGACCGGGCTGTTGTCGAAGAAGATCATCCCGTCCTTCGGCATGCCGTAGGCGATCGGGTTGGTGTTGTCGATCGAGGCGCGGAGAATGCCGCCGGGGATGTAGTACTTCGTGCGGGGGAGAGGCGTACCGTCAGGCTCGACGAGGTGGTTCTTCACCGGCAGGCCCATCGCCTCGCCGATCGTGGCGGAGGAGCCGAGCGCGACGATCGTGCCACCCTGTTCGACGAAGGTCTTCAGCGGCGGAACCGTGCGGTTCTGCGTGATGTTGCCCAGCATGCCGCGGAACTCCTCGGGGAGCATTTCGGCCGGCGGGCTGTAGCTGGCGCCGCCGCCGCCCGACATGCCCATGCCCACGTACTGGGACATGCGGGCCATGATGCGGGACATGTCGGAGGAGCGGGCGCCCGGGGCGAAGGTATTTCCGGGGAACACGATGACGTCGAAGCTGGCCTTGAGATTGCCGGCATCGAGCACCTGCGGGTACACCATCTCGAAGTTGAACTCGTACTGCTCGAGCAGCCAGCGAACCCAGCCGGACGGCATGACGCCGCCGTAGAGGTCGACCAGGCCGATGCGGATCGGCTTGAGCTTAAGCATCTCGCCGGCCGGCTTGGCCGCGACGCCGATGGCGCCGACGCCGAGCTTGGCCGCGGCTTCCTCGAGGACGGGCCGCACGGCGGCCGTGGCGGGCACCCAGAGCGTGCCGGTGCCGAGACCGACGCCGTCAACCGTGACCTCGTTCTTCAGCCAGAAGACCTCGGCGCCGGCCTTGAGCAGGCGGTTGGTGACGACGACCGAGTCATTGATCTTGTGGCTGATCAGGTAGCCGGCCGGGGAGGCGACGCCGGTGATCCGGGCCGCAGGCGGGGCCTCGAGCTCGAAGCCGGTGGCGATGCGGGTGAAGGGACCGTCGAAGTTTTCGAAGACGCGGTCGGCCTCAACGCCCATCTGATTGACGAGCGTCCAGCCGGCGGTGTCATACGGCGGGATCGGCGGGCCGCCCGGGTAGGCGAAGTCGCTCGGGTGATCCTGCGGCTCGAACATATCCATCACAAACGGACGGTAGGCCTGGGCGGTCTTAACGACGTAGGAGCCGGCCGGGTAGTTCTTGCCCGCGACGGAGAAGGCGGCGGTCGCCTTGTGGACGTGGACGCCGTTCTTGAGCAGGGCGTTGATGAACTTCACCGCCGTCGGGAAGTCAGCCTGGGAAGCCGGGATGATGTAGCCGCGCGGGTCGCGGTTCGCCGGGTTCTGCAGGACCTTCTCGTAGAGCTCCATCGGGACGGTCGAGCCGAGCAGGCCGCCGGGGCTCATGACGCCGCTGGTGGTGAGGTCGACCGTCTGGCCATTGGCGGCGGCCGCCGTCACGACCTCCTGGATACGCTTGGGCGTGATGGTCCAGTGGTCCCGGCTGCCGCGCTCGATCGAGTTGAGGGCCATGCGGTACTTGTTGAAGAGGAGATTCTCCTTGTTGCGCGAGGCGTAGTCCATGACCGCGCGGTTCATCGAGCGGGAGTACTCCATGGACTGGCGGTAGTGCCACATCTGGGGCTTGGCCGGGAGGGGCCAGTCGCTCTTGGCCAGCTGCTTGGCCGGGGCGAACATGAGGGGCGTCGGGGTGGGGGCGCCGATGATCTCGGTCAGGATGCCGATCTGGTTGTGGAAGTAGGGCGTGGTGCGACCGCCGCCATTCCACCAGGTGGAGTAGTTGGCGCCGGAACGCATGGAGGAGCCGCCCTTGCCCTCGCTGATCAGGCGCTCGTGCATGGCGGTGCCGACGCGCTCAATGCCGATGATGACGAGGGGATCGATGTTGTAATTGAAGGGATCACGGAAGGGCGGGATGAAGACGACTTGGCCCTCGGGTCCGGTCTGATGGTGATTGACCATGATCTGCGGGAACCACTCGCGGTAGAGCACGCGGTTGATGTTGGTGGTCTCCGGCATGCTCGACATGAAGAAGTCGCGGTTGTTGTCGTGGCCGACGTACTTGTGGTACATCCGGGGCATGCCGACGAAGGTGCGGGCCTTCTCGTCCTCGTTGCGCATGTACCAGTTGGCGACGAGCTCGACGCCGTCGGGGTTCGCGTTGACCGCGAGGATGATGACATCATCGAGGAAGCGCATGACCTCCTCGTCGCTCTGGCTCAGCATCACGTGAACGAAATCCGAGAGGGACTGCGAGTGCTGGCTCTCGGAGGAGTGCATGCCGCCGTCGATCCAGACCACGGCTTTGCCCTCCTTGGCGAGCTGGCGGGCGGCGGCCTCATCGAGGCCGTCGGCCATGGCGAGGCGCTTGGAAATCTGGCGGTATTGCTCGAGTTTCGCGAGATTGGCCGGGGAGCTGATGATCGCCATGTACTGCGGGCGGCCCTCGGCGGTGAGGCCGATGCTTTCCAGCTTCATGCGGTCGGATTCGCGGGCCCAGGTCTGCCACAGGGCGGAGATCTGGGTGTAGTTCATCATCCGATAGTCATCGCCAATATCGAAGCCGAGGATCGCTCGGGGCGGCGTGATCACCGGAGGCTGCGCGGCGGACAGGGGAACGGTGGCGAAGGCAGCGAGGGCGAGCAGCAGGCTCGCGCCACGTCGAAGGAATCGAGGGATAGGGTGTTGCATGGAACGGACGGAGTTGAACGCGGGCAGGAAGGGGAGGAAAGACGCTAACGAAGCTGCAGGGCTTGTGCCACTGAAATTCAGGGAGTTCCCCGAATGTCCGGGCCCCGCCCGGAAGCCGAGGCGCCCGTGTTTTCGCCGGCAGTCGTGATTGGTGCCGAACGGATCGCAGGAAACCCGGTGCCCTTTCGACCGCGCAGCGGGCCCGGGTACTCCGCGGTGGTCGCGGAGCCAGCGGGCTTGAACCGGTGTGGGCGGGGGTCGGATTGCCTCATTCAGGATAGCTTTTTTGGCCGCGTTCTGCCGATGCTGGCGGACTCTGGCTGCCATGGAATCTCCGCAAACCTCCGTCCCCCTCATGTCGGTGTGGGCGTGTCCGGCTTACGGCGCGCCCGACGTCCTGCGGCGGGAGATGCGGCCCCGTCCGGTGGTGCGGGCGCACGAGGTCATGGTCCGCGTGGCTGCGTCCACGATCACGGCGGCGGATTCCCGCATTCGTCGGGCGGTGTTTCCGCGCGGGTTCGGTCTGCTTGGCCGGCTGGCGTTGGGTGCGACGCGACCGCGCCGGGCGGTGTTGGGTACGGAATGCGCCGGCGTGATCGCGGAGGTGGGTGCGAAAGCGGGCCCCTGGCGGGTCGGCGCGGCAGTGGTGGCGGTTGCGGGCGTGGCCATGGGGTGTCACGCGGAGTACCGGTGTTTTTCCGCGGACGGGCTGGTCGTCGCGAAGCCAGACGCCCTGTCGATGGAGGAAGCCGCGAGCCTTCCCTTTGGCGGGCTGACCGCCCTTCATTTCCTGCGGCGGGCGACGGTGGTGGCGGGCGAGCGCGTCCTGATCATCGGCGCCTCGGGCTCCGTCGGCACGGCGTGTGTGCAGCTGGCGCGGTTCCTGGGCGCGGAGGTCACGGGCGTTTGCAGCGCCGCGAACACGGCGCTGGTGCGGTCGCTGGGCGCTCACCACGTCGTTGCCTACACGGACTCCGGTCTGGCCTACCCCGCCGCCACCTATGACGTGATCGTCGATTGTGTGGCCGCGGGCTCCTTCGCCGCGCTGAAGGCCAGTCTGCGGGAGGGGGGCCGCTATGTTTCCGTGGCGGGCGGCTTGCGGGAGATCCTGCCGCGCCGGGATGGCTCCCGCCGTTCGTTCGGCGGGGTGGTCGAGGAAAGCCGGGAGCGGTTGACGGAGGTGCTGGACCTGGCCCGGCAGGGGCAGCTTCGGCCGGTGATTGATCGCATCTATCCATTCGACGAGTTGCCCGCCGCGCACGCCTACGTCGACACTGGCCGCAAGCGCGGGGCGGTCGTGATTCGGGTGTCGTGAGGGGTGGCTGGAGGGGGGCGCGTCGCGTGAAAGAGGTGCGGGGGACGGAGGCTTCGCTTGAACTTGCGAGTCGGATTCGCTCTGCTCGCCGGACCCCGCGTTGTCCGCATGGCCGGCGCTCCCTTTCAATCCCCACCGATTTCTCTTCGCATGAAGCGTCGCGACTTTCTTACCCATTCCGCCGGTGCGTTCGCTGCCGGTGCCTTTCTGCCCTCCATCGCGGGTGCCCAGTCCGCGCCCGGCGCGGCTCCGGCGGCCCCGGCGGCGGCGAGCGAGCACCTGCTCCAATTTCTGCCCAAGGCCCTGCCGACGCCGGTGGTGAAACCGGGCGAGTTTGTTTTCGCCGCCGCGTACTTTGACCATGGCCATCTGTCGGGTCAGTGCACGGCGCTGATCAATGCCGGGGCGACGCTGAAGTGGATCTACGAGCCCGATGAGAAGAAGCGGGAGAACTTCCTGCGCAATTTCAAGCAGGCCAAGGTCGCCCGCTCGCTCGACGAGATCCTTGCCGATCCGGAGGTGAAGCTGGTGACGGCGGCGGCGGTGCCGAACCTGCGCGCCGAGATTGGCTGCCGCGTGATGGAGGCGGGCAAGGACTACTTCACGGACAAGACGCCCTTCACCACGCTCGCGCAGATTGCGCAGGCGCGAGCCGTGGCCGCCCGGACGGGGCGCAAGTACATGGTGTACTACAGCGAGCGGCTGAATGTGGAGTCGGCGATGTACGCGACCGACCTCGTGCAGGCCGGCGCGATCGGCCGCGTCGTGCAAGTGATTGGGATGGGGCCGCATCGCCTGGGGACGGGACGCCCGGCCTGGTTCTTCGAACGCGAGAAGTACGGCGGCATCCTGTGCGATATCGGCAGCCACCAGTTCGAGCAGTTCCTCACCTACACGGGCGCGAAGGATGCGACCGTCGCGTCGGCGGCGGTCGGCAATTTCGCCAATCCGGCGACCCCGGAGCTGGAAGATTTCGGCGAGGCCACGCTGATCGGCGACAATGGCTCGACGAACATGATCCGCGTCGACTGGTTCACGCCGGCCGGCCTGAGCACCTGGGGTGACGGCCGGACCTTCATTCTCGGCACGAAGGGCTATGTCGAACTGCGCAAGTACGTGGATGTCGCCCGCGCGCGGGGCGGTGAGCACGTGTTCGTCGTCGATGACAAGGGCGAGCACAGCCTCAATGTACGCGGCAAGGTCGGCTACCGCTTCTTCGGTGAGTTCATCCTCGATTGTCTGAATCGCACGGAGAAGGCCATGACGCAGGAGCACGCCTTCAAGGCGGGCGAACTCTGCGTCAAGGCGCAGATGGCGGCCCGCGTGCTGACCTAAGGCTTCGGGCTGGCCCGCAGGCGCGCGGCCGCTCCGATCACTTCGTGGGTGCCGGGATCGCCGTCGCCTGCCAGGTCACGGCCTGCCAGCGACCTTCGCGCGGGACAAAGGTGCCGCTGTTGCGGTAGCGGAGCACGCGTCCGTCCGGATAGCGCGCAACCAGCTCGAACGTCAGCGCGGCGAAGCCCTCGTAGACGCGGACCTTCACGTCCTCGGCGGCGTACTTGGCGGCGGGCTGCGTGGGATCGGCCTTCGCGGCGGCGGCGCGGGTCGATTCCATGATCATCGGCTTCGTGCGCACGGCGGCGGCCGAGCTCGTGTAGATCAGGTCCTCGGCCCAGAAGGCTGCGTGGCGGGCGGGGTCGCTGTTGTAGGTCAGAAAATCCACCAGGGCGGTCCGAATGGCCGACTCGACCGCCGCTGAATCCGTCGCCCCGCGCGCCGCCGAGACGCCGACCAAACCAACGGACAGCAGGACGATCGCGAAGGAAGGGATGCGCATGCCGGGAACCCTTGGACAAGGTCGGCGCCCGGGCAAGTCTCGCGCGGCCCGGACCCACCGTTGTCCGCTCCGGGCGCCCCATGACCGCGCCACAGGAGGGTCGCGGTTGCGTTTGCGACGACTGGCTGAAACCGGTCGCGCCGAGGGGATCGTGAACCGCTCAAATTTCACCAGTGAAATTAATTTCGTTAATCGCTTGCCCCGCTAAGGGTTTCCAATTCTTTAGGGTGAATACCCTAAGCGTCGCCCATGGCCATTGATTACCGCATTCTTGCCGAACACGGACTGGTCCATGTGTGGACCAACGCTGCGGTAAGTGACCAGGCCCTGATCGCGTTTCGGACGAGGCTGGTGGCCGATCCGGGGTTCAATCCGGATTTCGATCAGCTGGTGGAATGCCTGGTGGAGGACCCGCCGACGCTGAGCCGGGAGGTGATCTCCCAGGCGGCCACGAATCCAATTTACTCGGCCCGCTCGCGCCGGGCGATTGTCGCGGCGCGGGATGCCTCGTATGGCGTCGCGCGCATGTTCTCCTTGCTGCAGCCCCCGGGCTGTCGGGTGAATGTTTATCGCGACCTGCCGACGGCGCTGGAGTGGCTGGGGCTGGCGCCGGATGTGGTGGCGCCGACGGATCCGGCTACGCTGGTCGGCCGGCGCTGAGGGCAGGGTGGGGCGAGCGGATCAAACGCTTTACCTGACGATGGGTTTGCCGCAGCGTGGAAGGGTCCGGAGTTCGCCCCGTTGCTCCGCTCTGTCGGGTACCCCCTTTCCCCCATGAAATCCCTGCTCCTGGTTGCGTGCGCCCTGCTTGGTTGTTCCCCCCTTTTCGCCGCGTCGCTGGCTGACGCGCAGGTGACGGTCGCCGCGGGGGCCCTGGAAGGGACGCGGGAGGCGTCCGGCGTGGTGTCCTTCAAGGGGATCCCCTTTGCCGCCCCGCCGGTGGGAGCCCTGCGCTGGCGTGAACCGCAGCCGGTGGCGGCGTGGACGGGCCTGCGGCGGGCACAGGCGTTTGGCCCGCGCGCGATGCAGCTTCCGCTGTTCAGCGACATGGTGTTTCGCGGCGGCGCGCCGAGTGAGGACTGCCTCTACCTCAATGTCTGGACGCCGGCGCGTACGGGTGCGGAGAAGCTGCCAGTCCTCGTTTACTTTTATGGCGGCGGTCTGGTGGCGGGCGACGGCTCGGAGCCCCGCTACGACGGCGAGAGCATGGCGACCAAGGGAATCGTCGCGGTGACGGTGAACTATCGCCTCGGCGTCTTTGGCTTCTTTGCCCATCCCGAGCTGACGAAGGAGTCTCCGCACCAGGCATCGGGCAATTACGGGCTGCTCGACCAAGCGGCAGCGCTGCGTTGGGTCCGTGACAACATTGCGGTGTTTGGGGGCGATCCGGCGCGCGTGACGATTGCCGGGGAGTCCGCGGGCTCCATGTCGGTCAGCGCCCAGATGGCCTCGCCGCTGTCCCGCGACCTCATCGCCGGTGCGATCGGCGAGAGCGGCGCCCTGGTGGGGGGAACGCGAGTGACGCTGACGCTCGCCGCCGCCGAGCAGGCCGGTGTGGCGGCCGCGGCCAAGTTTGGCGCGGGCGAGACCCCGACCCTGGCGGCCCTGCGGGCGATTCCGGCCGAGACGCTGCTCCAGAATGCGGGCCGCGGGTTCACCGCGATCGTGGACGGCTATTTTTTCCCCAAGGATCCGACGGCCATTTATGCGGCCGGGGAGCAGGCGCGCGTGCCGCTGCTGGCCGGTTCCAATGATGCGGAGGCCCCGGGCTCGTTTGGCCCGCGCGATCATCCGCCGGCCTCGCTGGTCGAACATTTCCGGGGCCAGCTCGCCGCCGCGTTCCCCGGTCGCGTGGACGAGGCGCTGAAGCACTACCCGGCCACGACGGATGCCGAGGCGCGGATCGCCGCGCGGGACCTCGCGAGCGATCGCTTCATCAGCCACGGCACGTGGAAGTGGGTCGATCTCGCCACCAAGAGCGGCGGCCAGCCAACCTATTTCTACTACTACACCTGGGGACGTCCGCCGACGGTTGAGGCGGCCGCGGCCGGTGCGCCGACGGCGCGGCCCTGGGCGGGGCACTCGGTCGAGATTGAGTACGCGATGGGCAATCTTGCCGGCAATCGCGTGTATGCCTGGACCTCGGAAGACCGTCGGGTGTCCGACGTGCTGCAGGGCTACTTCGTGAATTTCATCAAGACCGGCAATCCGAACGGCGCCGGCCTGCCCGAGTGGCCGACCTACGCGAGCGGACAGCGGCAGGTGATAGGCCTGACGACGTTGTCCACGAGTGTGGCCCCATGGCAGGCCCGCTACGACTTCTTCGAGCGCGCGATCGCGCGGCCCTGAGTCGGGGGAGCGCCACGCTTCGGTCTGGCGCCCGGGCGGTGGGCTGCTAGACGAGTGCATGGCATTGATTGGCCGACGCAACACGCTGCAGGTTCTCCGCGAGGCAACTCCCGGCTTCTACCTCGATGGAGGGACGCATGGGGAGATCCTGCTGCCCGGTCGCTACATCCCGCGCGGCGTGCGTCCGGGCGAGACGATGAGTGTCTTCATTTATCGCGATTCCGAGGACCGGTTGGTGGCCACGACCGAGACGCCGCTGGCGATGGTGGGGGAGTTCGCCTACCTGCGCTGCGTCAGCGTGAATCCCAGCGTGGGCGTGTTTTTTGACTGGGGGCTGGAGAAGGACCTGCTCCTGCCGATGCGCGAACTGGCCACCCCGGTGCAATCCGGCGACCGCCGGGTGGTGCGGGTCGCGCTCGATGAGAAGACTGATCGCATCATCGCGAGTGCGCGGCTCAACCGCTGGCTGAACAAGACGCCGCCGCCGTACGCCGAGGGGCAGCGGGTGAACCTGCTGGTCACGGGAGAGTCTCCGCTGGGCTACAACGCGATCATCGAGCATGCGCACAGCGGTCTGCTCTATCGCGGCGAACTCGCGGGACCGCTCATGACCGGCCAGGCCATCGTGGGCTATGTCCGGGCCGTGCGCCCGGACGGAAAAGTTGATCTCGCCCTCGATCGGGCCGGCTTTCGGCGCATCGCCTCGGTGACCGAGGAGATTCTCGCCGCCCTGCAGGCCGCGGGCGGGCGTCTCGCGCTCCACGACAACAGCTCGCCGGAGGACATCCGCGACGCGCTGGGCATCAGCAAAAAGGCCTTCAAGCAGGCGATCGGCTCGCTCTATCGCGAACGCCGGATCGTGATCGAGCCGACGGGCATCCGGTTGGCCGATGGCGGGTAGCAACGTCGCCGCGTGGCAGACGGGGTAGTCTGTCTGGCGGGTGCCGCGCTCGGTGATCAGCGGGCGCGGCGCGAGCCCACCGAGGCACCTGACAGCATTGACAGGCTATTAATTTTGCAGGGCTTGGCGGCAGGCATCAGCAGCTTGTTCACCGGAGGTCATCCCTGCCTCCCGGTTTACCCCCAAACCGCCCGCCCGCTGCCGATTCCCCCAGGTTTTTCCTGTCTGGAAGTGTCTGCGAGGAGGGTCGTTTTCACGGGTAATAAGTATCAAACACCCACCACCGTGAACCACCACCCCCTACCACATTGGTTTAGATTCGCTGTCGTCCTGGCCCTGGGCTGGACGCTGGCCGTTTCCTCCGTCTTCGCGCAGGCCGGCACCGGCACGATCCAGGGCCGCGTCCTGAATCCGGCCACGGGCGCCTACACCCGCAATGCCGAAGTCCGCGTCGCCGGCACGAGCCTCGTCGCCTACACCCAGGCCGACGGCTCGTACCGCATCCCGAACGTGCCCGCCGGCGAGGTCTCCCTGACGGTCTCGTACATCGGCTACAATACGGTGAATGAAACCTTCACCGTGTCGGCCGGCCAGACGGCCGTGCGTGACATCAGCCTCACGAGCACCGCCGCCAGCGCCAACCAGGACGGCGTCGTCGAGCTGCAGGCCTTCACCGTCTCCTCGG
>CAYZCV010000069.1:0-17660 GCA_964476965.1 uncultured Opitutus sp. | reverse complement strand
GCTCGGCTCCGGCAAAGCCCGAGAAGCTCGAAATCGCCCACTGGTTGTTGACCACCGCTACATCGAGGCGCGCCTGACGCCGTTCGCGCGCGACGTTCTCTTTAATCCGAAGACGACGACCTGGCAGCTGAGCTATGACGGACGCAAGAACGAGCCCGTCACGCTCCCGGCCAAGTTCCCCCTCGTCCTCCTCGACGGCGCCGAGGGCATCGCGGTCGGTCTCTCGACCAAGATCCTTCCGCATAATTTCAACGATCTCTGCCGCGCGGCGATCAATCACCTGCAGGGAAAACGCTTCCGCATCTACCCGGACTTCCCGACCGGCGGCATCGCCGATTTCAAGGAGTACAACGACGGCGAGCGCGGCGGAAAAGTGAAGGTCCGCGCCAAGATCGAGGCGCGCAGCAAGTACCTGCTCGCCATCACCGAGCTGCCGTTCGGCACCACGACCGAGTCGCTGATCGAGTCGATCCTCGCGGCCAACGCCAAGGGCAAGATCAAGGTGAAGCATGTCGACGACAACACCGCCGACGTCGTTGAGATCCTCGTCCATCTCCCGCAGGGCAGCGATCCCGACCAGATCATCCAGCAGCTCTACGTCTTCACCGATTGCCAGGTGTCGATCTCTCCGGCCGCCTGCGTGATCGATGGCGAGAAGCCCGTTTTCCTCGGCGTCTCGGACATTCTCCGCCGCTCCGTCGACAAGACCGTCGGCCTGCTCAAGCAGGAACTCGACATCAAGCTGGGCGAACTCGACCAGCAGTGGCACTGGGATTCGCTCGAGCGCATCTTTATCGAGGAGCGCATCTACCGCCGGATCGAGAAATCCAAGACCTGGGAGGATGTGCTGGCCGAGATCCGCGAGGGTCTGAAACCCTTCCTCAAGCAGCTCCGCCGCGAGGTCACGGATGACGACATCACGCGGCTCACCGAGATCCGCATCAAGCGCATCTCCGCCTACAACCGCTTCCAGGCCGATGAGGCGATCAAGAAGATTGAGGACGGTATCAAGGAGGTGAAGTACAACCTGAAGCACCTCACGGAGTTTGCGATCAAGTGGTTCGAGACCCTGCAGGAAAAGTACGGCAAGCCGCACAAGCGCCGCACCACTTACGACGAGATCGAGCAGATCAGCGCCGCCGCGGTCGTGTCGGCCAACCAGCGCCTCTACGTCAACCGCGAGGAGGGCTTTATTGGCCTCAACTGGCGCCAGCATGAGTTCGTGACGGAGTGCACCATTCTGGACGATGTCATCTGCTTCATGGCGGATGGCTCGATGAAGGTGGCGCGCGTGGCCGACAAGGTCTTCATGGGGCGCGAGATTCTGCACGTCGCCATTCTGCCCAAGGACGGCGACAAGGCCTTCTACACGATGATCTATCAGGACAAGGCCAGCGGGAAGGCCTTCGCCAAGCGCTTCCAAGTCGGCGGCGTCACCCGCGAGAAACTCTATCCGCTGGCCTCGAGCGAGGGTTCGAAGGTTGTCTACCTCGATGTCGCCAAGACCGAGGCGGGCATGCCGAAGAAGGTCGAGATCATCCTCAGCGGCCGCTGCTCGGCGCGCATCAAGGAGTTCGAGTTCGACCTGAGCGAACTCACGGTCGGCAGCCGCAACGCCAAGGGCCTGACCGTCACCCAGTGGCCGATTCGGCAGGTGAAGAAGGCGGGATGAACGCAGGACGGAGATTGGCCACAAAGAACACAAAAAGGGTCGGGTCTGCTTCGTTGATCTTGCGGCGCCTTATAGGGCGCTCGGACGGTATTCCTGCGCGCGTGGGCGGATTTTCGTGTTTTTCGTGGCCATCCCTCCGTCTCCGAATTGCCGGCTCTGTAGTCCTGCTCGGGCTCGGGTTGCTCGGTGCTGGATGTACGGCGCCTTCAACGGGGCTGGTCAATCTCACCGAGGCCAAGGCCGCTGTCGTGGCCTACGTGGACAACGGCGGATACGATCGCGACCTCGCGGCCGTGGCGGCAGAGGCCCGCACCTGGATCGAGCAGCGCGCGGCGCGCAAGGGGGCAGGGGAGCGGCTGGCGGTGGTCTTCGACATCGATGAGACCGTGCTCTCGAGCTACCCGCAGATGAAGGCGCAGGACTTCGGCTATGTGCCCGAGGTATGGAACGCATGGGTGGACCGCGGCGTGGCGCCGGCGATTGCACCGACGCGTGACGTGTATTTGACCGCTCGGCGTCTCGGCGTGGACGTGCTCTTCGTCACGGGCCGCAAGGATCCCCGCGACCGCCCCGGCACCGAGGCCAATCTCCTTCGCCAGGGCTTGGGCGACTACGCGCGGCTGGTGCTCGCGCCGGCGGACGATGCCTTCGCGACCACCGCCGAGCGCAAGGCGGCGCAGCGCGCTGCGCTCGCCCAGGAAGGCTGGACAATCATCGCCAGCATCGGGGACCAGGAGAGCGACCTCACCGGCGGCCACGCCGAGCGAACCTTCAAGTTGCCGAACCCCTTCTACGCGATCCCGTGAGCGGGGGAATCGACGTTGCGCCGCGCGCCCCCGGAGGAGCGAGAATTTGCGCGGGGTAAAATTCTGAGCGCCGGCGCTCGCGTCCAATCCCACTTGACAAATGGCGAATTTAGCAAAAACGTTTTAGCAAAGGGCGCCCTCGGGCCCTCGTCCTGCGAACCAATCGACAAGGAAAGTGAACCTTATGGCCCCTCATCGACTTATCACGCTCTCATGGCTCGCCGTCACCTCGCTCTGCGCCCAGCCGGGTGGGCCGGAGGAGCCGGTGCGCGTGGAAAATGCCGGCATCGACCTGTCGGTGCACGATGGACGGCTGCGCCCTGCCATCGGGGTGGAGAATGTCCAGGTGATGAGGGCGAATCGCACCCAGCGTGAGCTCTCCGATGGCCACGGGTGGACCTACAATCATGCCCCCATGCTCGCCCATTGGAACGGCCGGTTCTACCTCCACTACCTGAGCAATCCGGTCGCGGAGCACCTGCCGCCGGGTCAGACCATGCTGGTGACGTCCCCCGATGGGCGCAGCTGGGACAAGCCTCGGCTATTGTTCCCCGTGTACCACGTACGCCCGGGGTCCGTGTCCAGTGTTGAGTCGGGGGTCGCGATGATGCACCAGCGGATGGGCTTCTATGTGGCGCCCAACGGTCGTCTGCTCGCGCTCGGCTTCTACGGACGCGCCCCGGTCTATTACGGGGCCAACGGGATCGGCCGGGTGGTGCGCGAGATCTTCCAGGACGGCACGTTTGGGCCGATCCATTTTATCCGCTACAACAGCCTGTCTTCGTTCAACGAGAGCAATACCGCCTACCCCTTCTACGCGCGGTCCAGCGACAAGGGTTTTGTCGAGGCGTGTGAGGCCCTCCTCGCGGACAAGCTCAAGACCATGCAGTGGTGGGACGAGGAGGATAACCCGAACGATGACTTCTTTGCGATCAATCGTTCCCCCGTGCCTGCCCCCAGTCCGCGCGGGGACGGCTCGGTGCAGCCGGCCGTGCCGCGGCAGCACGATGCGCACGCTGCGGCGTCGATCTACCATCGCCGGGATGGCCACGTCGTCGCATTGTTCAAGCACGCGGTTGCGGCGGTCTCGCCGGATGAGGGGCAAACGTGGAGCAGTCCGGTCAAGGTCCCCACCATCATCACCTCGGGCGCCAAGGCCTGGGGGCAGCGCACCGACGACGACCGCTATGCCATCGTCTACAACCCGGCCAACTCCGGCTCGCATCGCTGGCCTCTGGCTCTAGTGACCGGTGAAGACGGAATTCTCTTTAAAGACATGGTGGTAGTGAATGGCGAAGTCCCGCCGCTCCGCTTCACGGGCCGGGCGAAGGACTTTGGGCCGCAGTACGTGCGCGGCATGGCGGAGGGGAATGGCAACCCTCCCGGCTCCGACCTGTGGATCACTTACAGTATGAACAAGGAGGACATGTGGGTCAGCCGGATTCCCGTGCCGGTGCGGTTCCGGGCGGAGGGACCCGTCGATGACCGATTTGATGACCTCTCGGCGGGCGGGATCGTCCCGGCATGGAATCTCTACCGTCCCCGCTGGGCGGATACGACGATCGCGCCGTTCCCGAGTGCGGCGGACAAGAGCCTGCGGATCGAGGACCGGGATCCCTACGACTATGCGAAGGCCGTGCGTGTCTTCGCGGAAGCGCGGGCCGTCAGTATTGGTTTCAAGGTGTATGCCGCCCAGGTGGAGACGGGCCGCCTTGAGATCGAGGTCCTCGACCACGCCGGGCGACGCCCGGTCAGATTGGTGTTCGCCGCCGGGGGGGCGGTCCTGACGTCGCGGGGAGACACCCTCGTCCCCGCGGGCAGCTACCGGCCGGAGGAGTGGCAGCAGATTGAATTGGCCATCGATGCCGGGAGCGGGCGTTACAGTCTGTCCGTGAATGGGGTCGCCGCCCTGCGCGACGCCGAGTTCAGCGAGTCCGCAGCGACGCTCGAACGTCTCTCCTTCCGTACGGGTGAGTACCGAAACACGCCCACGAGGGAAACAGACCGCTACGGCCGACTTTCCGATCTTCCCGGGGCTGATGACCCCGTTGCGCCGGCCATATACTACGTCGACGAGGTCCAGATCAGGTAGCAGCCCTACCGCCGGATCGGTGCCTTTTGTGTTCGCGATGCGAGCGGGCGGCCGTAGGCTCCCGGCAACGAAACGTTTATGTCCTCACAAAACATCGGTTCGATTGGCTGGGTCGATCTCACGGTGCCTGAAGGTGAAGCAATCCGTGGGTTCTATGAGCGAGTGGTTGGCTGGAAGTCGCAACCGGTCGACATGGGAGGCTATTCGGATTATTGCATGATTCCTCCCGGGGCGGACCGACCCGCGGCAGGCATCTGCCATGCGCGGGGAGTGAACGCGGATATACCGCCGCAATGGCTCGTCTACATCACCGTCAATGATGTCGCCGCAAGTGTGCAGAGTTGCCGGACGCTGGGCGGAACGGTGATTCGTGAACCGAGAGAGATGGGCGGGGCGATGGTGGCCGTCATCCGAGATCCGGCGGGAGCCGTCTGTGCGCTCTTCGAGGCGCCGAAAGCGGTCTGATCCAACCAAGCCGGGCGCACTCATAGGGGTTTCCTCGCCATGCAAAAGACGCCCGAAGCCATTATCGCCGACTTTGAACTCCGGCAGAGCCTGGTAAAGATCGCGCGGAGAAGGAAAACCTACCGTAGGATTGCCGATGTCGCTAGGGTCGTCGTCGGGCTGGTCGCACTCTTCGTTTTTTTCGACCTTTTCGTTCCCACCATGCGCGAGCCCCACGTGGTCCTTGTGGGTGTTTTCGTGCTTATGTTTTCGTGGATCGAGACGCAGAAGCGCTGGGTGCTGGAGGATCGGATTGAAGAGCTCGAGCGAAAGAATGGGTCGGGCTAACGTCTCACGCGGCGGCAGCGCAGCGGCGAAGGGGAGCTGACCCCTCGTCGGCCTGACTGAAGTGGCGGTCGATCCCGATGCACCGGGCCGTTGAATCGCTTGATCCCTCACCCAAGCCTGGTTGAGCGCCCACCCGGAAGCGCCGGAGGTGCTTCTTGCCCTCGCTCGGGCTTGGGTTCTAGCTGGGCGGTACCCCCTTGTTTATGAGCTCTACCCCTGGTGTCGTGTTTCGTCTCGCTCGGCGTGCGCGCTTGATTGGCGCTGCGTTTGCCCTGGCCTTGATCTCCCTCGGTTCGGTCGCCGTGGCGGCTGAATGGTCCGTCGTTCCGACGAAGGGCCAGATGAATCCCCGGCACGAGGCCGCGTTCATTGAGCACGCGGGCAAATTCTATCTCATCGGCGGCCGACGGATCCAGCCGATCGACATCTACGATCCGGCCACCAGCACTTGGACGCAGGGCGCGGCGCCGATGGCCGAGGTTCACCACTTCCAGGCGTTTTCCTACGGAGACAAGATCCTCGTCGTCGGCGCGCTCACAGGCGGGCGGGTCGGCGGTACGGCGATGCCGGAGTCCGCCCTCGGGCGGATTTTGATATACGATCCCGCCACCGACACCTGGACGCGCGGCCCCCTGCTGCCCGAGGGACGCAGCCGCGGCTCGGCGGGGTCGGTGATCCACAATGACACGCTCTACCTGCTCGCCGGTCTCACCCAAAGCCATCGGGGCGACAATGTGACCTGGTTCGATGCGCTCGACCTCAAGACCGGCCAGTGGCGTCAACTGCCCGATGCCCCGCGTACCCGCGACCACTTCCAACTGGCGATCATCGACAACAAGATTTATGCAGCGGGCGGCCGGCGGTCGCCGTCGGGGCAGGGCTTCGCCGCGCTGGTGGCCGAGACAGATGTCTTCGACCTCAAGACCGGCCAATGGTCCACGCTGCCGTCGCCGGGCGGCGACATCCCAACCACGCGCGCGGGAACCATGACCCTGGCGGTTGGCCCGTACCTGATCGTCGCCGGTGGCGAGACCCAGCGGCAGGAGATCGCGCATGATGAGGTCGAGGCGCTCGACACGCGCACCGGCGTCTGGACCGCCTGGCCCAAATTCCTCAAGGGCCGCCACGGCAGCGCCCTGATCCGCCACGGCGATGCGATCTACGTCGGCTCCGGCGCCCCCAAGCGCGGTCTCCTCGGCATTCCTGAACTCGACGAGATGGAAAAGTTGGAGCTTCCGCCCGAACTTCGTTGAGCGATCGCTGCTAGGCGCCCGCGCGGGGCCGCTTGAGCAGGCGGAGGCCGATCCAAGCGACCAGGGCCACAGCGACCGCGATGATCCAAGGCAGCAAGGACTCGACGCGCTGGAGCAGGGGATTCACGCCGGTATCGTGGGGGCTTGGCTGGGCCGCGCCGAGGGTCGCGGCCGGCAGCGAGGCGTCGATGGCGGGCAGGGTCAGGCGGGAAAGATCGCCCGGCGCCGTGCGGCGCGCCCCGCCCGTGTAGAGGAACAGGCGTTGCCCCGTCTCCGCCGGGAAGAGCCACGACTCCTCCGCGACCAGCCAGCGGGCTCCGACCAAGCGAATGCCCTCGGGCAGATAGAGCGTAAGCGTGTCAACCAGCTCCGGCGCACTCAGCGCCAGCTGAAGCTGCCGGGTCTCCAGGGCCGGCAGGTTCCAAATCCATTGATCGCTCAAACCGAGCGTGCGTTCGGAAGGGGGGAACCCCTCACGCGGCGGTAGGGGCGTGGTCACGTACACACTCACGGGAGCAAGGCGGTCGCGCAGATCGAGGACGATTCCGGTGACGCGCAGGCGTTCGGGAGCGCGCAGGCGCCAGCCGCCGGTGCGCGTTTCGACCGCGGCGACCTCGACTGGGATCTCGCGCCGGACTTCCTCGCGCTTGATCAGCCGTCGCGCCGTGACGGCGGTGATCGCGGGCGGCTGGCCGGCGACCGGATGAAGGGTCAGCCGGTAGCGCGTGCCGTCGCGCGGCACGTTCAACCGCAGCCGGCGGCCGTCGCCGCCAAAGTCGTACACGTGGCGCTCCTTGCCATCCTGCAGGCGCAGCCAAGCGCCGTCGCCTTGGCGACGCGTGACCTCCACCCGCGCGGCCCAGCCGGTTGAGCCGGTCGCGGTCGTGAGTTCGATGACGCAGTCCCCGGCGGTCAGGGCCGGTTCGGGGGCGAGGGAGAATTCAACGGTCGAGCGGTTCTCGGCGTCGCGGCCCGCGACCAAGTCGGTCACCGCGACCGGACGGATCTCCTGGCTTCGCTCAGATTCGCGAACGAACGGCACGGCGCGGCCGCCGGGATCGCCGAGCCACGCCGTGTCGGCCAGCGCCTGCGCGGCGGGATCGAGGTTCAGGCGGACCCAGCCGGTGGCTGGAATCTCGACCGGCCGTCGCTCCGCGGCGGCGCGCGCCACGGGCGATCCGAGAACGAGGCCGAGCAGAGCGAGCGCGAGGAGAGAAATCGTTGGGCGTGGCATCGGCATCAGGCACTGGGCCGCGCACGCAGCCGGTTGGCGAGCAGGGCGGCAACGATGAGCAGGGCGCCGATGCCCAAGGTGGCGACCGCTTTCCATTCGGTGGACGCGTGCGCGAGATCGCCGAGCAGGAGCTTGAGCGCCGCCACCGCGAGCCATGCATACCCCGCAATGCGGAGCGGGCGACCGAGCGGGGTGTGGGTGCGATGCATCCCCGCGTACCATTGACCGATGCCCGCCAGGGCGTAGGTGAGCGTCGCCAGCAGCGTGGCGATGCTGAAGGTGTCCCATTCGACGACCGGACGCCGGCCCATCCATTCGAAGGCGATCGCGTTGACCAGCACCAGCTCGGCGGCCGCCGCGCACGCGTAGCGCAGGGTCCCGGTGCGGGAAAGCGCCAGCACGGCCCAGGCGGCGGCGGTCAGGACGGCGCCGGCGAAATCCGGGTTGAGCAGGGGCGTCAGCGCGGTCGTGAGCCCGACATCAATGACGATCATCCAGCGGACACTTGCGCTCACCGCGGCGATGCCGGCGGCAAGCCAGAGGGCATCGGCGTCAATGCGGCCGGCCTTGATCGCGGCCCGCGCTCCGAGCGCACTCGCCAATGCCATGGCGCCCCAGATGAGGCCAAGCCAGCGCGCATCGGCGGCCACGGGAACCGCCAGCAGGAGGTAGACGGAGGCGAGGAGCGTCAGGCCGGTGTCGGCGGAAAAATCGTCGAGCTTCTTCCGTGCGGCCGGGATCAGCGCGACCATCACGCAGGCCTGCGCGAGCAGCGGGAGGGCGAACCAGGACTTGAACCAGCCGAGTTCGCCCCACACGGCATAGAGCGCGGCAGTCAGCGCCACGCTCAGCGTGGCGGTGAGTGAGACCGGGCTGCCCGGACGCTCGGCGTGGAAGGGCAGCCAGGTGATCCAGAGGCTGAGGCCGTAGGCGGCGAGCAGGAGCAGCAGGACGGTGAAGCGGTCGTCTGCTCCCGCCGAGTTGGCGGCGATCGAGCCGATCAGGGCGATGGGCACGAGGCCGGTCCAGCGGGCGAGTCGCCAGCGGGCGCCGGTCTGCGAGACGTGGTAGGTGATCGCTTGGGCCGCCAAGCCAACAACGTAATAGCCCATCAGCGCGGCCATGGCCCGGCTGCCGGTGGAGAAGATGATCGGGGCGAGGAGCCCGAGGACGTTGGCAACGGTCATGGCGCCTCCGCTCTGTACCCGCGAGGCCAGTCCCCCGGCGAAGAGCGTCGCGACCACCGCGCCGGCGAGGCCGAGCGAGGGCGGGTACAGCTGCGCGCGGGCGGAGCCGAAGTAGAGCGCGAAGACAAAGGTGCCGAGTCCGGCGATGAGCAGCGACACACCGAGCCGGCGGCTGTCGTTGAGCATGAGCCGGGCGGAGGCCGCGCCAAGCCCGAGGCCGGTGATCACGCCGAGGCCGACGCGCATCGGCGGCGAGATCCAACCGCGCTGGATGGACAGCGTCAGGCCGTAGATCGCGCCCAGCAGAAAGAGCACGCCACCCGCGCCGGCGATCCAGACGGTTGAGGAAATCTCGGGCCGGATCCGGACAGGGGCCGGGGGCAGGGGCGGGGGCGTCACGAAGGCCGGCAGGGGCTCCGGTAGTGGCGGAATTTCGGCGGGCGGGGGGATCGCCGCCTCCGGCGCGGCGGCTCCGGGCGTCGTCGGGACCGGTTCACCGGGGGCCGTGGCGGATGCCTGGAGGGAGGCGACGATGGCCTCGAGGCGGCTGACGCGGGCACGCAGGTCCGTGAGCTCGGAGTCGGATTCCATGGAGGGGATGCCTGAGCGCACCAGAGTGGGGACGGGAGAGCAAGGATGCTGCGGGCCTGAACCGGTCGCCGAGCGAGTTTCACACAGAGTTCACGAAGGGCGCGGGGGCTTCCTGTAAGCGCGGGGCGGTGGCCCGCGCCCGGGATTCGCCTCATCGATTCTCTGTAACCCGAGGCGTCTTCGCGGGTTCTTGGGGTGACGTCATGATCTCCGATTTCCGTCTGTCCCTGCGCAGTCTGTCCAAGAACCGGTCCTTTGCGCTGGTGGCCATCCTCACGCTGGCGGTCGGCATCGGGGCCTCGACGACCATGTTTGGCACGTTGCGCGCTCTCGTGCTGTCGCCCTTTGATTACCCTGAGCCCGACCGTATCGCGATGGTGTGGTCAGGCGACAGCTGGCCGCTTTCGCCGGCCGATTTCCTTGACCTGAAGGAGCAATCGACCGCCTTCACCGATTTCGGGGTCTACTCCCCGGGGTCCTTCAACATCGGCCGCGAGAACGCCCAGGCCGTGGCAGGAGCGACGGTGACGCACGGCGTCCTGCGCGCGTTCGGGGTCGCGCCGGCGCGGGGTCGCCTGTTCGAGGAAAGCGATGACGCCAAGGGGGCGCCGCCGGTGGCCATCGTCAGCCACTCGCTTTGGCAGCAGGGCTTTGGCGGCAGACCCGACCTGGTGGGCAGCGCGGTCCGCATCAACAGCCGGGATGTCACGGTCATCGGCATCATGCCGGAGGGGTTCGAGTTCGTTGGTCCGTGGATTCGCACCGTGGATCCTCAGGTATGGATGCCGCTCTCGCTCGAGGATCAGAAGGCGACGCGCGACGGCCACTGGCTTTGCGGCCTGGCGCGACTGAAGCCGGGCATCGCCGTTGAGTCGGCCGATGCCGAGATCAAGGCCATCGGCAAGCGGCTCACGGAACTCTATCCGAACAGCAACACGCGCAAGGAAATGCTGGTGCGGTCGCTGCGCACCGAGATGACGCGCGAGGGCGGCACCCAGGTCTGGGTGCTGTTCGGGGCGGTCATCCTCGTGCTGCTGGTGGCCTGCGCGAATGTCGCGAGCATGCTGCTCGCGCGCGGCACGCGCCGCGCCGGCGAGTTCGCGGTCCGGGTGGCGCTCGGGGCGACGCGCGGGGCGATGGTCCGCCTGGCGCTGGCCGAGAGCCTGCTGCTGGCCGGGGCCGGGGCAGTCGGGGGTCTGCTGCTTGGCTTCGGTGGCGTCGCCGTCATGCAGGTGATCGCGCCGGTGAGCGCGGCGCGCAAGGCGGCCATCTCACTCGACGGCCCGGTGCTCCTCTTTGCCTGCGGTGCCACGCTGGTCACGGCGCTGCTCGCCGGATTGCCCCCGGCCCTGGCCGCGATGCGGACCAGTCTGGCCGGCGTGATGCGCACCGATGCGCGCGGCGCGGTCGGTTCGCGCTCGCGCCACCGCATGCTGCGCACGCTGCTGATCGGGCAGGTGGCGGTCGCGTTCATCCTTGCGAACGGGGCGGCGCTGTTCTCCTCGGGTTATTTGAAGCTGCTGGAGGAGAATGCATTTCTCGCCACCGATTACGCCCTGACGGCGCAGATCAACCTGCGCGGCGACGCGTACCAGGAGGACGCCGACCGCGTCGCCTTCTGGAACCGCCTGGTTGAACGCCTCGGCACCCTGCCGGGAGTGACCTCCGTCGGGATCACCTCGAAGCTGCCGCTGGAGGGCGGGAGCAACACCAATGTGCTGGTGAACGACCAGGTCTATGACCCCAGCCAGCGGCGCACGCAGGTGGAGCGCTCATCGATCACGGCCGGCTACTTCGATGCGCTGGGGATTAAGTTGGTGAAGGGGCGAAACCTGCGCTCCGAGGACCGCGCCGCGGAGGGCGAGGTGATGCGCGGCGTGGTGGTGAACCGCGCCCTGGTCGCCGCTGCGTGGCCGGACAAGGAACCGCTGGGCGAACTGATGCGCAGTAACACCCCGGACAAGCCGAATTTTGTCGGCCGTGTCGTTGGCGTGGTTGAGGATGTGCGCCAATGGGGTGCCGCGCAGCCCGCGCGGCCGGAGATGTACCTCACGCCCGAGGGCCACTGGGGCCGCTCGATCCACGTGGTGCTCCGCTCGGCTCAACCTGCGTCCGCGCTGGCCTCGCAACTGCGCAAGGAACTGGCGGCGCTTGATTCCGAGCTCGCACTGGAGGACATCCGCACGCTGCGTCAGGTGGTCGGCGATGCGACCGCCAGCCAGCGGGCCGTCACGGGACTGGTGAACTTCTTCATGGCGGCCGCGCTCGGCCTGGTCGCGGTCGGCCTGTATGGAACTTTATCCTACACCGTACAGCAGCGCACCCGGGAGATCGGTGTGCGCATGGCGGTCGGGGCGCTGCACCGCGATATCCTGCGCCTGATCTTCACGCAGGGCGGCCGCTGGGTTGGGATCGGCATCGCCGTGGGACTGGTCGGGACCTTTGCGAGCGCCAGCCTGCTCAAGACGCTCGTGTACCGGATGGAGGGCGTCACCGCGCCGCCGCTCGTGCTGGCGTCCGCGGCCGTCGGCCTTGCCGCCGCGCTGGCCTGCTGGCTCCCGGCCCGCCGCGCGGCGATGATGGATCCGCTGGCGGCGCTGCGCAGCGATTGAGGGTCGGTTTCCTCGCGACCCAGCCACGAGCCCCGGAAGTCGCGGAGAGACGCAAAGCCGCGGAGGTTCAAAGCCTGATCAATTGCTTGGGTGGCTTCTCTGCGATTCCGCGTCTTTGCGCGACTTCTGGTTGGATCGATCCGGCCGAATTCCCGCCTGGAAGCTGAGCTTGTGCTAGGCGAAGCGGCGGGATGCGCCTTGACGGAATGCGCAAGAAGTTTCAAAATCTTCCAAGTCTGCGTTAACGGCCACGGCCTACCCCCCGTTTCCCTCTCCCCTCAGGGAATCCGTCCGTCGGGTCCGTTGCGCGCTGCTTGGTTTGCTTGCCTGGTCCTGGTTTAGGTCCCTTCACCCTCCCGCCTCGCCTGCTTTTTGCGGTGGCGTCTTACCCCATGAAATTACCCCTTCTGTCTGTCTTGGCGGCCCTCGCGGCCTCCTCGCTTCACGGCGCCGTCGCTGAACTCAATGTCGCCACGGGAACGATCGAGGCGCCGGATGGCTCGTATTCCGCGCGCGAGATGACCATCGCGCCCGACTTCAAGCTCGAGCTCCTTTACGTGGTGCCGCGCGCCGCGCAGGGTTCCTGGGTTCCCATGACCTGGGACAATAAGGGGCGGCTGATTGTCGCCTCGCACAACACCGAGCAGATGTTTCGGCTGACGATCCCCAAGGTCGGCGAGGCGGGGGAGGTCAAGGTGGAGCCGATCGACGTTCGCCTCGGCGCCGCGCATGGCCTGCTCTACGCCTTCAACAGCCTTTATGTCATGGTCGACGAGGGCACGACGCGCCGCAACGGCATCTACCGCGTCACGGATTCCAATGGCGATGACACGCTCGACAAGGTCGAGATCGTTCGCGTCCTCCAGGGCTCGGGTCAGCACGGCGTGCACTCGTTCGAGCTTTCGCCGGACGGCAAGCGCATCTTCATGATGAATGGCAACGACACGCTGCCGTCCGTCTATGATTCCTCCGCCGTGCCCTACCTCTGGAACGAGGACCAGCTCACGCCCCGCATGGATGACAAGGGTCTCGGCGGCCATGCCGCCGGTCGCTTTGCGCCGGGCGGCTGGACCGCCAGCATGAATCCGGATGGCAGCGATTTTCGCCTCGAGACGATGGGGTACCGCAATCCGGTCGACTTCGTGTTCAACAAGGACGGCGAGCTCTTCGTGTTCGACGCCGACCTCGAGTTTGACAAGGGCACGCCCTGGTATCGCCCGACGCGGGTGACGCACCACATCAGCGGCGCCGACTACGGCTGGCGTCACGGCTCGGGCAAATTCCCCAAGTACTACATCGACACCATGGGCCAGGTCGTGGGCCTCGGCTCGGGTTCGCCCACGGGCGTCACAATCGGCACCGGTGCGAAATTCCCCGCCAAGTACCAGGACGCGATGTTCCTCTGTGACTGGTCCTACGGCAACATCTACGCCGTCCACCTGACGCCGAAGGGATCCACCTACACGGGCACCGCCGAACTCTTCGCGAGCGGCCGGCCCTTCGGTGTCGCCGACATGCGCATCAATCCCGCCGATGGCAGCCTGCTCGTGCTCGTGGGCGGCAATAACGATTCCGCGCTCTACCGCATCTCCTACATCGGCCAGGAATCCACCGCGCCGACGAAGCCTGATACCCGCCACGCCGCCGCCCGCGCCCAGCGCAAGCAGCTGGAGCAGTTTCACGGCAAGCGTGACGCGAAGGCGGTCGCGGCCGTCTGGCCCTTCCTCAAGGACCCGGATCGTGGCATCCGCAATGCAGCCCGCACCGCGCTCGAATGGCAGCCGGTTTCCTCCTGGCGCGACCGGGCGCTGGCGGAAAAGGATCCCCGCACCGCCATCGCCGCCCTCGTGGCGCTCACGCGCCTGAGTGGCACCGATGCCGAGCATCGTCCGAATCTCGGGGCCGTCAGCATGCCGGTCGATCTCGCGGCGCAGGCCAGCATCATCGAAGCCCTGGACCACATCGACTTCGGTGCGCTCGATTACGAGGACAAGCTCGACCTCGCGCGGGCCTATCAACTCGCGCTCACCCGCTTCGGCGAGGTCGATCCGGCCACCGCCGGCCTTTATCCGGTCCGCGGCAAGCTCAAGCTGCCGGCGGAACCGCTGCGCCAGAAACTGATCGCGCGCTTCGCCCCGCTTTTCCCGACGGGTTATCGCGAGCTCAACTGGGAGATCGCCGAGATCCTGACTTATCTCGATGCGCCCGGGATCACGCAGAAATTCCTGACGCAGATGCGGCGCGCGCCCACGCAGCAGTACTTCCCGATCGAGGAGTGGGTTAACCCGCAGCAACGCCGCCGCGGCGATCCGGGTTCCGAAGGCGGCCAGTCCAATGGCTACATGGCCAAGCAGGAGGACGAGCTGAAGTATGTCGAACTGCTGCGCACCGTTGACACCGGTTGGACGCCGGCGTCGCGCAAGGAGTTCCTCCAATGGTTCACCCGCGCGATCAAGGACTACCAGGGCGGCGCCAGCTTCGTGCCCTACCTCCAATTCATTCAGGCGGCCGTGGTCAAGAAGCTGAGCGATGCCGAGAAGGCCGCGATTGATGATCCGGTGTTGTTCGAGCCGCTGAAAGCCCCGCGACTGGCTCCCGGCCAGCTCGATCCCAACGGACGCCCCGACCGTCCCGATCCCCAGCCCGGCGTCTGAGCCCTTTTAACCGAACCTCACATGAAACGCTTCACCCCTCTGTCGTCGGCTCTGCTCGTTGCAGGCCTGCTCGGTGCGACCCTCCCCGCCACCTTTGCCCAAACTCCGGCTCCGGTTCAGGGGCATGGCGGCAATGGCCTCGGCAAGCGCACCCCGCTCAATGACCTTGAACTGACCGCCATCAGCAAGCTGGAGGAGGTCATGATCGCGAAGGAAATGGATGCCGCGGCGAAGGCGTTCAATGAACTCAGCAAGGTCATGGCCGCACGGCCTAGGAACGAAGCCGCCATCATCGCCGCTTCCCAAGCGCTGGCGGAAGCGGACGCCGCCCTCGCGGCCGGACGAGCCGCGGTATTTGCGCGGATCCAGACCGAGTATTTCAAAGGCGCTAGCCCCGAAAAACTCGCGGCCGTCCAGAATGCCATCAACAACCCGGTCCCGCAGCGCCGCGGCGGTCGTGGTGGCCGGGGCGCGCAAGCCCCCGGGGCCGCAGGGGCTGCCGCCGCCCCCGCGCCCGCGCCAACGCCCGGGCCTGCGGCCGGACGCGACAACTGAAACGCCCCGCGGTTTGCCGCAGCCGGGATCGTTGACCCAGATCCGTTGATCGCGCTGGCTACCCGCCTGCGATCCCTGAGCCGGGACCCGTGCTCAGCTCCACCCTCCGACCATCACTCCTGACGTCTCATGCCTCTCTCCGCTCGAATCCTCTTCACCACCGTCGGTGCGGTCGTCGCGGGAACCCTTTTCGCCTGGGCGGCCGAGACGCCGCCGGCCGCTGCCGAAGCGGAGCCGGTGGTCCATGACTACGGCATCGACGAGCTCGTCCCGGTGATCAATCGCGGGCTGTCGGGCGGACGTAATTTTGAACGCGGGCAGAAACTGTTTCGCAGCGTCGGGTGCACGATGTGCCACCAGTTCGCGGGCGAGACGGGCGGGGGGATCGGTCCGGACCTGACCGGTGCGGGGGGGCGCATGGGCACGCGTGAATTGCTGGAATCGATTCTCGAACCCAGTGCGGTGGTGAGCGATCTCCACGGGACCAAGGTCGTGTACCTCTTGGACGGCAGTGAGGTCGATGGCCTGATTGCGACGGAGAATGAGACCGAGATCGGCGTGATTCAGGGCTTTGCCGTCGATCCGGATTCCGGGATCGCGAAGTGGGACAGTGACAACATCACCGTGATCAAGCGCGACAAGATCGACGGTATTGAAGAATCGACGGTGTCACGCATGCCTGCCGGGATGATCAACGTCCTGAGCCATGACGAGATCGCCGACCTGTTTGCCTACCTCGTGTCGGGCGGCAATTCCGCAAGCCGCATGTTCCAGCCCAAGGCGCCGTAAGGCCTGGGTGCCGGCGGGTCAGGCGAAGCGGCGCGGATTCGGATTCTCCGCTGAGGGTCTGACCACTCAACCGTCCCGATCTTCAGACGGGAAACAAACGCCTCACTTCGGCCAACGCCTGATCGACGCGGGATTCGGGCACGAAAAGAGCGAGCTTCGAGCCCTCGGTCGGCATGCCCAAGGCCAGCGAGACCCAGCGCCCGGGTTGGGCGAGGGCGGAGTGGTCGGATTCCACTTCGAACGGAATCGCCGCCGCCTCGAGCGCCGCAATCACTCGCTTGGTGTCGGTTGGATCGAAGGTGCCGATCAGGTGGAGGGGTTCGTCCGAGGAATTCATGGGCGTGGGCGATCGGGGGAGGGCAGGAACGGTTTCCACTCATCGGACTCAGCCATGCGCTTGAGGATCGCGTTGCGCGTCTCGAGGAAGCGGCGCATGTAGCCGGTCAGAAAGAAGCGGTCGACCAGACTGCCAAGGGGACCCAGCGGCGAGCGAAATTCGAAGCGGTCGGTCATGACCGTCTGTCCATCGCGCTCCGCAAACCCGTGGTCGTGGCACATCATGCTGAAGGCACCCTGCAGCATGACGTCCTGAAAGCGGTGCGGTCGTTCGCAGGAGGTGATCCTTACGCGCAGGCGTTGCTTCACCCCCAAGTGCCGCGCTTCCCAAGTGACCTCTTCGCCCGCGCCAATCAGCCCGGTGGTGACGCCGGCGACCGCGCGTTCGCCGGTGTGCCCGGCGCTGGCCTGATGCGCGTCGATGCTGCGCGCGAGGTCAAAGACCCGCTCCCGCGGAGCAGCAATCACGGTGGTGAGATGAATCACAGGCATGGGTGCTCAGGGCGATCTGCCGCAAGAGAAGACGAGAACGCTGACGAGAACGAGACCGATTCCGGGGGCGGTCCCGTCGGTTCGATACCTCCGTGCCCCTCCGCCCGCGTACTCCGCGGCCTCACCCGGCGCGGCTCAGTTGGTGGCCTGCGCGACCGGCGTGGCGCCCTCGATCGTCCGGGCCTGGGCGTCTCCGCCGGGACCGATGTTGCCGATCAAGGGGAGTTTGAGTGTCAGGCGCTTGGGGTTAACGCCGAGCGTGAGACCGATCAGGTTGAACTCCACGCCCTCCTCGATGCCGGCCAGAACGCCGGCGAGGCCGTAGAGATTGAATTGTCCGCCCGCACCCGCCGGTGTGCCCGCGACGAAGTAGGGTTCAACGTAGTCCTTGCCGATCGCGGTCGAGGGCAGGTCGACCTTGAGTTCGGGCACGGCTCGGAGGACGTGCGCCACGAAGGTGTTGGAATTGGGTCCGGGCCACGCCGTGTAGCGATCCGCGTAGGGGTAGGAGGCGACCGCCGCCTCAATCCGCGTGATGATTTCGCCCACGCCGGCGCCGCGGACATCGGCGAGCAGCTGGGGCCGCGCTCCGTAC
>CAYZCV010000068.1:7548-17804 GCA_964476965.1 uncultured Opitutus sp. | reverse complement strand
CCAAACCCATTGCCCTCATCATGGGGAATGAGGAGCACGGGATGGATGCCAAGGTCTCCGCCGCCTGCACGCGTCTCGTGACCATTCCCGGCACCGGCAAGGTAGAATCGCTCAATGTATCGGTGGCCGGCGCGATCCTGCTGTACGCGCTGCTGCGCGATCGACGCTGATTTTTAACCACGGATTACACGGATATACACGGACTCAAGTCATCGGATTTGGATCGTATCCGTGCTATCCGTGTAATCCGTGGTTAAAGTATTCTGCAGATCGATGGATCGAATCCATTCGAATCCATTTGTGGTTAGGACCGCATGGTCGAGTCGCTTGCGACTTCCGACCGGAGTTTGAACGCGCCGGCGATGAGCGCGAAGGCCACGGCGAGCGGCAGGTAGGGCAGGATGCCGCGGCCGATCACCATCGTGGCGACCCAGGGCAATAGGCCGACCACGACGGCCAAGACGATATACGTCTTGGTTGCCTGCAGCCAGGCATAGGGCAGGAAGTGGCCGCCCACCACCGCGGCGAAGGCCACGGGCAGGAGCGCGTGATTCAGTTGAATCACCAGGATCACCGCCGGCAGGGCGATGACCTGCGTCATCGCGAGCTGGATCACCAGCGGGAGCAGGGGGTTGTTGCGGGACATCTGGGGGAAGCCCAGCGCCCGTTCGAGTCCGAAGGCGAGGGGCAGCGTGACGCCGCCCTGAAAGAGCAGCGCCCACGCCCCGGCCTTGGGGCCAAGGACCAGCCCGACCGTCCCGGCCGCGAGCCAGCCGAAACCATTGGCGATCAGAAAGGCAAAGCCGCCGCCGGAACTGCGGCGGACTTCAGCGCGGGCATCAGCGAGGGAGTGCATAGACGAGACTTAGGCGGGCTGGCTGTCATGGGACAATTCCGATCAGGATGGGCGGCGGCGCGGACGGGATGGGCGGCATCCATGCGGATCGTCCGAACGTAATCTGCGGAGGAGGATTGCTCTGGGTTTCGAATGGAATAGGTTCCCTCCCGCGCGCTCTCATTGCTGTCTCAAACGTCGTTAACCCCACCGCGTCATGCTCATTCGCTCCAAGAAAGATTGGGAACTCCCGGAGTCGGCCGTCACGGCCGAAGAACTCTACCGCCGCCGCAATCGCCGCGATTTTCTGAAGCACCTCGGCGTGGGGACCGCGGGCGCCCTGCTCGGAGGGCATTCCCTGTTCGGCGCGAGCGGAGGCTTCCCGTCGAATGCGAACCCGGCCTACCTGCCCGGCGACCTCAAGGTCACGCCCTACGACCTCATCACGAGCTATAATAATTTCTACGAGTTCGGTCTGGGTAAGGATGAGCCCAAGGTGAACGCCAACATGGGCTGGATGAGCGAGCCTTGGACCGTCGAGATCGCGGGCCAGGTCCGCAATCCGCTCAAGATCGACGTCAACGAACTCATCAAGAAGGTCGGCGGCATTGAGCAGCGCGTTTATCGTCACCGCTGTGTCGAGGCCTGGTCGATGGTCGTGCCGTGGGATGGCTTTGCGCTCTCCAAGCTGGTCGCGCTCGCCGACCCGAAGCCGGAGGCGAAATTCCTCCAGATGACGACGTTCTTCGATCCGAAGAACGTCCCGGGCCAGCGCACCGACAATCTCGACTGGCCCTATGTCGAGGGCCTGCGCCTCGACGAGGCCAACAACGAACTCTCCTTCATCGCCACGGGCATCTACGGCCGCCCGATCCCGAATCAGAACGGCGCGCCGCTGCGCCTCGTCGTGCCGTGGAAGTACGGTTTCAAGGGCGTCAAATCCATCGTGAAGTTCGAGTTCACCACCCGCCAGCCACGCAACACCTGGCAGGTCATGGCACCCCAGGAGTACGGCTTCTACGCCAATGTGAATCCCAAGGTGGACCACCCGCGCTGGTCGCAGGCCACCGAGCGCGTGATCGGCTCCGGCTTCTTCGCCGGCAAGCAGGACACGCTCATGTTCAATGGCTACGAAAAACAGGTCGCGTCCCTCTACGGCGGCCTCGACCTGCGACGGAATTACTGAGGCCGGGAAAGACATCGGGCAGGGGTTCGATCCATCGAACCGCCGGATAATTTAACCACGGATTACACGGAGAGCACGGATACGATCCAAATCCGACGGCCTGAATCCGTGTTCATCCGTGGTCGGGTTCAAGGTCTGAACGAATCGGATTCCTGTGAATTCGCGCGCCTGTCTGAGACCGCTCCGCTCGGTACGCGGTTAACCTTCGTCAAAATCCCCTCGTGATCGCTTTCCTCGAAAAACTTCTCCGCTCGAAGGCCTTTGTCGTAACGCTGCTCGTCTTACCGGCGCTGTGGCCGGTGGTGCCGATCGTGCGGCAGGACTCGAGCGTGCTGGCCGATCCGGGCAAGTACATCCTCCACCACCTCGGCTTCACCGCCTGCGTGGTGCTCGCGATCGTGCTGACCTTCACCCCGCTGCGGGTGCTTTTCCCCTCGTCCAAGCTGGCCCAGGCGCTCAACCGCCACCGGCGCCTCGTCGGCGTCACCGTGTTTGTCTACGCCGCGCTGCACCTGACGATGTACATCATCTACGAGGGCGGGTTCGGTACGCTGATGAACGACATCAGCAAGCCCTTCATCCTGACCGGCATGATTGCGTTCACCTTGCTGCTCGCGCTGGCGGTGACGAGTTTTGACGCCGCGATCCGGGCGATGGGCGGCAAGCGATGGAAGAACCTGCACCGCCTCGTCTACCTCATCGCCGCTCTGGCGGCCTATCACCAGATCGCCGCGCGAAAGATTTTCCCGACGCAGGTTCTCTGGATCTTCGGCCCGGTGATCCTCCTCGAAATCCTGCGTATCCAGCGGCAGCGAGCGAAGGCGGCGATTCAGAAAGCAGTCTAACCTCAAGAGGGATTCGATCCATCGAATCTGCAGAAAACTTTAACCACGGATTACACGGATAGCACGGATAAGACCAAATCCGATGAATTGAATCCGTGTTATCCGTGTAATCCGTGGTCAAGTTTGAGGTCTGAAGGGGTCGGGATGCGTGTGAATTCGTATCGGTGTCCGCTGTCGCTTCGCTCGGTAGGCGGTTAGATCCTGGCCGAATCAGGGCTGGTTCTTGCGGAGCACGCGGCCGGGGCGGGCGTCGAGGAATTCGCCTTCGCGGATCACGGACTGTCCGTTGACCAGGACTTCGACCATGCCCTCCGCGTAGCCGTGAGGTTTTTCGTAGGTGCCGGTTTCGCGGACTTTCGCCAGATCGAAGACAATCACATCCGCGATCGCGCCCGCCCGGAGCGTGCCGCGGTCGGGCAGGCCGAGGACCGCCGCAGGGAGCGCGGTTGCCCCGTGGATCGCCTGTTCGAGGGAGAGCGTTTGTTCGGCGACGACATATTTCTCGAGCCGCCGCGCGAACGGGCCATACGCACGCGGGTGGGGCACGCCCTCGCCGAACACGGCCACGGCGCCATCCGATGAACCCATCGTCCACGGCTGGGCCATGAAGGCCTTGATGTCGTTCTCGTTCATGTTGTACGAGACGATGCCCGGGCTGCCGCGCCGAAGCAGGTCGATCGCAAGGTCCACCGGATCCATCAGGCGCTCGCGCGCGAGCGCGCCGAGCCGCTTGCCGGTCACGGACGGGTCAGGCGGGTAGTTGCCGAGCTGGATGTTCTCCGCGCCGGCGCGGCGCTTGAGGTTCTCGACCATCTCGCGACGGATGTCGGCCAGCGTCTCGGGGTTCTCGAAGCGCTTGAGCAAGGCCGGGCGTCCGCCCTCTTGCGCCCAGGGCGGCAGCAGCGCGGCGGCGAGGCCGGTGGACGACGCCTCGTACGGGTACTGGTCGGCCCAGATCTCCAGGCCCTCGGCCCGGGCGGCGTTGATCTTTTCGATGATCGTGGCGGATTGGCCCCAGACATTCGGGCCGAGCGCCTTGATGTGGGTCACGATCCCAGGGAGTTTCGCTTCGCGGGAGATCTGGATCACTTCCTCCACCGAGGCGACGACGCCGATGTTGTAGTCACTCTCGTCGCGAATGTGGCTGGTGTGCACGCCGCCGAACTCGGCCGCGACCCGCGCGAGCGCGACGATCTCGTCGGTCTTGGAAAAATTGCCCGGCGTGTAGAAGGGCCCGGAGGAAAGTCCATAGGCCCCCGCCTCCATCCCGGCGCGCACATGGGCCTGCATCGTCTGCAACTCCGCCTCCGAGGGCGCGCGGTTGTCGTAGGCGAGCACCGCTATGCGCACGGTGTTGTGGCCGATCAGCGGAGCGACGTTCACGCCGGGGCCGGCGGAGGCGATGTCCGCCATCTGCTTGGGCAGGTCGAGGGGACCGCCGCCGTCGGGATTGATGAAGACGGTGGTGACGCCCTGTGTGACGATCGGGCGGACCCCGGCGCGATCCTTGAGGATGAGGGCCTCGCCGGCATGGGAATGGGAGTCGATGAACCCCGGTGAGACGTAGAGCCCTTTCGCATCGATCAGCCGGCGGGCGCTGGCGGTCGCGGGAACGGTGCCGACCTCGACAATGCGGTCGCCGTTGATGGCGACATCGGCCTGGCGCCAGGGCGTCCCGGTGCCATCCAGCACCCGTCCGCCGCGGATGAGGATGTCGTAGGTCTGGGCCGAGACGACGGAGGCCAGGAGGGGGAGGGCGAGGAGCAGCGGTTTCATCGATGCAGAAAGCTGAGTTTACAGGAGGAAACGGAGAGAACGGAGAAGACTCGGGGCAGTTCGAACTTAACCACGGATTTCACGGATAGCACGGATTTCATTCCGAGCGGATGGCTCAACCGTGGCTGGCCTCGCTGAGGCCGGTTCAAGGGGATGGCGGGCTCGGCGAGCCCAGCTACAACCGACCACGAAAACAAGCTGCGAAGTTGACTCGCCCAGCAAGGCAAGACCCCCATTGTAGCCCTTCGGACTGCCCCTGTCTTACCCTTAACCATGCCGCCCAAAGTCATCGTTCGAGACCTGCGCAAGCGCTACGGAGGCGTCGAGGCCGCGCGCGGCGTCAGCTTTGAGATTCAGGCCGGCGAGATCTTCGGCCTGCTCGGCTCGAACGGTGCGGGCAAGACGACCACGCTCGAGTGCATGCTGGGGCTGCGCGAGCCGGACAGCGGCACGATCGAGGTCTGCGGTTTCGACGCGCGCAAGGAACCGCGCGAGGTCAAGCAACGCGTTGGGGCCGCGCTGCAGTCGACCGCGCTGCAGGACAAACTCACGCCGCGCGAGGCGCTGGCGCTTTTTGGGACCCTCTATCGTCAGTCCGTGCCACCGCAGGAACTGATCACGCGCTTTGGGTTGCAGGAAAAGGCGGATGCCCCCTTCGAGGGCCTGTCGGGCGGCCAGCGGCAGCGTCTGGCGCTGGCGCTCGCGTTTGTGAACCGGCCCGAGCTCGTCTTCCTCGATGAGCCGACCACGGGCCTGGATCCGCAATCCCGCCGCGAACTGCACGCCGAGATCCTGCGCATGAAGGCGGAGGGTCACACGGTCCTGCTGACCACGCACTATCTGGAAGAGGCGGAGCTGCTCTGCGATCGCATCGCGATCATCCATCAGGGCCGCGTGGTGGCGACCGGCACGCCGCGGGAATTGATCGGGCAGTCGAGCACCTTGCAGACGGTCACGCTCACGACGACGAGCGCGATGGATCCGGCGGCGCTCGGGCAACTGACCGGCGTGCAGGATCTCGCCTGCGAGGGTCCCGTCGCGCGCTTCCGGGTGCGCGAAGCCGGGCGCGTGTTGCAGGAGATCGGCGCGCTGCTGGAGTCGAGTCGCGCCGAGCTGGTCGAACTCAAGGTGCGCAAGGCCACGCTGGAGGATGTCTTTATCGCGCTGACGGGCCGGCCGCCGGAAAACCCCGAGCACGCGGCGGGATCATGAACGCGTTCCTGGCCCAGGCGGCCGCCACGCTCCGGCTCTATCGCCGCAGCCGGATGGCGCTGATCTACAGCTACCTGTTCCCGGTCCTCTTCCTCGTGGCGTTCTGGGTGCTGTACCGGTACGACCGCGTCCCCCTGCTGCGGCATATGGGCGAGCTGCTCACGGTGAGCGTGCTCGGCGGCACCTGCTTCGGCCTGCCCACCTCCCTCGTCGCCGAGCGCGAGCGGGGCATTTGGCGCCGGTACCGGCTGGCCCCGGTCAGCGCGGCGCGGCTGGTCGGGGGGACGCTGGCCGCCCGCTACGTCATCGCGCTCTCGGCCGGGCTGCTCCAGCTCGGCCTGGCGATGGCGATCGGCATGACCGCGCCCGAGCATCCGGTGGAGCTCTTCGTGGCCTACACGGCGGTGACCTTTGCATTTCTGGGCCTCGGCCTGGTGATTGCGGCGATGGCGGACACGGTGCCGGCGGTGCAGGCGCTGGGGCAGTGCCTGTTCCTGCCCATGCTGATCATCGGGGGCGTGGCCATTCCGCTGGCGAGCCTGCCGGATTGGGCGCAGCACCTGTCGGCCTTTTTCCCCGGACGCTACGCCGTCGAGGCGCTGCAGGAATCGGTCAACGGCGGGGGGCTCGCTGCTTCCCAGTTCAGTTTGATGGCCCTGCTGGTCACGGGCGCCTCCGCGTTGATCGCCGGCGCGGCGCTCTTCCGGTGGGATGCGCAGCAGAAGTTTGCGCTGCGGTCCGGCAAATCCTGGATCGCGGTCGCGTTGGCCGGCTGGGTGGTGGTGGGCGTGCTCGCGGAGTGGAGCGACCGCATCTTTGTGCCAGCCGAGGCCGCGGAACCGGCGGCGGTGAAATCGCTCGCGGTGACGGCGCCGACCCCGGCAGCTCCCGCCGTCGTGCCGCTGACGACGACGACGACGAACGCAACGCCGGCGACCCCGCCCGCGGTTGCCATCACCAGCACCACCGAACCCGCAGTGGTGCCCTCGCTGAACCCCACGCCCGGGCTGGAGCCGGATCCGGTTCCGGCGACGACCGCGCTGCCGGGCACCTGGCAGGCGCTCACCCTCGCGAAGATCGAGGAGGAAATCTATTTCACGAACCTGCCGCCGGACGAAGGGGTAGTCGCGCCGATTTCGCCGCCGGACGAGACGCCCCCGCCGGACGTGCAGCCCTGGCTGACCGAGATCGAGCGGCGGTTGCCCGATTGGCAGCCGGCCCAGGAGCCCGACCGCGTGCAGCGGTTGCGTAACATCCTCTACGTGGCCGCGGTGCCGGATTCGCTGCAGATCGCGCCCCTGGAGAATTACATCCCCCGGGTCGTCTACACCTACATCGAGACGCTGGCGCCGAAGGACGAGTTGATCCGCATGCTGGCGTGGATCGCGCTGAACCCCGGCGATGGCGATCTCGTGGCGGTGTCGACGCTGGGCGAGGTGGTCGGATTTCCGGTGAATGATCCGGACCCGGACGGCGTGCGCGAGCGCACCGCCCTTTACGCGGTGAAGCTGCTCGGACGCTTGATGGGACGGATCCCCGAGTAGTCGCCGCGTCGGTCCGGGTTGCCCGAGTTGAGGCAACGTCGGACCGGGATCGGCGACCCGCCTGGAGCGAGCGGGTGGGGTTTAGCGCAGCAGCCCGCCGATCGCGGCCTGGCCGATCATGCGCCAGAAGGCGGTCGAGTCCGGCTTGGCGGCGGTGCCGCCGAGTGAGATCCCCGAGGTCATCTGGTAGTAGCCCTGCTCGTCCTGCGTGGTGCCGAGGACGCCGGCGCGATTCAGCAGGAAGGCGAGGTTATCCTTGCCCGCGAGCGTGAGGTCGAAGCGCAGCGGCTGGCTCTGGATCGGCACGCCGGCCTGATAGGTAACACCGCCGGAGCCCGTGATGCGCGCGGTCGGGGAAAGGAATTCGAGCGACGTGACCTTGAAGTCGAGCGTGGCGCTGCGCTCGACGCGCAGCTTGAACTGGTCGAAGGCGAGCTCGTTCAGCGCCGCGGCGAGCTCGGCGACCGCGACGGTCGTGTCGGAGCCGCGCATCGCTCCAACGATGCCAAGAACGGTGGAGGCGGCGCTCACGGCCTGACCCTTGCGCCCGAGGGCGCGCAGGACGCCCTTGGCGCCGGTCAGCTCGAACTCACCCGTGGCCTGCGTGAGCAGGTCGTTGAGATTGAGCCCGCTGCCGCCGAGCTTGGCGGCGACGGTGGCCTTGGTCTCGAGGGCGGGGCGCTCCGACGGATTGGTCGCGCGGAGGAGTTCGCCGATGTCGAGATTGGTGACGTTGGCGGTGCCGGTGAGGCTGTAAGGTTTGGGCTGCTGGGCGGCGAAGGTGACCCCGCCGGCGAACTTGAAGGGATTCTCCTTCAGCCGACCTTCGAGGGTCTCGACCGCGAGGCGGTTCTCGGTGATCGCGAGCGCGCCGCGCAGGCCGCTGATCGGATAATCCTGTCCATACTGCACGCGCTTCACGTCGAGTTCGAAGCGTCCGGTGACGCCCTGCCAGAACGGCGCGGTGTCGCGGGCGGATGCGGCCGTCACGGCGGGGGCCGGCGTACGGGCTGGCGTGTTGGCCGGAAGGCTGCCGCGCGGGGCGGTGGTTGTGGTGGCGGGCCGCGTGGCGGGCGTCGTCGCCGGCGCGGGGGTGACCGGAGTGGCGGCCGGGGCGAGGGCGGCGAGGGCCTGGAGATCGTTGAGGATCAGTTGCTCGCCCGTCAGCTTGCCCTCGAAGCGGTACGCCTCGCCCGACTTGGCGACGGTGCCGTCGAGCGTGACGTCGGATTTGCGGTTACCGACGGTGACCACGAGCGGAAGCTTCACCTTGCCATTGCCGGCGGGATCCAGCGCGACATCGGCGGCGGCCTCGATTGAGCCGAGCGCCTGATTGCCCTGGCGAGCAACGAGGTCCTTGGCGGAAACGGTGGCCTTGAGGGCGATGGTCTGGCCGGCGCTCGCATCGAAGGCGACGGCAAGCGTCCCGCGGCTCAGCGTGGCGAAGGAGGCGAGGGCCGGTTGCCGCAGCGCGGCCGGCAGGTCGGCGGTGAGGGTGCCCTTACCCGTGATCGTGATCGCGGCGCCGAGGCCTTCGCCGACGGTGCCGGTCGCGCGCAGCGTGGCGATGTTGGCCTCGCCTTCCTTGAGCTCCAGCTGGCGAAGATCGTAGGTGAGCATCAGGTCGCGGAACGAGGCGGTGAGGTCGAGGTTCACGTCGACGGCCTTCGCCAGGGCGTCACCGCCGATGGTCGCGCTGATGCCGCGCAGGGTGATGGGCGCGGAGGTGACGGCCGCGAGGTCGCGCCGGCCGCGGAAGGCGAGATCGATCGTGCCGCCGGTGAGGGCGCCGGACAGGGCGGAGTCGGCGACGAAGGCCTGGGCCCATGCTAGGGGAACCTCGCCCAGCTGCACGCGGACGGCGGCTGCGTCAGGTTGCGCGGTCGAGATGGCCATCGAGCCAGTGTTCACGCGGAGCGGCTGAGCGAGCGTCACACCGAGCAGCGCGGCTCCGGCCTCGCGGTTGACGGTGAAGGCGAGGCTCGTCACCTGCAGTTCGGTCCCGGCGAGGCTGCCGGCCAGATCGTGGGCAAAGGTCAGCGGGCCCGGGTCGAGCGGGAGGTAGGGCTTGAGCGCGTCGGCGAGGCGGCCGTTCAGGCGCGTGGTGAACGTGACGGCGGGGGTGGTCGAGAGGTTAACGACCTGGGCCGTGACACTGCCCTCGATCCTGTCGGCGGGAGAGAGAATGAGCGCAAGGCTGGCGAGTTCGGCGTCCACGCGGTCGGCGGTGTAGTCGATGCGCGGGCTGACGGTGAACGAGGCCTGGTTGACGAGGCGGGTCTCGCCGTCGCGCACGGTGACATTGCGGAGCGTGACGGGTTCGACGGTCCGCACCGCGACGCGGCTGCCGTCGGCCGCGGCCTCGACGCCGAGGACGAGGGAAAGTTCGCCGCTATCGATCACGAGCGGGCTGACAAAGGATTGGGCCCAGGCGAGGGGGAGAGCCTGGACGGATACGCGGGCGAGTTGGGCGTTCGGATTGGCGAGGGCGACCAACTGGGTCCGCGTGTTGAAGGAAACGGGCTGCAGCGCCGTGATCTCGGCGAGCGTGCGTCCGTTGGCGTCGGTCGCGGTGAGTTCCAGCTTTTCGAGGCGAGCGACCTCGCCGGCGAGCCGGGCGTCGAACGCGGTGCTCACATTGAGGCTGCCGACGGCGGCGAGGGCGGGGGAGACGGTGCCGAGATTGGCGACGTCGGCCTCGAGTGAGCCATCCGTGGCGAGATTACCCGTGTTCGGCTCGAAGGTGAACTTGCCGGTGCCGCGCGCGGTGAAGTCGGGCAGGCCGAGTCCGGAGAGGAGCGCGCCCAACTGGCCGGCGCCGACGGTCACGTTCCACGTGCCGGCAAAGGTGCGCGAGG
>CAYZCV010000068.1:0-7448 GCA_964476965.1 uncultured Opitutus sp. | reverse complement strand
CCGGTGGCGATGTCCTTGCCCTCGAGGGAGAAGGTCGCGGATTGGTTGCCCGGCAGCAGTGCCTTGCCCTCGGCGCTGACGCGGCCGACGCGGACATCGACCGGGAGTTGGAGAAGATTAAAGATTCCGGCGAATGGCTGCGCGGGAGTCGCGGCGGGGGTGGTGGGTGCCGGGACCGCGGGAGCGGGGCCGGTCGTGGGCGTCGCGGGTGGGTTACCGGCCGGGGCGGTGGCTGCGGGGGCGGCGCGGAGGTCGACGATGAGACCCTTGAGCGCGGCTGAGTCGACGACGATGCGGCCGCCGGTCAGATAGTCCCAAGCGGAGTAGGAGGCGGTGATTTCGTCGGCGGTCAGGACGGTGCCGTCCTGCTCGACGCGCAGCCCGGTGATTTGGGCGTTGGAGGTGCCGGCGGACACGCGGTCGACCGAAAGGGCGAGGCCGGGCTGGCCGGCGAGGGCCTTGCGCACGGCCCACGTCTGCACGCCAGAGTTGAGGGCCAGCGCGACGGCGATGACGGTGAGGAGGGCGAGTCCGCCGAGGACGAAGGCGGAGATCTTAAGGACTTTCATGGGCAAAGGGATATACCGTGGATGTGACCGGAGGGTTCCCCGGAAAGGACATTTCGCCCCATCCGGGAGCCAGCCGGCAACCCTGAAAGCTTAGCCGATCTCCGCAATTTTGCGAGTGGAGGCGGCGGACGGGCGGCCGCTAGGTTTGGCGCAAAGCCAGATCCTCGATGGCCGCTGAAAAATCAGCGAGGCCGTTTCGTTCCGCGTAGGCTCGGACCCGAGAGATCGCACGCGGTGAAAGCTTGATGGTTTTCTTGACCTTGCCGCTTGGTTTGCGGCCCGCGCCCGCGCGGGCCCCGCCGCGCAGGGAGCGAGCCAGCGCTGTTGGCGTGGACAGGCCCAGCGCCGCCTGCTGGGTCGGCGTGAGCGCCGTCAGGGATCGCAGGTCTTCCACGGCAGGCAAGGGGCTGCCCCCGAGATGGGTGAGGCCTGGCTGATATCCCTCGGAGTCGAAGACGAGGGAAGTGGCCGGGGCAGGCTTAGCGGGTCTGCTTTTCATGATAGAGTTTTCGGTAGGCGCGCCAGTATCCGGCGCCGATCAGGCGGACTCTTCTGTCCCGGAGGGTGAAGCGAACCGTGAGCACGCGGCCTCGGACGAGGCCGAGACAGAAGTAGCGGGCCTCGAGCTGGCTGTGCGCAGGATCGGGTAAAATGACGCGGTGCGGATCGGCAAAGGCTTCCTGGGCTTCGTTGAAGGTGACGCCGTGGTCGGCCCGATTGGCGGCGGCTTTGGCCTCATCCCACTCGAAGTCCACGGCAATTTGAAATCATACCTACGATTTCAAATGACGCAAGTCGTTTCGCGATGACCTCAGGGCGCCTTGGTCGAGCGTAGGGGCGCGACGGGCGTTCCGTCACTCCACGTGCCCATGAAGGTCTGTCCGGGACCGCCGCCGAGCGCGATTTCGCGGTGCTTGCCGTGGAACGCCGCGTCGCAGAGCGCGTCGAGGAGCTTCCACGTACCATAGTAGTCGAGCGCGTCCACCAAGGCGGGGCCAGTCTCGGCTTCGGCGCCCTCGCCGATGATTTTCTCGGCGACGCGTTTGCGCACGGCCTTGGTCAGCAGGCGCTTTCGCCGCGAGGGCTCCTCGTCGGCCCGGCTTTGGACATGGGGCGTCAGCGGCGAGGCCGGGGCCCGGTGTCCGGCGACCAGTCCGGGGGAACCGTGGCGATCCGACACGAGCACGACGAAGTCCTTGTTCTCGAGCGGAATGGCGGTTGTCTCGCCAAACACCCGCCTCGCATCGCGGTCGCCCACCAGGGTGTCGTCGGCTCCGGCTAGGGCGATCAGGAGCGTGTCAGACGCGATGCGCCCGAGATCGAGGACCGGCACGCGGGCCCCGTCCTCCGGTCCCCAGGACTTGGCGGGTTCGATGGAAAAAATGGCGCGAGGGGCGGGGAGCCCGGCCTCGGGGAGGGCCACGCCGAGATTGGCGGCGAGCAGGCCGCCGGCGGAATGGCCGGCGGTCGCAACGCGTGTGCGGTCGGGTTTCACCGGACTGCCGGCCGACTCAAGCCGGGCGAAGGCGGCGCGAACCGCCGCGACGGCATTGGGCACAAAGTCCTTGGCGGGCGTGCGCAAGCTGGCTTGGTAGCGCGGGTAGATCACCACATTGCCCTTGCGCGCGAGGTGCCTGAGCCACGCTTCATAGTTGACCGGTTCCATGGCACCCCAGCCATGCGTGAAGATAACCACGGGGGCCTGGGTCGGTCGTGGGGAGTCGGGCAAGTAGAGCCAGTATTGCTCGGCACCCTGGCCGTGGGATTCGACCCGCACCTCGGCGTGCGCGTAGTCCGCGCCGCCCGGTCCGGTCGCCGGCTGGCCCGGAGGCGTGGCGGCGGCGAGCAGTCGAGCGACCGTAAGCAGGGGGAGGGCGACGAGAAGCAGCGAGCGAAGGCGTGGCATGGCGGATCAGGTCGGCGGAGGGTTCAACGCGCGAAGCGGCGCGAGGTTTCGCGTGAAACGAGGCGATTGCATCGACCTGTAGCAGATAGAGCGCGAGTTTCGTGAATCGCCGCGAACGAACGGGAAGGAATCGAAACGGGGGCGGGCGGCGGAGTCCTGTCCCGAGAGGAAGATCTGGCCCGATAACCCGGTTTGGTTCGTCCGTATTCGGGCAGGATTCCCGGGAGAACAGCCGGTCTGATATTGCATCGACGTCGGGAGGAATTTGATCGAATTTTGGGCGGCCCCGTTTCGGCTGCGAACCACCCCTGCAGGTTCCGGTCCCCTCGTTTCAACCCCTTGCTTTATGTCCCCGTCCCGAACGACCTTCACTGCCCTGCTTTGGTTGGGTCTGGCTCTCGGCTGCGGCCTAATGTCGGTCCACGCCGCTGCGCCGGCACCCGCCAAGATCATCCTCATCGCTGGCCGCCCGAGCCATCCGCCGGGCGCGCATGAGCATCGGGCCGGCATGCTTCTCCTCCAGAAGTGTCTCGCCGGATTTCCCGGGGTGGTGACCGAGGTCTACGATCAGGGCTGGCCCACCGTCGAGAAAGAGGGCCAGCGCGTCGACAACCCTGCGGTCTTCGAGGGCGCGCGGGCGGTCGTGATTTACAGCGATGGCGGGCGCAATCATCCGGCCTTGCAGGGCGAGCGTCTCGCCGTCCTTGATCGGCTGGCACGATCGGGAGTCGGCATCGGTCTCATCCACTACGCGGTCGAACCGACCATTCCGCTGGGTCAGAAAGAGTTCATTGCGTGGACCGGTGGGGCTTTTGAGATCAATCACTCTGTCAATCCGCACTGGGAGGCTGATTTCACCTCCTACCCGTCGCACGCCGTGGCCCGTGGCGTGAAGCCGTTCCGTTCGCTCGACGAGTGGTACTTCAATATGCGCTTCCGGGAGGGCATGAAGGGTGTCACCCCGGTGCTCGTCGCGGTCCCGCCGGACTCGACCATGAGCCGTAAGGACGGACCCCACGAGGGCAATCCCACCGTGCGCGCGATGGTGGCGCAGAAGCTCCCGCAGACGATGATGTGGCTTTCCGACGGCACCGAGGGCGGAGGCCGCGGATTTGGTTTCACGGGCGGCCATTTTCACGCGGGCTGGAAAAACGATGAGCAGCGCAAGCTTGTGCTGAACGCGATCGTCTGGATCGCGGGCGTCGAGGTCCCGGCGAATGGCATCGAATCGACGGTCACGGACGCCGACCTCGCCGCCAACCTCGACCCGAAGACCCCGCGCCCTGCGGCCGCGAAGTAGGTCCGAGCGCGAGGGTTTGGTTTCGTTTGTAGCCGGGGTCGCTGACCCCGGTTCTGGGACGCCCATGCGGAGGTTCCAATCCCCGGGGTCAGCGACCCCGGCTACAGCGAGCCCCAGCCTGACTGTCCGCCCCGCGAACCGGCGATTCGCGTTGCCCGGGGACGCGTTCGGGCAAGCTTCAAGGGCACCCCCCGTTGCCGGTTCGTCCACCCCGCGTCTCGCCATGAAGCCCTTCCTTTCGCGTCTCTCCTGCGTTCGCCTTTTCCTGGTTGCCCTCGCCGTGTTGACCGGAACCCAGACGACCGAGGCCGCCGCTCCCTTGGCCCCTTCCCATCTCGCCGTTGACGACGCGATCAATCCCGTCGGCACCCGGGCCCGGCCGTTCTTCGGCTGGCGGGTGAATGACCCGGATGCCGGTGAGATCCAGACGCGCTACCAGATCCGGGTGGCCACCACCGCCGAGGCGCTTGATCGCGGGACCGCGGATGTCTGGGACAGCGGTGAGGTCGCGGGTCGGCAGCAGAATCACATCGCCTACGCCGGACCCGATCTCGCCGGCGACCGCGCGTACGTCTGGCAGGTCCGCACCTGGGACAAGGATGGCGTGCCCGGCCCGTTTTCCGCGCCGGCGCGCTTCGTGGTGGGTCCGCTGACCGCGGCCGATTGGTCGGGCGCCTCGTGGATCCGGCGCGCGTCGGACGAGCCCGATGACTACACCTACTACCGCAAGACGGTCGAGCTGCCCGCCAAGCCCATCCTCCGGGCGACGGCGTACGTGACGGGCGTCCACAAGTACGAGCTCTATCTGAACGGTCACCTCGTGGGCAAGGGCCCGGCCTATCAGTATCCGCAGTACCAGTACTATAATGGCTTCGATGTCACGGCGCTGATCCGCTCGGGATCCAATCTCTTTGCCGTCTTCAATCATTGGTTCGGTGGCGGCCAGGGCCGTGCTACGAGCGCCCGCGGCGTGCTGATGAAGACGATCATCCACTATGTCGATGGCACCTCCGTCGCGGTCGGCACGGATGGCACCTGGAAGCAGCTGCGTGCGCCGGGCTGGATTCCCGGCCAGGCCCATCGCAATCGCGGCGAGGGGGTGGGCTATGTCGAGCGCATCGATGCCCGCCTGCATCTTACGTCCTGGCACCGGCCGGGCTTCGATGACTCCGCCTGGGCCCCGGCCGAGGTGATCGGCCCGGTGCCGACCGCGCCCTGGGTCAACGTGCCCCAGCCAGATCTCACCCGTATCGTGGAGCGGGAAATCGTGCCGGCCGCCGTGAAGCGGCTCGACGACAAGACCTGGCTGGTCGACCTGGGCAAGGTCTGGGCCGGGGTGCCACGCGTGACCTTTACGGGCGGCGAACCCGGCCAGCTGGTGACCATGCTGGGTGGGTTCGGCCTCGGCGCGGATGGGCGCGTGGATCCCAAGCAGAACCAGGTGACCAATCTCACCTTCCTGGCGGACCTCGACGGCAAGACCTTCACTTACGCTCCAACCGAGTACATCGGGTTTCGCTACCTGCAGATCGAAAACGCGCCGATGGCGATTACGCCGGACAATGTGCGCTTCGTGGTCCGGCACAGCGCGCTGGATGAAACGCTCACGACCTTCTCGTCCGCCAACCCGACCCTCGATGCGGTCTGGGACCTGATGAAGCATTCCCTGCTCGTCTGCGCGCAGGAGGAGTACGTCGACACGCCAACGCGTGAAAAGGGCGGTTTCCTCGGCGATGCGGCCATCATGGGGACGGTCGCCATGCCCGTCTTCGGCGAGCGTCTGCTCACCCGCCGGCAGATGAATGAGCTGTTCACCTCGATGGACCAGTTTTGGTCCACCCCGGAGCGCCGTGGCCGCATCAACGCGGTCTATCCCAACAACGACAACGGGCGCGACATTCCCGACTACACGCAGGCCTTCCTCGTGTGGGTCTGGGACTATTATCGCGAAACCGGCGACCTCACGCTGCTGCGGGAGCGCTACGCGCATCTCCGGTCGATCGCCGAGTATGTCTACGCGGCCCGCGACAGCGCGACGGGCCTCATCAAGGAGCTGCCCGGTGGTTCGGGGCCGTACCTCCACGGCATCATCGATTGGCCCGCGTCGATGCGCTACGGGTACGACATGGAGACCGTGATGCGCGCGGTGATCAATCAGTGGGCCTGGGCGGATTTCGATGTGATGGCGCAGATGGCGGAAGCGGTGGGCAACACCGCGGATCGCGATCTTTACCGCCAGCGCGCCGATGCGCTGAAGACCGCGATCAACACGCGCCTGATGAACGCCTCGGGCGTCTACGTTGATGGGCTCTACGCGGATGGGAGGGCCAGTGCGCACGCCTCCCAGCATGCCAACATGTTCCCGCTCGCGTTCGGCATCGTGCCACCGGAGCACCGTGCGGCGGTCATCGCCCGCGTGAAGGAACTGAAGATGCGCGTCGGCATGGTCACAGTGATGTTCCTCGTGCGAGCGGTCGGGGAGTCCGGCTACGGCGCGCATCTGGTGGATCTCTTTGCTGACCCGTCTTGGGATGCAGGTTGGGCTCGCATTCTGCAGCTCGGTGCGACGGCGACTTGGGAATCCTGGGTGGCCAATACGGATGACAACAACAGTCAGTCCCACGCCTGGGGTGCGGCCGGTCTCGATGGCTATGTGCGCTCGGTCCTGGGGATTCGCCCGCTGACGCCCGGCTATGCCGACATCGCGATCAAGCCGCTGGATTTCGGTGCGAAGCTCCCGTGGGCCCGCGGCAACATCGTGACCGATCGGGGCCCGGTCGCGGTCGCGTGGGAGCGCAGCGACGCGCGTTACGCCATCACCGTGGAATTGCCCGCCAATGTGACCTCCCAGGTTTACCTTCCGCGCGGTGCGGCGCCGGACCTGACCGTGCGGGTGAACGGAGTGACGCTCCCTGCGACGGTCGAGGGCGACCAGCTGCGCATCGCGATCGGCTCCGGGACCCACACCATCGAGCGCTTGCTGATCCCCTGAGCCGGCCGAGGTTCGCGAGTCCCGCAATCTTTTGTTGGGGGAGCGGCCGCGTGCGGCTTGTGCCGGACCTTGGAAAGGATCAAGCTGCGGCAAGGTCTTTGTCCCTGATCATTCCTACCCCATGAATCCACTCCGTCCCCTGCGCCTGCTCATGTCCTCCGCTCTTTTGTCCACGCTGTCCTTCGCCGCTGAGCCGGCGAAGTCGGCGCCGCTGGCAGACCAGCTCGGGCTCCAGCTTTACAGCGTTCGCGCGAGCTTCGCCGTCGATCCGTTGAAGTCGATGGACATGGTCGCGAGCTACGGGATCAAGGAGGTCGAGACGGCCGGTACGTCGAACATGTCGGCGCAGGCCTTCCGCGCCGAGCTCGAGAAGCGCGGACTGAAGGTCACGAGCGCCCATGTGCAGTACGACGCGCTGAAGAAGGATTTTGCCGCGGTCCTCGCGCAGGTGAAGGGCCTGGGTGCCGGCTATGCGATTGTCCCCTGGATCCCGCACGAGGCCCCGTTCAACCACGCTAAGGCGGAAGTCGCCGCAGCGGACTTTGCGCAGTGGGGCGAGGCCTTCGCCAAGGAAGGCATCAAATTCGGCTACCATCCGCACGGCTATGAATTCGGCGGGGGCAAGCTGACGGGCGACACGCCCTTCGACCTGATCGCCAAGACGACGGCGGGGAAGAATGT
>CAYZCV010000067.1:0-18467 GCA_964476965.1 uncultured Opitutus sp. | reverse complement strand
GCGGAACCCGGCAAGGGGTCGGTGACGCCGGCGGGCCAGTGGCGGATGAGGTCGCGGGCCTCGACGAGGGCGTTGATGCGGGCCTCGATGCGCTCGCCGCTCGTCTCCAGCAGCGGGGCGGCGTGATCGCGCAGATCGACCTCGCGGATCGCGGTGTGACCCTCCTCCTGCAGCGTTTCGAGGGAGTAGATGATCCCGGCGTCGAGGCGGGGCGGCGCGTCGTTGGCGAAGCCGAGATTGATGGCGATGCGGTCGGCGGTCTTGAATCCGATGCCATCGATCTCCCGCGCAACCTTGTACGGCTCGGTGGTGAGGATCCGCTTGGCGTCGGCGCCGTACTTGTTGACCAGCTTGACGCACTGGCCGGTGGTCACGCCGTAGGTCTGGAGAAAAATGTAGAGTTCGCGGAAGGCGCGCTGGTCGTCCCACGCGCGCTTGATCGCCGTCGCGCGGACCTTGCCGATACCGGGCACTGAACGAAGCCGCCCGGATTCCTCGCTGAGGATGCGGAACGTGTCGGTGCCGAAGGCGTCGACGATCTTATTGGCGTAGACCTTGCCGATGCCCTGGACGAGGCCGCTGCCGAGGTAGCGGCGGATGCCGTGGACGGACGACGGCAGTTCGCTGGTGAACGTGACGATCTTGAACTGGTCGCCGTGCTGGCTGTGGCGGGTCCATTCGCCGGTGAGGCGCAGCGTCTCGCCGCACTGCACGCCGGGCAGTGCGCCCACGATGGTGACCTTGGCGTCGTCCGCATCATTGCGGAACTCGGCGATGGTGTAGTGGTTCTCCTCGTTGAGGAAAATGATGCGCTCGAGTACGCCGTTGAGTGAACTGGAGGACGGGGAAGCCAAGGACGGGTGTCATCAACACGGGATTGGCGGGGATTGCAAATGCGCGGAGTTGCCAACGTCCGGATTTGGCGGCGTACTGCCGCGATGGATTTCCTTCGTCAGGAGACGCTGCTCCCGATCATCCAGCTTGCGATCACGCCGGTCATTCTGATCACGGGCCTGGGCTCGCTGCTGCTGACCATGACGAACCGCATGGCGCGCATCGTGGACCGTTCCCGCACCCTGGCGGGCCAGCTCCGGGCGGCGGCGCCGGAAGATCGCCCGCACGTGGAGCAGCAGCTGCGCATCATGTACCGGCGGGCCTCGCTGATCCGCATGGCGGTGACGTTCAACGCGCTGAGCATGCTCTGCGCCGGCCTGCTGGTGGCGCTGATCTTTGTCGGGGCGATGCTGGGTCGGTCGCTGGCGCCGGGGATCGCGCTGCTCTTTTTCGCGAGCGTCGGCTGCCTGATTTTGGCGCTGATCGCCTTCCTCCGCGACATCTTCATGTCGCTCTGGGCGCTGCGCCTGGAGGTGGAACGGGCCCTGCCGGACACTCGCCGAAAGCACTGAACGGGCGCCGGCGGTTCAGTCCGCGCGCACGCGTGTGTCGCGTGCCACCTTGCGGCGGCGCGGGTGATCGGTAATCGCGTGCAGGCCCCGGCTCTCGCCGCGCTGCAGGGCGCACGCGACGATCAGCTCGGCGACCTGGGTGAGGTTGCGCAGTTCGAGCAGCTGGGGATCGACGGAGAAATTCCAGTAGTAGTCGTGGATCTCCCGTGCGAGCGTGGCGATGCGGGTCCGGGCGCGTTCGAGGCGCTTCGTCGTGCGCATGATGCCGACGTAGTCCCACATGGTGTGGCGGAGCTCGTTCCAGTTGTGGCTGACCACGACGCGCTCGTCCGAATCATGTCCGCCGAGATCGACCCACTCCGGCAGCGCGGAAGGGCGCTTGGCTGGGAGGCGCTCGAGGTAGCGCCCGACCGAGGCGGCTCCCCGGTGCGCCATGACGACGGCCTCGAGGAGGGAGTTGCTGGCGAGGCGGTTGGCGCCGTGCAGGCCGGTGCAGGCGACCTCGCCGCAGGCGTAGAGGCCCGGGAGCGATGTCTCCGCCGCCAGCGTGGTGGCAACGCCGCCGCAGGTGTAGTGGGCGGCGGGGACGACGGGGATGAGGTCCTTGGCCAGATCGAGCCCGTGCTGGCGGCAGACGCGATCAATCTGGGGAAAGCGATTGCGCAGGAAGGCGGGCGTGCGGTGGGTGATGTCGAGCCACACATGGGGCGAGCCGGATTTCTTCATCTCGCTGTCAATCGCGCGCGCGACGATGTCCCGTGGCGCGAGATCCGCCTGCGGATGGTAGGCCTGCATGAAGGCCTCGCCGGCCAGATTGCGCAGGATCGCGCCCTCCCCGCGAACCGCCTCGCTGATCAGGAAGCGGGCATTGTCCGGCGAGTAGAGCGTGGTCGGATGGAATTGGATGAACTCCAGGTTGCGGACCTCGACGCCCGCCCGGTAGGCCATGGCGATGCCATCTCCGGTGGCGATATCGGGATTGGTGCTGTAGAGGTAGACCTGGCCGGCGCCGCCCGAAGCGAGCATGACGACGGGTGCGGCGAAGGTAACGACGCGTCCGTCACGGACGTCGAGCGCGTACAGGCCCTCCACGCGGTCGGCCCCGACGGCGCGACGGCCGCCCGGTCGCCGGCGGGTGATCACATCGATCGCGAAGAAGTGCTCGAACAGGGCGACGTGGGGCTCGTTGGCGATGGCGTGGAGCAGGGCCTCCTCGATCGCCTTTCCGGTCATGTCCTTGACGTGAAGGATGCGCCGCTCGCTGTGCCCGCCTTCGCGGCCGAGGTCGTAGGCGCCGCTCTTGTCGCGGGAGAAGGTGAGTCCGAGGTCGACCAGTTCCTGCACGCGCTCCGGTCCCTCGCGGACAATCTCGCGGACGACCTTCGCGTTGCAGAGGCCGTCACCGGCGACGAGCGTATCCTTCACGTGCTTGGCGAAGGCGTCGGTCTGGGCCGTGACCACGGCGATGCCGCCCTGCGCCCAGTTGGTGTTGGAGTCGGCCTTGTTCTTCTTGGTCAGGATGGCGACCGACCGGCCCTGCCGGGCAACCTTGAGGGCGAAGCTCAGGCCGGCAATGCCGCTCCCGACCACGAGAACATCGAAGCGGCGGGTCATCGCGGGCTGTTGCCGCCGGGAGGATGGAGGGCGCGCTGCATCAGAACGGTGTCGAGCCAGCGGCCGAATTTGAAGCCAACGTCCTTGAGCACGCCGATGTTGGTGAAGCCCAGGCTGGCGTGAAGCCGGACGGACGGGGTGTTGGCGGAGTCGCCGATCACGGCGACCATCTGGCGGAAACCGGCGATCTCGCTGGCGGCAATCAGCCGGCCGAGCAGGGCGTGACCGACCCCGCGGCCGCCCCACGTGGGGTGCAGATAGATCGAGTCCTCGACGGTAAACCGGTAGGCCGCCCGCGGCCGGTAGGATCCGGCGTAGCCGTAGCCGATCACCTGACCGGCATATTCGGCGACGAGGTAGGGCATGCCGGCATCCATGATGACCGTGCGGCGGCGGTTCATCTCGACCGGCGGCGGCGGCTCCGTCTCAAAGGTCGCGGTGTGCGTCAGGACATAGTGGCCATAGATCGCGGCCAGCGCCTCGGCGTCGTGGACGACGGCGGGGCGGAACGAGATGCCTGCGGGCGCAGGGCCCGGGTGAAAGGACGAACCGCCGGGCGTGCTCACAGGATCTGGTTGTCGATCAGGCGGACCTCGTCGATCCAGGCGGCGATGGTCATGACCGCCTTGCCGGGCAGAACCTCGCGCACCGGCTCCATCGTGCAGCGGTCCACGATCGACGCGTAGATGATGCGGACGCGGCGGTGCTGGCTCAGAATGTGGGTGGCCTCTGCCACGAGCCGGTCGGAGCGCCGCTCGCCGGAGTCGACCATCGACTTGGCCTTTTGCAGGGCCTTGAAGATCGAGGTCGCTTCCTGCCGCTGGGTGGTGGTCAGATCGCGATTGCGGGCGCCGAGCGCGAGGCCGTCGGTATCGCGGACCGTCTCGCCGGTGAGGATGTCCACGGTGAAGTGGAGGTCGTTGACCATCTTCTTGATCACGGCGACCTGCTGGGCGTCCTTCTGGCCGTAGACGGCCAGATCGGGGCGGATGATGTTGAAAAGCTTCGCCGCGATGGTGGTGACGCCGCGGAAATGGGAAGGCCGGGAAACGCCCTCGAGCGGCTTGGAGATGAAATCCTCGGTGACGTAACTGGAATACCCCTTCGGATAGATCTCGTCGACCGAGGGGGTGAAAACCACGTCGGCGCCCGCGGCGGCGCACTTGGCGAGGTCCTGCTCCAGCTCGCGCGGGTATTTTGCAAAGTCCTCGCTCGGACCGAACTGCGCGGGATTGACGAAGAGGGAAACGACCACGGTGTCGGCCCGCTCGGCGGCCAGCCGGATGAGGCTCAGGTGGCCTTCATGCAGGGCGCCCATGGTGGTCACCAGACCAATGATCTGGCCCTTCGAACGCAGGTCCTCCGCCAACGTCTGCATTTCGAAAACCGATTGGATGGTCTGCATGATGGTCGGGAGCGGTAACGCGGAGCTTGAACTAAACGGCGGGGCGGCGCTTATTCAAGTTTTTCGCCGCCATGATCCGCATCAACGAAAACTACCTCAAGCTCAAGGCCTCCTATCTCTTCTCCGACATCGCCAAGCGCGTGACGGCCTACACCCAGGCGAATCCGGACAAGCCGGTCATTCGCCTTGGGATCGGTGATGTCACCGAGCCGCTCCCGACGGTCTGCACCGAGGCGCTGCATGCCGCCACCGACGAGATGGCCAAGCGGGCGTCCTTCAAGGGCTATGGCCCGGAGCAGGGCTACGCCTTCCTGCGCGAGGCCATTGCGGCGAACGATTACGCGGCGCGCGGCTGCCGGATCGATCCGGACGAGATCTTCGTGTCCGACGGTTCCAAGTGCGATTGCGGCAATATCCAGGAGATCTTTGCGACGGAGGGCCTGAAGCTGGCGATTCCCGATCCGGTGTATCCAGTCTACGTGGACACCAACGTGATGGCGGGCCGCACCGGCACGAACATCGATGGCCGCTACGCCGGGATCACCTATCTGGAGTCGACGCCGGCCAATGGCTACGTGCCGGCGATCCCAACGGTGGCGACGGACCTGATTTACCTCTGCTTCCCCAACAACCCGACGGGCGCGGTGGCGACCAAGGCCCAGCTCGAGGCCTGGGTGGCGTATGCCAAGGCGAACAAGGCCATCCTCCTCTTCGACAGCGCGTACGAGGCCTACATCCGCAACCCGGCGATCCCGCACAGCATCTACGAGATCGAGGGGGCGCGCGATGTCGCCATCGAGTTCCGTTCCTTCTCCAAGACGGCGGGCTTCACCGGCACGCGCTGCGCCTACACCGTCGTCCCGAAGTCGCTGCTGGCCTATGATCAGGCCGGCAACGCGCACCCGGTCCACGCCCTGTGGAACCGTCGGCATACGACCAAGTTCAACGGGGTGGCCTACCCGATTCAGAAGGCCGCGGCCGCGATCTACACGGACGCCGGCAAGGCCCAGGTGAAGGCGATGACGGACTTTTATCTCGGCAACGCGGCCCTCATTCGCAGCGCGGTCACGAAGCTGGGCTTCAGCTGCATCGGCGGCGACAACGCGCCCTACATCTGGGTGAACACGGGCCGGGACTCGTGGGAGTTCTTCGATCTTCTCCTGACCAAGGCCCAGGTCGTCTGCACTCCGGGCGCGGGTTTCGGCAAGTGTGGCGAGGGCCACGTGCGCATCAGCGCCTTCAACAGCCGCGAAAATGTCGAGACCGCGCTGGCGCGGATCGCGGCGGCCTTGAAGTAGGCAGCGAGTTCACGCTGATTCACCCGAGAATTGGCGCGAACCGGAGCTCTGATTCAAAACCAGCGCGGACACGGAACGCACGGAGGCCGACCAGACGATCCTGGACCGGCCCTCCCATGCTGGCGGATTTCCTGCGGTCAGCCGGTTTGATTTCCGGCGGCCCCGCGTGACCCGCGGGCGCGAACGAATGCTCAGACCGAGGTGACCTCGGCGGCCTGGCGGTCGTGCACCCAGTACCGGACGACGGTGAGGTGGTTCACGCGGATGTCGTAGCCCCACTCGGTGTCATGCATCACGACCTGGCTGGCGCTGCCGCCCTGCTCAAAATTGGTCGCGGTCAGGCGCGTGTGCGCGCGGGTGGCATGGAGCCGGGCCGCCGCAAACGCGGCCTCAATCGATTCGAAGTCGCCATGGGGCGTGGTGCGTTGGGTCGGCTTCCCATCAGCATCACGATCCAGCGTGAATTGCAGCAGCGCGTAGGCCGAACGGCGGGGCTCGGGGGTGTCCATGGACGAGTGACTAGCTGATCACGTGCCAAAAAGTAAGGAGAAAACCCCACGAAGCGCGAAAATCGTACCTACCCTTGACGGGGGTGCTAGGGGCGTTCGGGCAGTTGAGCAATGACCTCGCTGGCCAGGCGCTCGACGGAGGTGCTGAGCGCGGCGGCGAGGGCGGCATAATCCCTGCCGTCCCAGGGGATATCCGGCGCAGCGAAGACGCGGCGGGCCATCACCTGACCATCGCTGACGCGCGAGACCTCGATCAGCGCGGCGAAGCGCGCGACGGTGGCGCCACCCTCGCGCACGCCTTCGCAGCGGACTACGGATACGGCGATGTCGAAGTCTCGGGCCCGGTCGAAGGGAAAGGGGTAGGCATAGACGCGGCCCACCGCGGGGGCGACCAGCAGCCGTCCCTGCAGGATGCGGCTGATCCCCTGGTCAAGCGGCTCCGCCCAGCGGGCGTAGTCATTGTAGGTCAGCTCGTGTTCGCCCGAACGGACCGGCAGGGAGCGGCCGCGCAGGTAGGGGGCCACGTTCACGGCCTTCAGGCCGAGGGTCAGCGGGCCCAGCGTGGCGCTGGCCGCCTGCTCGGGCGTCGGGCCGGTGAGCACGTAGAAGCGAGTGGCGTCCGGAGCGGGGTCAGGAATGAGCTGGCACCCGGCCAGACCGAGGAGGGCGGCGACGACCGCCAGACGGGCGGTGGCGAGGCGGGTACGGACCCCGGCGAGGAAGGGAAGGGGGCGTTTCATCGGGATTCGGGCGTTTCGGCCGGGGGACGACGGCCGGAGAGAAGGGCCCCGGGATTGCGCTCCAGGAAGTCGGCCAGGCGTTGGACCGCCTCAGCGGCTTCGCCGAGGCGACCGAAGGCCTGGTTGGCGCCGTCGCCGAGATTTTGTTGGGAATTGATGAAGGCCCGGAGCGTGTTCGCGAGTTGGTCGAAAGCGACCAGCGAGGCGCGGACCTCGGCGAGGGTGGTGTCGACATTGGCCGCGGTGGGATCGATCTGCCGGTCGAGCCGGGCGAGGACCGCGCGGAGGTCGGTGACGGCGCCGTTGAGATTGGTGACGGTTTCCTTGATCTCGGGCGAGGAGGCGAGGGATTGCACGGCGCCGCCCGCGGCGGTCCACTGCGCGATGAGGTCCTTCACATCGAGGGTATTGATCTGCCGGCGGGTGTCGGCGATGAGACCCTGGAGCTCGCGGGACAGACCGACGAAGTCGATGCCCTTCAGATTGGTCAGGATTTCGCTCAGGCTGGCCTGAAACTCGGAAATGGTCGAGGGGACGGCCGGCACATGCGCATAGCGGAGGTCGACGGTGCTGGCGGGCGGGGCGGGGTACTCCGCGGGATCGAAGAAATCGAGTTCGACGTAGAGCAGGCCGGTGGCGAGCCCGATCACGCCCAACTGCGCGCGTAGGCCGCGGGCGATCAGGCGTTCGAGCTCGGCGCGGTCAGACACGTCGATCGGCACACCCTTGTCGTCCGCGAGCACGTCGCGGCTGAGTTCGCACACCACCGCGACCACGGATTCGCTGCTGTCCGGCTGATAGCGGAGATTGATCGACACCACGCGGCCCACGCGCACGCCGCGCAGCTTGACGGGGGAGCCGGCGTCGAGACCGTGGACCGTCTCGTCGAAATTCACCTGGAACCGCTGGGGACGGGAGAAGAAATTGACGTCGCCGATCGAGATCAGTGCGAAAACGCCCAGAACCATGGCACCCAGCACAAACATGCCGATCACGGCGGGACTGACCTTGGTTTTCACGAGGGGGAGTGGAAAGGATTGGGGGCGTTAACTCAATGCGAGTTTCGGGGCGCGTCGGCGGAGGCGCCCCGGTGGAAGAATTCGCGGACGCGTGGATCGGTGCTGGTGCGGGCGAGGATGCGGGGATCGCCCTCGGCGATGATGCCGCGGGCCTGCTTGTCCAACATGATCACCCGGTCCGCGATCGCAAAGATGGAGTCCAGTTCGTGCGAAACGACCACGCAGGTCGTCCCGAGGGTGGACCGGATCGCGAGGATGAGTTCGTCGAGGCTGCGCGAAGTGACGGGATCGAGTCCCGCGGACGGCTCGTCGAAGAACACGATCTCGGGATCAAGGGCCAGCGCGCGGGCGAGGCCGGCCCGCTTCTTCATGCCGCCGCTGATCTCGGCGGGGTAGTAATCCTCGTACCCCGTGAGACCGACCTGCGCGAGCTTGAGGGCGGCGAGTTCGTCGCGCTCCTCGCGGCTGAGGGCCGTGTACTCTTCGAGCGGGAGGGTGACGTTCTCGCGCAGGGAGAGGGAGGACCAGAGCGCCGCGCTCTGGTAGAGGACGCCGAAGGTCCGCAGCAAGTCGCGGCGGCGGCCGGCGTCGGCATCCGTGAAGGACTCGCCGGAGAACTTCACCTCGCCGGCGAGTGGCCGGTGGAGGCCGATCAGGTTGCGCAACAGGGTGCTCTTGCCGCAGCCGGAGCCACCGATCACGAAGAAGATTTCGCCGCGCTGCACGGAGAAAGTCAGGCCAGAGAGGATGGCCTGGCCGTCATAGCCGCAGTCCAGGCCGGTGACATCGATGGCGGGTGGGGTGGTCATGGGGATCACCAGCCGAGGATGTTGAAGATCACCGCGTAGAGGGCGTCGGCGACAATGATGAAGAGGATCGCCGTGACGACGGCCGAGGTGGCCGCGAGGCCCACGCCGGCGGCGCTGCGCTGGGCCTGCATGCCGCGCATGCACCCGGCGACGCCGACGATGATCCCGAAGGTGAAGGCCTTGATCAGCCCGGTGCTGACGTCTGAGAGGTCCACGATGGTCAGCAGTTCGACCCAGTATGCGGTCGGGGGAATATCGAGGACCCCGGCCGCGACCGCCATGCCGCCGATGATGCCCATGGCATTGGAGTACAGGGCGAGCAGCGGCATCATGATGCCAAGCGCGACGATCCGGGGCAGCACGAGGAAATCCACGGGACGAATCCCGAGGGTCTCGAGCGCATCGATCTCCTCGTTGGCGCGCATGTTGCCGAGGGTGGCGGCGTAGGCCGCACCGGTGCGTCCGGCGAGCACGATCGCAGTCATGACGGCGCCCATTTCGCGGACCATGGTGAGGCCGACGAGGTCCGCCACCCAGATGTCGGCGCCGAACTGCCGCAGGACCACCGCGCCGGTGTAGGCTAGCGTCAGGCCGACGAGAAAGCCGATCAGGCTGACGATCGGCAACGCCATCGCGCCGCAGGCCTGCATCTCATAGAGGCAGTCGCGCCAGCGAAACTTGCCCGGATTGCGCGCAAGGTAGCCGGCGCTGATGACGCATTCGCCCACGAAGTGGGAAATCTCCTTTTTCTTGGCCCACAGGTCGCTCGCGGTGAGCCCGACGACGGTGAAAAAATCCTTCGAGCGGTCGAGCGGCACGATCGCCTCGCGGGCTCCCTCCATCTTCTGCAACAGGTCGCGCACCGCGGGGTTGAGGGCGCTGACATCGAGGGTGACGCCGGCCTTGCGCGCCCAGCGGCTCACGGCAAAGGCGTAGAGGACCACGGCGCTGTCCCACGCCTCGACCTCGCTCATGTGCAGGCGGACGGTTCGCGGGATCTCCTTCGTTGGGGGCGTCCATTCCGGCCGGGGTGCGGTGATGCGCCAGCGGCCCCCGAGGGCGATGTCGAGCACGTCGCCCTCGGTGCGCAAGGTTGCGCGGGGCGCGGACGTGGCGGACGAGGGGAGCATCGGCGAAAGAATCGGGCGGCGTTGCGGGGCGCGCAAAGCCAAATTTCTTGCGGCACCACCGGGCAGGGCCGAGATTGGTTGTTCCCATGCGTTACCGCACCGTGCTCATCGACTTGGACGGAACCCTGGTGGATGCGTTCACCACCATCCACCGCAGCTACGTGCACACCCTGCCGCAGTTTGGCTACCCGGCCCCGACCATGGCCGAGGTCAGGGCGGCGGTGGGCGGCGGGTTGGAGCAGGCCATCGCCCGCTTTGTGCCGCCGGAGCTCGTGGCGAGGGTCAAGGCCGTCCACATGGAGTTCTCCCAGCGGATCCTGTTGGAGGATGTGACGCTGTTCGGGGGCGCGCGGGAGTTGCTGGAGTCATTGCGCGAATGCGGCGTGACCGCCGCCGTATTCACCAACAAGCACGGCCCCTCGGCCCGGCGCATCTGCGAGCACCTGGGCGTGGCGCCCCTGCTGCGCGGGGTTTTTGGCGCGGGCGACACGGTCTGGTTGAAACCGCAGCCCGAATTTGCCCGGCACGTTCTGCGGGAACTGGGAGCGGAACCGGCCCGCACCTGCCTGATCGGCGATTCTCCGTTCGATGTTCAGGCCGCCCTGAACGCCGGCCTGGGTTTCGCCGGCGTCACCACCGGGACCCATTCAGCCGAGGAGCTGGTGGCCGCGGGCGGCGAGGCGGTTTTTCCCACCTTGGGGGAGATCGCCCGGGCGTGGAATTTGCCCTCCCAACGGTCGCCCTGACCGTCGCGAAGCCCCGGTGTGAGCAACTTGTGAATGGGCTGAGCAGAGAAGTGCTTTCCGTGGGATCCCCTTGTTGGTAGTTTTTGTATTAAATGTTAATTAATAGAATTTTACGTGAGAGTGGGATTTGTGTTCAGCCCCCGTTTGCGCCCAAGTGGGCGCGTTGGCCAATGTGAATAGTCCTCCTAACCTGCAGTGATTTGAGAATTTTGGTGGAAATTGAGCGAAAACTATCATGGTTTTAACCTTCTTGATTGTGACGGCTAACCCCGCAGCCCCCGAACCTTGTAAATCGATCACGCAAACGAACGTCGCCGGACGTTAAACCGCGTCCCGCCCGCACCCCGAAGGCGCTTTACGCTGGCGCTCCTGGCGCCCTCCCTTTTCCGATTCACCGCCCCCTTTTCCGCATGAAATCCTATCACTACGTAAACTGCCTGTGGGATGACGCCAAAGCCGCTTCGCTCGATGCAGTGGGCCGTCTGATCTATCGCTCCAATCTGCTGGGCAGCGATCAGCGCATCACCAACACGGGCGGCGGCAACACGTCGTCGAAGATCGTGGAGAAGGATCCGCTGAGCGGAAAGCCCACCGAGGTGCTCTGGGTCAAGGGTTCGGGTGGCGACCTGCGCACCAGCCTGCGCGAGAATTTCTCCTCCCTTTACCAGCAGAAGCTGATCGACCTGCAATCCCTCTACGCCGCGCGGGCGGATAAGGGGCTGAAGTCTCAGGCCGAGGATGACATGGTGGGCATGTACACCCACACGACGTTCAATCTCAACCCACGCGCGTCGTCGATCGACACGCCTTTGCATTCCTTCCTGCCGGGCAAGCACGTTGATCACATGCACCCGAACGCGATCATCGCGATCGCGGCCTCGGCCAACTGCGAGAAGCTGACCAAGGAAATCTTCGGCGGCGAGATGGCCTATGTGCCGTGGATGCGACCCGGCTTCGAGCTCGGCCTCGCCATGCAGGAGATCGCGAAAAAGCACCCGACGGTGAAGGCCATCATGATGGGCCAGCACGGCTTCATCTCGTGGGATGACGACGAGAAGGTCTGTTACCTGCGCACGCTCGATTTCATTGAGAAGGCCGCCGCCTACATCGAATCCAAGTACGCCGCCAAGGGGGGCGACGCCGCGGCGTTCGGGGGCCAGAAATACGCGACGCTCGACGAGGCCAAGCGCCAGTCGACCTTCGCCGCGATCCTGCCCTGGCTTCGTGGTCAGGTTTCCAAGGAAAAGCGCTTCATCGGCACGGTGCAGGACGACGCCAAGATCCTCCGCTTCGTCAACTCGAAGGACGCCCCGCGTCTGGCCGAACTCGGCACCTCCTGCCCCGACCATTTCCTGCGCACCAAGATCAAGCCGCTCTACGTGGACTGGAATCCGCAGGCCGAGGATGTCGCTTCGCTCAAGAGCAAGCTCGCGGCCGGCCTCGAGCAGTACCGCAAGGACTACGCGGCGTACTACACGAAGTGCAAACACGCCAACTCGCCGGCCCAGCGCGACCCGAACCCGACGGTCGTGCTGATTCCCGGCCTGGGCATGATTGCCTGGGGCAAGGACAAGTCCGAGTCCCGCGTCACCGCCGAATTCTACAACTGCGCGGTCGAGGTCATGCGCGGCGCTGAGGCGATCGACCAGTACATCGCCCTTCCGCTGCAGGAGGCCTTCGACATCGAGTACTGGCTGCTCGAGGAAGCGAAGCTCAAGCGCATGCCCGCCGAGAAAGAGCTCGCCCGGCAGGTCATCGTGGTCATCGGTGCCGGCTCCGGCATCGGCAAGGAGACGGCCCACCGTCTGGTCAAGGAGGGCGCCCACATCGTGTGCGTCGACCTCAACGAGGCCGCGGCTCAGGCCACGGCCAAGGAAATCACCGACAAGTACGGCGTTGGCATCGGCGTCGCCGGCACGGGCGTTTCGAACTGCGGCCCGGCCATCGGGTTTGCAGCCAATATCACGGACCGTGCCAGCATCCGCAAGATGCTCGACCAGGTCGCGCTCGCCTACGGTGGCTTTGATTCGATCGCGGTGACCGCCGGCATCTTCGTGCCCAGCGACACCTCGGGTCACATCCCCGACGACAAGTGGGCGCTGACTTTCAATATCAACGTCACGGGCAGCTACTTCGTGGCCGACGAGGCCTACAAGACGTGGAAGGAGCAGGGGCTCCGCGGCAATCTCGTTCTCACGACCTCGGCCAATGCGGCGGTCGCCAAGAAGGGTTCCGTCGCCTACGACACCTCCAAGGCCGCCGCCAACCACCTCGTCCGCGAACTCGCGATCGAGCTCGCGCCGCTCGTGCGGGTCAACGGCGTCGCCCCGGCGACCGTCGTGCAGGGTTCCGCGATGTTCCCGCGTGACCGCGTCATCGGCTCGCTCGCCAAGTACTCGATCCCGTACAAGGACGACGAGGCCACCGAGTCCCTCGTCAACAAGCTCGCGCAGTTCTACGCCGATCGCACGCTGACCAAGGCGCCGATCACGCCGGCCGACCAGGCTGAGGCCTACTTCCTCCTCGTGAGCAAGCGCCTGAGCAAGACGACCGGGCAGATCATCACGGTCGACGGCGGCCTCCACGAGGCCTTCCTGCGCTAAGCCAAGCGCTGGAGTGTTTCGAATAATTCAAAGCCGCGCACCGATGAGGTGCGCGGCTTTTTTGCGGGCCGATTGAAAGTGGGGGCGTGCATCCTGCACGCCCTGCAAGGGGCGCAAGATGCGCCCCCTACGTTCCAAATCCGAGACTCAGCCGACAAGACATTCCGCCGATCACTCCACCACCATCGCCGGGGTGGCGGCCTTCGTCGGCACCGGCCTTTCGGGCTCCGGTTGCGAGGCCGGTGCCGACACGGGAACCGCCGCGGGCAGGAGGGCCTTCTTTTCCATCGAGCGCCAAAGCGCGCGTGACGCCTCCTCCGCGGCATCGACAAAGGTCTGCGCGACGTCCCAGCGGGTGCGCGCGCCCAGATTCATTTCGGAGCCCGTGAAGAGACCGAGCGATTGCGACGTGCCATCAGGCAGAGCCAGGGTGGCGGTGAAGGCGCACTCGATGAACCCGGTGCGCGAGCCGCGCCAGTTGATCAGCTTGACGGTGAGCACGGGGCGATCCGCGCTGGGCCGCTGGCCCGTGGCGATCTCATCGATCCCGCCCCGGTAGCCATGACGGCGAAAGGTGTCGCGGACGGTCGCCGCCAGGGCTTCGGACAGATCCTGTTCGACGAAAAGATCCTGCACAAAAGGCAGATCGACCTGGAGTTGCAGGGCGGCCGGAGCGGCCGCGGCCTTGGGCTCCTTGGCCCAAGCCACGCCGCCCACGCTGAGCAGACCAGCCAGGAGTAGGGTGGTGGATTTGAGGGTTTTCATGCAGCATGAGACCCCGGAAGCGGAAAAAAGGTTTCCTTTTTTGGATGACCCGAATGTCCGCATTGAAGTTCGGGCCGGGCTCCTCTCGTCTGGGGCCGCGACCGCCCGCCCATGTCCACCTCCCCGCTCACCGCTCCGACCATCGCCATTGTTGGCGCGGGCGCGATTGGCAGCTACTACGGCGCGCGCCTGGCCCTCGCGGGCAACGTCGTGCGCTTTCTCATGCGGAGCGATCGCGAGCATGTCCGACAACACGGTCTGCGCCTGGTGGAGCGCGAGCGGACGCTGGCCGTGCAGCCGGTCGCGGTCTTCGCCTCGCCGGGGGAAATCGGCCCGGTCGACTGGGTGATCATCACGCTCAAGACGACAGCCAACGGCGAGCTCGCACGGGTCCTGCCACCGCTGCTGAAAACGGGTACCGCCGTGGTGACGCTGCAGAATGGGCTTGGGAGTGAGGAACAGGTGGCCGCCGTGGTCGGCGCCGAGCGTACGCTGGGCGGGCTCTGCTTCATTGCCACCACGCGGACCGGGCCGGGTGAAGTGACCTGCTATCATCCAGGATCGATCACGCTGGGAGAATTCGGCCGGCCCGCGCAAGAGCGCACCCAGGTGCTCGCCGCCCTGTTCAAGGAAGCGGGCGTGCGGTGCATCCCGGTCGACAACCTCGCACAGGCGCGCTGGCGCAAGCTGATCTGGAATGTGCCGTTCAACGGTCTCAGCATCGCCGCGGGCGGGATCACGACGGATCGAATCCTCGCGGATCCTGCGCTGGCCCGCGAAGTGCGCGCCCTGATGGACGAAGTGGCGGGCGCGGCGCGTCATCTGGGCTACGACATCCCGGAATCGTTTATTCAGGGTCAGATCGACGTGACGGGACCGATGGGCGCCTACGCACCGTCGAGTCTGGTCGATTATCGCGCGGGTCGCGAACTCGAGATCGAGCCGATTTGGGGCGAGCCCCTGCGCCGGGCGCAGGCGGCGGGGCTGGCCATGCCGCGTTTATCGGCGCTGTATGCGAAGCTCAGGACTGGGCTGTAGCTGGCCTCGCTGAGGCCGGTCCGTGCGGTTGTTGATCGAAAAATTTTCGGCACCGGCCTCAGCGAGGCCAGCTACAACGATCCCATGAGGACGTGAGGGGTTCACCCGCCGGTTCGACTCAATCCGCAATCCGAACTCCCCAATTCGCAATGACGCGGGCCAGCGGCCCGTGCTCCCTCACGGCTGCTGTCCAGGCAGCCAGGTCGGCACGAAGTCGGAGTTGGCTAGCCAGCGGATGGGTTCGACCATGGAGTTGATCGAGGTCGTCATGTGGACGAAGTCGACCAGGCTCATTTCGTCGGACGGCTGGTGGTAGTCGGTGTGCAGGCCAAAGCTGGATACGGTGTGCGCGATCACGCCCCTCCGGGCGAACTGGATGTTGTCGGAACGGGTAAAGAAGCTCTGGTCGGGGTGCGGATCCTGTACGAGGAAGGCGCCGCGGCGCGCGAGTTCGGGTCCGAGGGTCGAGCGTTCATAGCCGGTCAGCCATAGCGACTGCGCGGCGATCGCGGGATCCGGACGGCCGATCATCTCGAACTGAAGATTGGCCACGATCCGATTGAGTGGGACGGTCGGGTGGTCCGCGAAGTAGCGGGAACCGAAGCCCCCCGCCTCCTCGCTGCCGAACAGCGCAAACACCAGCGTGCGCTTCGGGCGCGGACCTTGCACGAAGGCCTGGGCCAGCTCGAGCACAGCGATCGAGCCGGAGGCATCATCATCCGCCCCATTGTAGATCGTGTCGGGCGACGTGGCCTCGGGCCGGGCGGGCCGCACGCCGAGGTGATCGATGTGGGCGGAGAGAAGAATCGTGCTCTCCGTGGTGCCGCGGATTTGACCGACGGCATTCCACGTGAGGATTTTCTGCGGCTCCTTGAGCTCGGCCTCAAGCGTGAGCGCCGTTCCCTCGGCGAGCGCCAAGATCGTGTCGTAGGCGGCCTGGCTGAGGATGACGCGGCCCGGCGGAATGACGGGCGTATCGAGGATGCGCTGCGTGGTCGGCATGCGCGCGCCGAGGACGGCCCAGCGGGTGCGGGCTTGGGGTGTTTCGGCGACGAGCAGTGCGCCGGCTCCGGCGGTGGCGACGGTGGGCGCACCGGCGGCGGGGAGGAGCAGGAGTGCGCCGGGAATCACGGGGACTCCGGGCTGGTACTTTTGCAGGGGACCGGTGAGCCGGGCGACACCGAGGCCCTGCACAATCATCTCGACCCCGTGAGTGAGCCGCGTCTCACCGATCACGAGGACGGGGGCCGCGACGGCCTCCGCGCGCTCGATCTCAACCTTTTGTACGAAGCCTTCGACGCCGTCGATCGGCTCGAGTCCCCAGCGCTGCATCTGGCTGCCCGCGTAGGTGGCGGCGATCCACTCGTCGCGCGTGCCGCTGCCGCGCCCATTCAGGGCGTCGCCGGCGAGGAAGGTCATGTGGCCCCGGACCGAGGCCTCGGTAACGGGCCCGGACGGCGCGGGGGTTGGCTTGGCGGCGGGGGGCGTGGTGCAGCCAGTGACGAAGAGGCCGGCCGAGAGAAGAACGGAGCAGGTACGGAGCAGCGAGGCGGTGATCACGGGGGAGCGGGGTGGGTGGCCGCGCGAGGCGTTTCGTCCTGCGGCGGAACCGAGGGAGCCAGACGGAGCGGACGCCGCCTGGCGAACCTGAAACCGCGGGCGAGCCCGGTCAGTGACGCGGGAGGTAGGTTTTCTGCTCGAGCGTGGCGCCGAGGTGGCGGCGGAAGGTCTTGAGGTCCTTCACGGCACCCAGGGAGATCAGCTGGCTGGCGAGGTTGCCGACGGCGGTGCCCTCGAGATTGAACGACACGACCGGCACGCCGGCATTGTTCGCCGTGGCCTGGCAGAGCAGGCGGTTCTTCGAGCCGCCGCCGACGATGAGGATGCGCTTGAAGGTACGGCCCGCGAGGCGCTCGAAGGCGCCCTTGGCGTCGGCGTGGCCCTTGCCGAGTGATTCGCAGATCAGGCGCATGTAGCCGGCGAGATTGGTCGGCGGCTTGACCTTGGCCTTGCGCAGCTGGGCATCGATCGCGGCGCGCATGGAGGCGGGGTTGGCCAGAGCGTGGTCCTTGACGTCGATCAGGCGGGCGGGAGCCGGGAGCTTTTCGGCGGCGGTGATCAGCGCCGCCCATTCGCGGTCATTGGTCGGCCGCGTGGCGAAGTCCTTCAAGGTGCCCTCAAGCAGCCAAAGGCCGATGACATTGGTGAGGGGTCGGTAGCGACCGTCGCCGATGCGCTCGTTGGAGAGACGGCGCGCCAGCGCGGGATCCGCGCCGAGGACGGGGGTGTCGCTTTCGAAACCGACGAGGGACCAGGTCCCGGAGCTGATGTAAAGATCGCTGCCATCCTCGTTCGCCGGCATCGCGTCGTAGGCGCAGGCGGTGTCATGGCCGGGGACGGCGATGACCTTGGCGCCCTTGAGTTCAGCGAAGCCCTGGAGGGGGCCGAGCTTGGTGCCGGAGCGGATCGGCTTGGTGAACCACTGCGCCGGGACGCGGAAGTAGTCGAGCGCCGGGCGTGACCAGTCGGTCGAGTGGACATCGAGCAGTTGCGAGGTGCTGGCGATGGTCAGCTCGTTGGCCATGCGGCCCGAGAGCAGGTAATTGAGGTAGTCGGGCAGGAAGAGGCAGCGCGTCGCAAGGTCGGTCACGGACGGGCAGCGGGTGACGACCTCCTCGAGCTGAAGGCTCGAGTTCAGGAAGAAATTCGGGATGCCGGTCGCAGCGTAGATGCGGTCATTCGCCGCGCGCGTGTTTTCCAGACGCTGGAAGCCCGGCTGCGTGCGCGCGTCGCGATAGGCGTGCATCGGGAAAACGAGGCGACCCTCGTCGTTGAGCAGGACATAGTCGACGCCCCAGGTGTCGACGCCGACCGAGGCGAGCTTGGCGCCGCGGGGGAGGGCGGTGGCCGCCTTGCGCAATCCTGTCTGCACCTCGTGCCAAAGGCCCGCGATGTCCCAGTAGTCGTTCGTTCCCAGCGAATGAAACGCATTGGGGAAGCGATGAACTTCGGTGAGCTTGAGCTGATTGCGCGACCAGGCGCCGAGAATGACGCGCCCGCTGGTGGCGCCGAGATCAACGGCGGCGGAGTAAACGGTGGAAGCCATGAAGGAGGGAGGAGAACGGAGGACGGAGGGCGGTCAGACGGAGGACAGAGTTTCTAACCAGAGATTACGCAGATGGGCACAGATAGACGGAGCAGATCCGGCCGGAGTCAGGGTGTTTATCTGTGGTCAAGCTTTCGGCTTGGTTCGGCTCAAATCAGACCGAGACCTTGGACTGCCTTGCGGTGGGATTCGCGGAAGAACTCGGCGTACTGCGGCTGCTTGAGGTCGATGTCCCACGTGGGGATCATCTCCTTCATGCGCACCTTGTTCTCGGGGCTC
>CAYZCV010000066.1:11159-18632 GCA_964476965.1 uncultured Opitutus sp. | reverse complement strand
CCTGCTTTTCGGCCTCCTCAGCGGCCTGGTGACCTTCTGGTTTTCACCGTTGGGTAACCGGCTTTCGCGCAAGTTCGAATACGAGGCAGACGATTTTGCCCGTGCGGCGCTCGGCTCGGCCGAGCCGCTCGTGGGGGCCTTGCGCAAGCTGGCCCAGAAGAATCTGAGCAACCTGACCCCGCATCCGTGGTTCAGCGGATTCTACTACTCGCATCCCACGCTGGTGGAGCGTGAGCGCTCGCTGGCGCGGACGGCGTGACCCGCCCCGGGATCGCCGCCGCCTCGTCATGGTCCGGCCCGGGTTCATCAAGCATTGGCTGCAGCTGGCTCTGGTCTGGGCCGTCGTCGCTGGAGCCCGGGCCGAATCGCTCACGCTGGCGACGTATAATCTCGAGAACTACACGCTGGCGGACCGGATGACACCGGCCGGCTACCGGCCGGCCTACCCCAAGCCCGAGGCCGCCAAGGCCGCGCTCCGGGCCGTGCTGCACCGCATGAATGCCGACCTCGTCGTGCTGCAGGAAATGGGTGGCAAACCATTCCTGACCGAACTGGTTCGTGACCTCGCGGGCGAGGGGCTGGCGTATCCCCATGCCGAGATTCTCGAGGCAAGCGATGAGGCGCGCCATGTCGCGGTCCTGTCCCGTCGCCCCTTCACCCGGATCCGGTCCCACGCCGACCTGCGTTTCACCTACTTCGGCGCGCCCGAGGCGGTGAAGCGCGGCCTGCTCGAGGTGGCCGTGACGTTTGCGGGCCGCGAGCTGACCGTGTTTGCGTTGCACCTCAAGAGCCGCACGACCGAGCGCAAGGATGATCCCCAGTCGGGCGCTCGCCGGGCGGGTGAGGCCGAGGCCATCCGGGACCGCGTGCTGGCGCTGCACCCGGATCCGACCGCGGCGCGCTTCGTCATTGCGGGCGACTTCAATGACGGCCCGTCCTCGCGTCCGCTGCGCGCGCTGCAGCAACGCGGCGCCCTCACGATCACCACGCTGGTTCCGGTCGCGGATGCGCTGGGTGAAACCTGGACCCATCGCTACCGGGCGGAGGACAGCTACACGCGCGTTGATCACCTGCTGGTCTCCCCGGGCCTGCAGGCGGCGGTGCCCGCGCCCGGCGGGGTGATCCTGTCCGGTCCTGACGTGAACGCGGCCAGTGATCATCGTCCCGTGGTCCTCACCCTCGGACCCGTCGACGAAGGGTCCTGATTGGGGGCGAGAGGGGCGGACGCAAAAAAGGGGCGGACTTGCGTCCGCCCCCGAGGGAAAATCGTGACTGTAGCCGCTCGCGGCGCTTACTGGACGGTGACGCCCACCGTGAGCTCGCCAACCCCGAAGCCCTTGAGGAAGAGGCTGCCGCTCCCGGGACGTCCGCCCTGAACGTTGATCGTGACCGAGTTGCTGCCGGCGGGCACGATGACCTCGGGCATGATCACGCTGTCGGGCACGTCGGTGGTGACATCCAGTAGGAGGCCGCCGGTCGGAGCCGCGTTGGGCAGGGTGAAGGTCAGGGACTGGGTCTCGCCGGAGCGAAGCGCGAGCGAGGAGGGGAAGACACTCAGGCTGCTGCCGTCGACGCGGAAGGTGCCGACCACCGAAGTGCCCGCGGCGCTGCTCAGTTGCACGCGGTAGTTCCGGTTGGCGTCGACCGCAGGGACGAAGAAGCTCATCGAGTTTGCCGACTCGAAGACGGTGCGGGCCGGGACATTGTCGAAATACACGACATCCTGCGGCGAGAAGCCGCGGCCCAGCACGCTGATGCGGGCGCCGACCGGGCCGCGGTTGACCTCAAGGGAGAGGACGTAGCGACCGACGATGCCCACGCGGGTGACTTCGGTGTAGACCTCGCGCTGGGTCACCGCGCCATTGTACTCAACCTGGTACGGGGCGAGGATATAGTAGGCGAGCTCGCCGCGACCGGGCTGCACCTGGTAGTCGAACTCGAAAATGTCGGCCCCGAGCGGGCTGCGCTGCATGGTGAAGCTCTGCCCATCGACCACGATGCGCGGCTGGAGCGATCCTTGGATATAACCCGGGGTATGGGTGGTGATGCGGGCGGAGATCGTGTAGATCTGCGACGGGTTCTCCGGCAGCGAGGAGGGCGTGAGATTCGTGATTCTCACTTCGTCGCAGCCGGTGAGGAAACCGAGGCTCAAGGCCGCAGCCAGCCACAGGCAGATTCGTCTCGCGTGGGCGAACGGGTTGTTTTGCATGATTTTGCTCAAGTAAAGTTAACGGAATACGCACCACAAAGACACCGCCTTGGCAACAAGCGAAATAACGCCCGTCACCCCGGAGGCACCCGCGGGAGCCGCCCGTCCACTGGGCGTGTACGTGCATGTTCCCTTTTGCGCGAGCACCTGCGATTTCTGTGCCTTCTATCAGACCTCCCCGACCGCAGAAGGGGTGGAGGGGTTCCTTTCCGGGATTGAGGAAGAGGCAAATCTCGTCGAATGGTCCCGTCCGGTCACGACGGTCTTTTGGGGCGGTGGCACGCCCGGACTGCTCGCCCCGGCGCATATCGTTCGCCTGGGAGACATCGTTCGTGCCCGTTTGGGCTCGGCTCCGACCGATCCGCGTTCCGCACTCCGCCATCCGCACTCACTCGAGTGGACGGTCGAGATGGCCCCGGCTTCGGTCACGGATGCCCGCCTCGCCGCGCTCAAGGAGATTGGCGTGACGCGGATCTCGATGGGCGTGCAGAGCTTTCAGCCTGCGCTGCTGGACGCCTTGGGACGTCAGCACACCCTCGACCAAGTGATGCGGGCCTACGACCGCATCCGCCATGCCGGCTTCGCCAGCGTGAACCTCGACCTCATGTTCGCGCTGCCTGGGCAAACCGAGGCGGAGTGGAACGCGGACATTGATGCTGCGGTGGCGCTCGCCCCGGACCACCTGTCGACCTACTGCCTGACCTTTGAGGAGGACACCAAGCTCTGGGTGAAGCTGTCCGCCGGCCGGGTGAAACTGGACACCGAAAACGAGGCGCGGCTGTACGAGACCACTTGGGCGCGTCTGGCCACCGCGGGCTATGCGCAGTATGAGGTTTCGAATTTCGCGCGTCCCGGACATGCCTGCCGGCACAACCTCGCCACCTGGCATATGCACGAGTGGATCGGGCTCGGGCCCTCGGCCGCCTCGCAGCACGGCGGATTGCGCGGGGCCAACATCGCCGATCTGGTGGAGTGGCGCGCCCGGGTGGCCCGCGGCGTGCGCATGACCGAGGATCGCGTGGTGCTCACGCCAGCGCTGCTGCTGGAGGACTCGCTCATCTTTGGCCTCCGCATGAACGCGGGAGTCGACCTCAGCGCGTTGCGTCAGCGCTACCCGGCTGCGCCGTGGCCAACCGTGGACACCCTGATCCAGCGACTGGTTGACGACGGCCTGGCGTTCCTGACAGGCGAACGCTTGCGATTGTCCGACCGCGGCCGACTCCTCGCCGACGCGGTGGGGGCAGAAATCATGGAGTCGATGGATGAACCGGTCTCCGCGTGAAGCCTGCCGAGGGAAAACTCTGTCCTTGGTCCGCGCGCGCGTCCGCTTGATGCTCCGCCGCGACTTTTTCTCATGAGCATCCGTGCCCTGACTTGTTTGATCCTCACGATGGGGTTGGCCGCCGGCGCAGCGCAGGCCCAGCGGCTGGATCTCGCCTGGCCGACGCCGAACACGGCGTTCCGCGATGGCCGTTCAATCGAGGCCTTCATCCAGCCCACGGAATCGGGCGAGGTCACCTCCGGTCTCTTCGGCTGCGTGCGCACGAATGGTTCCCAGTTTCACGAGGGGCTCGATCTCTACCCGCTGGCCCGCAACCGCCAGGGCGAGGCCACCGACAAGATCTTTGCCGCGCTGTCCGGCGTCGTCCGTCACATCAGCACCAAGCCCGGCGACAGCAGCTACGGACGGTACATTGTCCTGGAGCATCCGGACGTCACGCCCGCGATCTACACCCTCTACGCCCATCTGAGTGCGGTGGAGGCCGGACTCAAGGTCGGCGATCGCGTCACGACGGGCCAGACGATTGCCACGATGGGGCGGAGTGCGGGCGGCTACACGATCCCCAAGGAGCGGGCGCACCTGCACTTTGAGTTCGGACTGCGGATGACCGATGGCTTTTCCTCGTGGTACAGCTTCCGCAAGTTCGGCAGCCCGAATGTCCATGGCCTGTGGAATGGGATGAACCTGATTGGCTTCGACCCGCTGGACTTCTTCACGCGCTTCCGCGCCCGCGAGGTGAATAACTTCCGCGAGTACCTCGCGCGCCAGCCGGCGGCGGTGACCTTCCGCATCGCGGCGGCGCGTGAGCCGGACTTCATCCGCCGCTATCCGGGCCTGCTGACGAAGCCGATTCCGGCCTCGGGTCTGGCCGGCTGGGAAGTGAAGCTTAATCCCACGGGCTTGCCCTATGCATGGACGCCGCTGACCGCGACCGACGTCACGGGCCTCGCGCCCAACGCCGTTCGTATCACCCAGGTGAATCAAGAGCTGGTGCGCACCCACCGCTGCAAGCAGCTGGTGACCGTGCGCGGTGCCGGTCATGTACCGGCCCGTGACCTCACGACGCTGCTGCAGCTGGTGTTCGGGCTGCGCTGATTCCCCCGGGAGCTAGTGGGACCTACCTTACTTAGTCAGCAGGGAGTAGGTCGGAACAAGCAGCACGCCGTGAGTCGAGAGAAACTCGATCTCGGGCTGTCTCGCGGTCCGCTCATCTCCGGTCAGTAGCGCGATGAGCTGCGCGGCCGCTCGCTCGTCGGCCGCAATCCAGGGCTCGCTCCCGGCGGGTACGTCACGGACCGCGGCTCTCGCACCGAGGAGAATCTCGCGGTAGCGCTCCCGCCGGGCTTCATCGAGCGCGAAGACCTCGCCGAGAACTTCCGCCTGAAAGGTGGCAAACACGGAAGGGTCGGCCTCGAGCAATTCGGCGTCCTTGATGAAAGGTCCCATGGAGAGGATGTTCAGCTCATTGTCCTTCAGCATCTGTTCGACCTCCTCTGGTGTTTGCGACCGGCGCGCGGCGAAGAGACGCTGGAGGGTTTGCCCTACGTAGCGTCCTGCTTCTCTGGGCGTCCCGTAGCTGAACGCGACCTGCGATCCCAGCGTGCGTTCGAGCAGGATTGACCCGGTGGGCGGCGCATCTGCGGGCTTCGTTGGGGGCGCGAGCTCCGCGAGGCGTGACTCGGCGGTGCGGAGGCGCGCGAGAAGGGTCGTCCGCTCGGCCTCGGCCCGCCGTGCGGTCTCGAGTCGAGCCTGCTCGCGGGCGGCGTGCTCTGCCTGAGCATCGCCCAGCCGCTGCCAAAGCGTCACCACGACCACGCCCTGCGCCAAGACGATCAGGGTCAGAACAATGATCGCCACCCGGGGCAGGGCGGTGGTGGCCACGGGTTTCATGGAGTTCGGACCGCGCCCGACCGCGGCTTAGCGCTTGCTCCAATCCAGCATGCGCTGGATCGGGATCAGCGCGGCGCTTCGGATCGGCTCCGGCACCTCAATCGCGGGCGAGAGGGTCTTCAGCGCGTCCCGGACTTTCTCGATCGTGTTCATCTTCATGTAGCGGCAGTCATTGCACGCGCAGGAGTCGGTCGGCCCGGCGATGAAGGTCTTGTCGGGCACCTCACGGCGCAGCCGGTGGAGCATGCCGCTCTCGGTCACGACGATGATCTTGTCCGAAGGGTGGTTGCGGGAAAAGCCCACCATCAACTCGGTGCTGCAGACCTCGTCCGCGAGGTCGCGCACGGCTTGCACGCATTCCGGATGGGCGACGATGGGGGCCCCGGGGAATTGGGCCCGGACCTTCTCGAGGGCTTGCACGGTGAACTGCACGTGCGCGTAGCACGAGCCCGGCCAGAGCCGCATCTTGCGGCCGGTGCGTTGCGAGACCCATTGGCCAAGGTTCTGGTCGGGGACGAAGAGAATCTCGCGGTCGGCCGGAACCTGCTGGACGATCTTGATCGCGTTGCCGCTTGTGCAGATCACATCGCTCTGCGCCTTCACGCCGGCCGAGCAGTTGATGTAGGCCACGACGTAGAGCCCGGGGTGCGCAGCCTTGTAGGCGGCGAGCCGGTCGGCCGGACAGGAATCGGACAGCGAGCAGCCGGCATTCAGGTCGGGCAACAGGACCGTCCGGCCCGGGTTCACGATCTTGGCCGTCTCCGCCATGAAATGCACGCCGCAGAAGAGGATCACGTCGGATTTGGCCGCCTGGGCGTGGTACGAGAGCCCGAGTGAGTCACCCACGTAGTCCGCCACCTGCTGAATCTCCTCCACCTGGTAATTGTGGGCGAGGATGACCGCATTGCGCTCCTTCTTCAGGGCCAGCACCTCCTCCTGAATCGGCGACAGGCGGGGCACCTCGCGGCGCGGCGAAAGGACGAGGGGTTCGTAGTCGAGGACGGGCATGGTGGAGGGACGGGAATGGGAAATGACCAATGACCAATGATCAATGTCCAATGGCGAGCCTTAGGCAAGCGGGGGGGGCGGAGAAGCCCGAATGACGAAATCCGAATGACGAATCTGAATCCGATATCCCGCGCGTTCGGCGAACCCAAATTCGTCATTCGACCTTCGTCATTCGGATTTCCGCGGCCCGTGGCCGCGGCCTAGCTTTTCGGCTGCAGCTTCTTCAGTAGGTGTTTGAACTCGGGCGCGTTCTTCAGGCCGTCGAGGTCAGGATCCTGGGACATCCAGTCATAGTCCTCATAGCCAAGGCTGACCGCCTGCCGGAGCGAACGCAGCGCGTCGGCACGGCGCTTGGAGAGGGCTAGGCTGCAGGCGAGGTTGTAGTGCGCCGTGGCGTTTTGGGGCTCGAGCTTCACCAGACGACGATCCATGCGCAGGCCGTCGGCAATCCGGCCGACCTTGGTGTAGAGCCCGCCTAGAATCTCGATCACGTCGCTGTAACGCGGATCGCGCCGCAGGATGGACTCGTAGAAGCCGATCTCGAACGCGGGATCTTCCTTCTTGGGCATGCAGTCAGTTGCGGTGTTTGCACACGCCCGTCTGCTTGAGCGTGATGCAGTGGGCGGTCACCTGCAGCCGCTGCGAGACCGGGGTCAGGCCGAGTTTGGAGGAGACTGAATTGCCGTACCACTCCATGAACGGGGCGTTGATCTCGAAAATCTTGTCGCAGTCCAGGCAGATCACCTGGGCCACCTGCGCATTGTTGTCCGGGTTCGGAAGATAGTACTTCAGGTTTTTCCCGATATCGACCTCCCTCAGCAGCGCGCTCTCGATCATGATGGGCAGGGTGCGGTACACCGTCGCCCGCGACACGGAGTCATCGATGGCCCTGGCGTGGTCCAGCAATTCCTCCGCCGTAAAATGATCCTTTTGCGCGAACGCTGCCTCGAAAATCGCGAGACGCTGGTTGGTGACGCGCAGCCCCTTGGTGGCGAGGTGGGACTTGAATTTTTCGCGGGCCGGGGCGTTGCTCACGATGCAAATCTCTGAACCGGCCGGCGGGGGTGTCAATCTGATCGTGGCC
>CAYZCV010000066.1:0-11059 GCA_964476965.1 uncultured Opitutus sp. | reverse complement strand
CTCGTACTCGTTCTCGTCCTCCGGGTTGGGCCCCGTTTATCGCCGGCTGCAGGCAGCAGGACGGCGAACGAGAAAGGGGACGACGAACGAGAACGACTCAAGTGGACCGACCGGTGCTTGCACGCCCCCCGGAGGCCCGTCATCACCCCAAGCATGATCGTGGGCGTTCATCCCCTCGCGGGCTTCGACAAGCTCCTGCACTACAAGGTGCCGGAGTTGCTGCACCCCGACGTGGCGGTCGGCTCCCTGGTCCGTATCCCGATCGTCAACCGCCTGCATCTGGGGATTGTCGGCGAGATCGGGGCCCCTACGAACTTTCCGGTCGATCGGCTCAAGAATCTGGCTCACGTGGTGTACCCCTTTCCCGCACTGCCCGCCGATTTGCTGGAACTGGCCCGCTGGATGGCGTCGTACTATGCGACGACGCTCGATAGCGTGATTGAAACTATGTTGCCGGCCGCGGTGCGCAACGCCGCCGGCCTCAAGCAGGAGCGGATGCTCTCGCTGGCCCGACGGCTCGACGCCGCGGAGCTTGAAGCGCTGGCCCGCAAGGCCCCGCAGCAGGCCAAGCTGTACCGCTTCATCGAGGCGCAGTTCAAACCGCAGAAGAAGTCCCTCGTCCTGGCCCGCCTTTCCCTGACCGCTGCCGTGTCGGCCGGATTGGTCAAGCGAGGCGTCCTGCGGGAGGACTCGCAGCGGGTCGAGCGCATCGCCTACGCGGATGATTGGGCCGGGGGCGAGCTGGTCGCGAGCCAGCCGCACGCCCTGAATGCCGAGCAGCAGGCCGCCACCGATGCGCTGGCCACGTCCCTCGGCGAGAATAAATTCGGCGTAACCTTGCTGCATGGCGTCACCGGCTCGGGCAAGACCGAGGTGTACCTTCGGGCGATCGACACCGCGCTCAAGGCGGGCGGCGGCGTGATCTTTCTGGTGCCGGAAGTCGCGCTGACACCCCAGACGGTGGCGCGCCTCCGCAGTCGGCTTGAAGCCATTGCGCCGGGCCACGCAACGGTGGTCTGGCACAGCCACCTCAGCGAAGGCGAACGGCTCGATGGCTGGTACGCCCTCGCCACGGGCGAGGCGCGGGTGGTGGTGGGCGCGCGCTCGGCGATCTTCGCGCCGGTACGTGACCTCAAGCTCATTGTGGTCGATGAAGAGCATGAGCCGGCGTACAAGCAGGACGAGACGCCCCGCTACCACGGCCGCGACGTTGCGGTGATGCGGGCCAAGCTCAATCGGGCGCAGTGTCTCCTCGGCTCCGCCACGCCGTCGCTCGAGAGCTTCGCCAATGCGCAGGCCGGGCGCTACGCGCTGCTGCAGCTCAAGGAGCGTGTGGATGCCCGGAAGCTCCCCTACATCGACATCGTCGACATGAAGATCGAGATCATGCGCTCGCGCGGGCTGACCACGCTGTCCCGCAAGCTCGTCGACGCCATGCACGCACGGCTGGAGCGTCGCGAGCAGACCATCCTCTTCATCAACCGGCGCGGCTACTCGTCGTCGATGCTCTGCACCAAGTGCGGCCACTCCGAGGAGTGCACCCATTGCAGCATCACGATGACCTACCACCGGTCCGACGAGATGCTGCGCTGCCACCTGTGCGGTGACGAGCGGGTGGCCCCGGCGCGTTGTCCGCAGTGCGGTGCGCCCGAGATTCGCTGGAAGGGCCTCGGAACGCAGCGCGTCGAGGAGGCCGTGCACCGCCTGCTGCCGCGGGCGCGAATCGAACGAATGGACACCGACACGATGGGAAAGAAGAACCGCTTCCGCGAGGTACTGTCCAATTTCCGAGCGGGCAAGATCGATGTGCTCATCGGGACCCAGATGATCGGCAAGGGGCTCGATTTTCCCAATGTGACGCTGGTCGGGCTGATCGATGCCGACATCTCGATGCACATCCCGGATTTCCGGGCGAACGAGCGCACGTTCCAGCTGCTGGTGCAGGTGGCCGGGCGGGCAGGCCGCGGCGACCGGGCCGGCGAGGTCATTGTGCAAACGTTCACGCCGCAGGCGGATCCGATCCAGTTCTCGCGTCAGGCGGACTTCGAGGGCTTCGCCGCGGGTGAACTGAAGATGCGGAAGGAGTTCCGCTATCCGCCTTACCGGCACCTGATCCACCACATCTTCCGCGGACCCAACCCCGAGAAGCTCAAATTTTTCGCCGAGCAGTGGGCGCGAAAGGTGACCGAGGTGCTGGGCGACCGCGTCGAACTGCGCGGCCCCGCACCGTCACCGATCGAGAAGATCAAGGACGAGTACCGCTACCAGCTCTGGTACTTCACGAATGGCGTCACCCGCGTCATTGCCGACCTGAACAAGCTCCGCGGTGAGTTCGCGTGGCCGGAGGACATGGTGCAGGTGCTGGATGTGGATCCGGTCAACCTGACGTGAGCGGGTTCGGAGGATAGGACCGATGGGACCTAGGGGACGGATAGGACCTATAAGTCCCATCCGTCTCATCCGTCCTATCCGTCCTATTTGTAGAGATACGTCAGCGCGTCGGTCCGCACCCAGCCCGTCTGGCCATTCGTAAACGAAACCTGGCTCCAGCCGAGGAAGGTGCGCGTCACGCTGGCAAGGGAGCCGGCGGGCAAGGGCGAGGTCTTCTGGGTGGTGTCCCCGTCATTCGGGATCGAGCAGAGGCGGGTGTGGCGGGAGACCACCGCGATTTCCGTATCGGCCAACTGGCCGTAGTTCTGAATGCTCTGGTAGCTCGCGACCCCGCCAGCGACGGCGACCAGGGCCAGGAGCACGGACAGCCAGCGTAGGCAGCGGGAGTGCGAGTAGTAGGCAGACCACAGGGCGAAACCGCCCGATGCCGCCAGGAGCAGCGCAAAGCAGGTGAGTGCGACTCCCCAGCCGCCGGGCGAGAAGGTGCGCATGATTTTCTTGAAGCCGGTGCCGGCCGCGAGTTCGGCAAAAACCGGCTGGTCGATGCCTGCGCGGGTGAGGCTCAGGTTGAACTGCCAGCGGATGGCCGGGTTCGACGGATCGTTGACGAAGGCCGAGAGCGCCTGAGCGGTCGACTCGGTCCAGCGGTCCTGCTGCGCGAGCGCCAACGCCAGGTTGTAGCGGAGGTGGGCGTCCGTGGGGTTTTTTGCGAGTTCGGTGCGCCAGGCGGCTTCCGCGACCGCGAACTCGCCCTTCACGTAGGCGTCCGCCGCGGCATCCGCTCGCGCTGAGACGGGGGCCAGGGCCAGCAGCAGCGCGAGGCAACCGAGGAAGGGCAGCAGATTGCGACGGAGGAAAATGGCGAAAAGGGGCACGGAGGGCACCGGCGCGTCGGAAAGCGCGGCGCGGGCCCGCTTGGTCCAGTCGGCGGGAATCGCGGTCTTCTCACCGTACATCACGCGATTGGCCTCGCGCCAGAGCTGGGCCCAGGACGAGCCGACCACGCCGGAACGTCGCTTCTCGATGGCGGCGGCCACCTGGGCTGATGTCGGTTCGGTGATCGTCAGGCCGCCGAACTGCGCGGCTGCGCGCTGCCAGGCATAGAGGAGGGACTTCAGTTTGTCGGGTGACTCCCCGACCACCGCGTCGATCTGCCCGATCAGCCGCTCCATATCATCATGCGCCTCGCGCTGAAGGCGCAGCGGATCCGTCTGGCGGCTGCGGCGGGAGGAGAGGCTGAGCCAGAAAAGCACAAACAGGGCACCCGGAACCGCGACCGCCGCGCCGAGGGCTTTTTCCGAGAAGGGGGCGATGCTCGACAGCGGATTGGTCAGCGGGTCGAGGGGAACCGGAGGCGGAGCGTCGGGCACGAGGACGGTCTCATTGGGATCGGACGAGGTGACATCCGTGATCGAGGGTTCGGGCCCAAGACCGGCGCCGCCGCTGCCCACCTTGAGGATGAAGGTTTCAGAGGTGAGGACCTGGTACTTGCCGACCTTGGGGTCGAAGTAGGTGAACTTGATCGGCCCCAGGCGGTAGGTGCCCTCCTTGGTTGGGACCAGCAGGATGTCCTCCGTCAGGCCACCGTCGAAGAGCGTGCCGCGGGCCAGATTCGGCCGGGCGGCCGGGGTGACAACGTCGAAGTCCTTGGAAACGGCGCGCGGCGGGATGCCGCGGATCTCGGGCCAGTTGCCGGCGCCGGTGAGCTCCATGGTCCAGGTCACCGCTTCGCCGACCGCGACCTCCGTGGCGGTGATGCTTGCCTTGAGGGTGAAGTCGCCGACGGCCCCGGCAAAGCCCATCGGGGGCGGCGCGGGCAGGGGCTTGAGCGTAACGCGCGCGGGTGCGGTTCGGATGGTGAAGGTATCCGTGGTCAGTATACCCGGACCGCCGGAGGTGGATGTGCCGGTGACGAGGGTCACCGGCTGCAGGCCGCGCGGCAGTTCGATCACGCCGGCCGTGCGACCGTAGGCGCGGGTCGTCTGGGTGTAAGTCTGAACGGCCTGACCGCCGGGAGGGGTCTCGCTGCTGCTCGTCGCGGTCGACCACTCGTCCGCATTGAGATTAGTCGGATTCCAGTCGTAGGCACCCGCGAGGGATTGGAGGACGCGGCGTTCGCCGGTGACGCGATGGGTGAGGGGGAAAACTTCGCCGACCCAGTAGGTGTCGGCCTCGGTGGAGAGCGTCGACGTCGCCAGGTTGGCGACGGGAACGCCGCCGATCTGTGCGGTGCTGGGTGCGGGCGGGGTTTGGGCGCGCAGGGAGCCGGTGAGGCCGGCGGAGAGCGCAAGCAAGGAGAGAAACAGGTTAAAGCGCATGGTGATCACCAATCCGGGCCCTGGGGAACGAGGTAGTTCTTCTGACCTTCCAGCATCTGGAAAAGCTTGGCGGGGGCATCCATCGTGCGGATGTAGTCGAGGCGCTGGAGCGGCAGGACGAGCTCCGGGCGCTCGTCGCGCTCGCGGTCCGTCTGGCTCTGGCCGCCGCCGACGAGTTGGGTGTCGGGCGGAGTCGGGGGTGGGGGAGGATCCTCTTCGCCTTCGCGCCGCTCCAAAGCCATCTTGCCGAAGGCATCGGCGGCAAAGTTGCGCCGCAGTTGCTGGGCCTCCGCATCCGAGTCGGAACTGGCGACGCCACCGACGGCCTCACCTTCCTTGGTGAAATCGACCTCCATGTCATTGTTGGGATCGAAGCTCGTGGCGGCCTCGGCCTTGCCGGCTTGGTCAGGCGCAGTGATTCCCCACGGCTCAGTGTTGGCCTTGCGCAGGGTCGCGAGATTGGTGCGGAGCATGTCCCAGGCACCGCCTTGAGGGTCGATTTCCTCACCCCGCTTGATGGCGAGAAGGGCGTCATCGATTACGGAGAGCGGGAAGCGCTGCCGGGCCTTCAATGTGTTCTCGCAGTACGCGATCATGTCGATCACGAGGGAAACATAGTCGTAGGCCCCGGGGCTGGGGCTGGCCAGAATCTGGTTGATGCGGGTGCTGACCATACCGGAGAGCTGGACGATCGGTGAGCGCAGGTTCGGCTCCTCCAGCGAAATGCCGGACTCGGCCATGTCCTGGGCCCGGGCGGTGGGCGCGGGCGCCAGCAGGGCGAGCAGCAACGCAAGCCCGGCGGCGACCGCCGGACCGCGCGACGACGGCAGCTTGATGTCGCGCGCCGTGGGACGGACCGGGATCTCGCGCCAGTAGCTCAGCGCGAGCAGGAGCAGCGCGGGCAGGAGGGCCCACTCGAACTGGTCGGCCAGCTTGGTCTCATCAAGCTTGGTGGGGTCCTCGGTGCCGTCGTCGACGCGCGGGCGACGGATGAGGTCATTCAGGCGAATCCAGGTGTTGGCCGCCAGATAGGTTCCCCCAGTGGACTTGGAAATCTCCTCGAGCGTTGCGGGCTTGAGCCGGGTCATGACCTCGATGCCGGCTGCGTCGCGGATCACGCCCTGGCCGGAGGGAATCACGCCGCCGCCGGCGGTGCCGATGCCCACGCCGAGCACGCGAATGCCGCGCTGCTTGAGTTCGGCCGCGAGGGGCTTCCAGGTATCGTCGAAGGCCTCGCCATCGCTCAGAATGACGAGATCGCGCTCAACCCCCTCGGCGGTGCCGAAGGACTCGAGGACGGTCTTGATCATGGCCTCGTAATTGGTGCCGCCCTGCGGAAAATAGTCGGGTGACAGGCTCGGCAGGAGATTCGTCAGGATCTCGTAGTCCGTGCTCAGCGGCAATTGCATGTAGGCGCTGCGCGCAAAGAGCACGAGGCCGACGCGTTCGCCCGCCATCTTGTCGACCATGCCCTGAATCAGCAGCTTGGCGTGATCGAGGCGGGACGGCCGGACATCACGCGCGAGCATGCTGCGCGAGAGATCGAGGGCGACCACGACCTCGCGGGGCTGGTCGTTCACCGGCACCTCCAGCGCGCCCCATTGCGGGCGGGCGATGGCCAGCGTCAGGAAGGCGAGGCCGCTCCAGAAGTACCAGCGTACGCGCGGGGCGGCCTGGGGGCTGTTGAGGTCAACTTCGACATGTCCGGCCCAGAGGCGGCGGATGTGTGGCCAGAGCGCCGCGACTGAAACCTGCCGGGCGGCGTCGAGCGCGGCGAGGGCGGCAATCACGATCAGGGCCCAGAGGGCGTGGGGAAAGGCAAAGCTCATACGACAACCTCCTTGCGCCAGGGTGGTGAGGCCATGAGGCCGCCGCCGACGATCAGCACCGCGCCGAGCCCGAGCAGCCAGGGGAACAGCTCGCGGGGACGCGAGACCTTGGACTCGAACGGGATCTTCTTGGTTTTGTCCACGGCGTTGAAGGCGGTTTCAATCGTCGCGGTGTCCTCGGCGCGGAAGAACAGGCCGCCGGTGGCCTCGGCGATTTGCTTCAGCGCATCCTCGTCAATGTCGGTGAGGATGCGGCGATAGCCCATGACCTTGCCAGTCTCGTCAAAGATCGGGTAGGGCGCCGAGCCGGGGCGCCCGGCCGCGATGGTGTAAACGGTGACGCCGCGCGCCTTGGCGATCTCGGCGGCCTGGGCCGGGCGCAGCGCGCCGCGATTATTGGAACCGTCGGTGAGCAGGATGACGGCGGGGCTCGACCCGGTGGCGGGCGCGCCTTTCGGCCGCTCGAGGCGGGTCAGGGCGATGCCGAGGCCGTCGCCGATGGCGGTGCCGTCCTCCATCAGGCCGATGCGCAGCTTCTCGGTCTGCTTGGCGAGCCACTCGTGGTCGAAGGTGAGCGGCGCCAGCGTGTAGGCCCGGCCGGCGAAAACCACCAGACCGATGCGGTCGTTGGGGCGCTGGTTGATGAACGCCTGGATCACGGGTTTGATCGCCTGCAACCGATTGAGGCGCACGCCATCCTTTTCAAAATCCTCGGCCAGCATCGATCCGGACAAGTCGATCGCGAGCATGATATCATAGCCCTCCTGGGTGACCTCGCTGACGATCTCCATGGTCTGCGGACGCGAGAGGGCGCCCGCGAGGGCGATCAGGCCCGCACTAAACAGCAGGGCCGGCAGGCGGGAGGCGGGCACGAGTGATGGGCGCCACCAGGCGGCCGAGTAGGGCACCATCAGGGCGGGCAGCCGCCGGCGCCAGCGCAGCCAGATCACCAGCGGCAGAATGAGAACCGCCGCCAGCCACCAGGGGTGCTTGATGATGAGTTCGGGCATGGCTCAGCGACGGGTCCGCGCCCGCATGTGCGCGTAGAAGAATTTGACGAGCGCCTCGATCATCGAGTCGTCGGGCGAGACGACCATGCGGCTCTGCTTCTCGGGGAAAAGTTTGACGAAGCACGCCTCGCGCTCGTCGATCCAGTCGGCGTGGGCCTTGCGGTGGGCGGAGGACTGCGGATCCAGCACCACCAGTCGGCGGTTGACCGGATCGTAGGTGGTCACGGCCCGATTCACCGGGAAATCGCGTTCCCACGGATCCTCGACGCGAAAAGCGATGGGCTGGTAGCGTTGGCGGATGAGCATCCAGCCGTCGGGCTGGGGCCGGGGTGGAAAGTCGCCGAGCCAGACCAGCATGCTGTGCGGGGGCGCGACCTGGGAAGCGATGCGCCACGGCGTCGGGACCGGAGCGCCCTCCACGAAATCAGGTGCGGGCCGGCTGATCAGGTCGGCCGCTGCGCGCATGATCAGGCCATGGCCGCGCACCGGCTGGGTGAGCTTGTAGCCACCGGGGTAGGTGTGGAGCACGCCGACCCGGTCGCGATTGTTGGAGGCCAGCAGCATCAGCAGGCTGGCAATCTCGAAGAGCGCGTCGCGCTTGGTGCGCACGCCTGAGCCGAATTGCAGGGAAAGCGTGTCCTCGATGACGATGATGACGGTCAGCTCGCGTTCCTCGATGAACTTCTTGCGGTAGGCATCGCCGAGCTTGGCGGTGACATTCCAATCGATGTCACGGATGTCGTCCCCGAAGTTGTATTTGACCACCTGGTCGAACTCCATGCCGCGGCCCCGGAAGACGGAACGGTACTCGCCGCCGAGCAGATTGTGGACGGCGTGGTTCACCTTCCACTCGAGGCGCCGCAGGAGCGCGAGCGAGCCGGCGACCGTCTTGGCTTTGGCCGGCGCCGTGGGCGAAGGGTTGGCAGGATTGACGGGCATGGGTTCCGGGTGGGCTGAATGGGAAAGCCACCCGTGCGTGCCGCGGAGCGGACGCACGGGCGCGGGACAGCATCAGGCCGCCTTGCTGGTGGACGTCGGGACCGGCTTTTCGTCGAGCAGCTTGCGGAGGACCTTCTCGGGCGTGGCGCCCTCAGCCTCAGCCTCGTAGCTCAGGCCGACGCGGTGGCGCATGACCTCAAAGAAGACATCCTGCACGTGCTCGGGAGCCACGTGATCCGACTCGCGGAGCCAGGCCATCGCGCGGCCCGCCTGGTAGAGAGCGAGACAGGCGCGTGGGGAGGAGCCGAAATTCAGCACGCGCGCGCCGGAAGCATCCGGGATCGTGAGGGTGCGGGTCGCGCGGACCAGCTCGAGGATGTAGGCCTTGATCTGGGGCGAGACGTAAATCTCGTCGACGAACTTGCGGAGCTCGAGCAATTCCTCGCCGCTGGAGACGGCATTGATCGAAGGCTGCTTGGTCACCTGGCCCCAGCGCTCCATCATGATCGTCTCCTCCTCGGCGCTCGGGTAGTCGACACTCAGCTTGAAGAGGAAGCGGTCCATCTGCGCCTCGGGCAGGGCGTAAGTGCCGTCCTGCTCGACCGGATTCTGCGTCGCCATGACGAAGAAGGGCTTCGGCAGGTTGAAAGTCTGGCCGCCGATCGTGACCTGTCGCTCCTGCATGGCCTCGAGCAGCGCGCTCTGGACCTTGGCCGGGGCGCGGTTGATTTCGTCGGCCAGCACCAGATTCGAGAAGATTGGCCCCTTGTGGGCGGAGAACTCGCCGGTCTTGGGCTGGAAGATCATCGTGCCGACCACGTCGCTCGGGAGCAGGTCGGGCGTGAACTGGATGCGGTCGCACTTCACGCCGAGGGCCGATCCGATCGAACGGATGACCAGCGTCTTGGCGAGGCCGGGCATTCCTTCGAGCAGAACGTGACCGTTGGCGAGCAGCGCCACGAGCAGGCGTTCAATGATGGCTTCCTGGCCAAGGACGGCCTTGGCGACTTCAGTGCGGATTCGTTTAGCCCATTCTTGGCCGGTAATCATAGAGGTGAGGGAGGTGAGGTAAGGAAAAGAGACGCTGCGAGCCCGAGGGCGGTTGCAGCGGGTTCGGACTGGCAGGATGGCGGCGCCGACGGGAGCGGTCAGCACGCATGATGCCAAGGGGACGCTGGACTCGGAAAACGATGCAGGGGTAGGTGTAAGGCAATGGCGCGACGAACGAACGGGTGAGGGGATGCGCCGAAAAAGCGTCTGTGCGGTCAGCTTGGATCATTCAAGCCTGAACATGACGACCTCGGCCACGCACCGCTGCTCACGGCCAGTCCTGATCATCGCGAGCGGTTGACGGCGCAGGAAGCGGCACCCTAAACAGCGCGCGCGGCCGCGGCCGATTCCGGAATTTTCCGTCACGAAGGCGGCCCATTGGCGCCAACCGCCGAGCCGCTCCCGTCCGAACATAATCCGTGCTCCGCTTCCAGAGAAGCAACGATACTACCGTGATTTGCGCTGCCCCAAGATATCGGGGCGGGCACGGGTGATGGTCGGCAGGCGGGAAGAGTGGGCGGAATTGTCCACTCGAATAGGCCATGCGCGTGGATGCGCGGTCGACCCGTCGGGCCTGCGTCGTTCATGCAGCCGTCCCTCGACGGGCGATGAGCGGTCCAGTGCGCATTGTAATCGTTGCAATTAGCGGTCAACAGAACTCTTCATATCTCACCCCCGGGGCACGAAAGTTGCGGTAATTGCCGCGGCGTCCTGCTCTATTTGCCACGACCCCACTAAAAACCAGACCTGGCGGCTAAGGTTGCGCCACGTCCGGTTTTTATTTGTTCAGCCAAACTCCACACGGACAAACAACCTACCCTCGTTATGATAAAACGTCTCCTGAACTGCCGACCCGCCCGCCTGGGTCTGGGTCTTGCCTCACTTGCGGTGGCGACGCTGCTGCCCGCGGCTGAACCCAAGATCACCCCGACGAAGGACATCATCGGCTTCACCGTCGGTGATGACTACGTCCTCGCCAATTATACCCAGCTCAGCGCGCTCCTCCAGAAGTGGGATGCTGAGTCTGACCGCATGAAGGTCGTCACCTATGGTACGAGCGAGGAGGGTCGTCCGATGTACATGGCGATCATCACGTCGCCGGCCAACCACGCCAACCTCGAGAAGTACCGCGACATCTCGGTCAAGCTGGCCCGCGCCCGCGTTTCCGATGACGAGGCCAAGAAGCTTTCCGAAGAGGGCAAAGCGATCGTGTGGATCGACGGCGGCCTGCACTCCACCGAAGTGGTGAATGCCCAGAGCCTGATCGTGATGATTCATCAGATGATCTCCCGCACCGATGCGGAGACCATGCGCTTTCTGGATGATGTTGTCCTCCTCATGCCGAGCCCGAACCCGGACGGCCTGGAGCTCACCGCCAACTGGTACATGCGCAACGAGGACCCGAAGGCCCGCAGCACGGCGGCGCTTCCCCGTCTTTACCACAAGTATGTCGGCCACGACAACAATCGTGACGGCATCATGCACGTGATGAAGGAGACGATCGCGCAGAACCGCGTGCTCT
>CAYZCV010000065.1:0-18645 GCA_964476965.1 uncultured Opitutus sp. | reverse complement strand
CGCGGGGACGAAGGCCACGGGCGTTCGGGCCGCTGGCGTGCTTGAAGCGGATGGTCACCACGGCATTCCGCATCGACGCGGGAAGGGCGAGGGTTTCTCCGATGTTCGCGTGGCCGTGGGCATCCCCGTCGAGGCCGGCCGAGACGGTGACGTAGAGTTCGGAGATCAGATCACCGGTCGTCACGAAAATCCGACCGGAGCGCAGGCCATCCAGGATGTCGTCGTGGTTCTTGAGCGCGTGGACATACGTCTTGGAGTACTCGCCGGGCCAGAAATCGCTGCCGCCCTCGCGCCAGTGCTTGTGGGAGTCCGAGGTGGCGGTGATCCACCAGCGCCGGCCCTCGCCGAGCAGCGAGTCCCAGAGCCCACCGAGACGTGCGGTCATCTGATCATAGCCGCCGAGGGTGGGGTAGTTGCCGTAGCCGCCGCGCTTGCCCGGTCCAATGTTGCCGTCGCGGTCCAGCGTGGCGGCCTGGTGTCCGGGGGCGCCCTCCATCCCAACCGCAACGTGGGGGGCGGCGTCATTCCAGCCGCGAAGTTCCGCCGCCGACGTGAGCCCCCAGGCATTGGGCCCGCGGGCCGAGCGGGACGGGTGGTGGGAGAATACGACGGGCGGACGGGCCATGCCCTTCATGTGGGTCAGGGCGTCGATCATTTTTTCCTCGGTGTCCCTCGATGGGTCCGCGGGGAAAGGCTCGCGCTTGGAGAAGCGGGACTCGAGTTCGTGCAGGCGGTCGGCCTCGTCGTGGGTGTGGGGAATGATGATGCTGCTGTGATCGGCGCCCGGCGTATCGAATTCCATCCCGAAGAACTGAACCACTTCCGGGACCGCTTGCCGCGACTCGACCAGCTCCGGGTAGGCAATCTCGCGATTGAGTTTGGAATGAAGCGGCCCGCCGTGATCGGTGGCCACCATCCACGAGAGACCAAAGTTACGCGCCATGGCTGCGTTGGTCGAGATGGGGTAGATCGCGTCGCCGGCGATGATCGGCCGGGGCGGACTGACGGTCTGATCGTAACTGACGCTGTAGCGGCTGTGAATGTGATGGTCGCCCGCCAGCCAGCGCCGGACCTCCGGCGCCGCCGGGTTGTTGGCGGGCTGCTGCGCCGGAACGGACGCTGCGGCCAGGCAGGCGAGGGCGAGCCGGCGGACGCCGCGAAGGGGGTGGGACGAGGGGGTAGCCATGCTTTGAGGGGTGCCCCGCGCGAGGGGCGGATTCAAGGGAGGACCGCCGCCGTCACGGGCTTTTCACGCCTTCGTCACGCGGAGCCGGGATTCGCCCTACCACGGTGGGCTCGGTCGTGCCGTTCAGCCGGAGCACCACGCCTTCGCCGGACGACATGAATGCCTGCGTCAGCGCGCTGATGTTCACCTGGTGCGTGACCATCACGAGGGGAGGCCCGTCAACCGGCAGCGCTTGGAGAAAGGCGCGCAGCTCCGTCATGATGCGGTTGGTTTCGCCCGGGGCGGCATAGAAGGAGCTGAGGGCGTTCAGCACGACCGGCGTCCCCAGCTCGAGCAGGCGGGCGGTCTCCTGGCAGCGGCACCAGGGGCTGGTGAAGACGGCGGTCGTTGGCGGCAAGCCGGCGGCGCGCATTTGACGGCCGAGCGCGCGGGCCTGGGCGCGGCCCTCGTCGCTGAGATTGCGCTGTGTGCGGCAGTCGGCGAGGTCGAAGCCGGCGGGGTCGCCGGTCCCCGGGGCGTAGGCGTGGCGCAGGACGATCACCGTACCAGGTGCGCGCAAATCAGGCGGAGCGGCCGCAAAGACCGCGGGCAGGCTCAGACCGACGGCCAGTAGTGCCAGGAATCGGCGGAGAGACGAGCGGGGCATGGTGCGACCTTAGCCCCGCCCCGAAGAAATGCCAATCGCGGGCGCAGGCGGGCGATCAGGCGGGGCTGCGCACAAGATTGATGACCTCCGTCGGCGTGAGGGTGGCCGCTCGGCGCTGGATCTCGCCGGAGTGGGTCGTGAACAGCCGTTGGCCGTCCGCCAGCAGTCGTTGGTAGGTATCCTTGAGCACCGCCATTTCCATGCGCCGGCCGCCGGCGTAGTAGCGGGCGGAGAGCTGTCCGAGCGCGTACGTGGCCGCGAAGGAGAACGCCACGCCGGTGGCGGCGCGGGTGGCGGCCTTGCCCATGCCGCCCAGCATGCCTCCGCCGAGGGCGCCGCCGATTAGGCCGCCGAGGAGCTTGCGGGCATAGCCCTCAACCGTCTGGGAAGCGAGGCCAACGCCGGCGGTCGCGAGGAAGTCCCGGATGTGTCCGCGGTCGAGCTCATAGCCGTGCAAGCGGCCCACGCGGTAGACCATCTTCATCTGCAAGGGAACGACCGCCATGGTCGCCAGGGACTGGGGCAGGAGCTCGATCGCGCCGTTGAGAATTGCGTAGTTGAGAATCATCTTGTCGAGCGCGGCGCCGTCGACCGGCGCGAGTCGCGTGGCCGCGGGGCCGGTGCTCGCCGGTGGCAACGGCGGCGGCGGGGGCAGGTTCGCCGAGGATGCCTGCGCGAAGTCAGCCCCCGTCCTCTCGACGGGATCGGCCTCGGGTGCGCGATCGAGGCCAAGGGCGTGTCGCAGCGAGCGGAGAAAAGCCTGTTCGTCCGCGTTGGGGAGGCCATCGGTGTCGCAAACGCCCACCGCCATCTCGTAGGCGAGCAGACGGGATGCGGGGGAGGTCAGGCCGGCGGCGGCCTGCTCGAGCGTGACGCGCTTGGCGATCACGTCCTGATACAGATCCCAGACATTGAGGGCCTGCGAGGAGTCCGCGCCCAGGCTGGCGGCCACCTGGCGCACCGCGGCGCGCTCGCGTTCGTCCTTCGCGCCGTCGGCGAAGGCAGCCATCAGGACAATGGTCAGGGCGGAACGTTTCTCGAGGTCGGTCGTCATGGTTGGATCAAGGGCGGGAATGTACCGCGGACGTCCCCAATCCGCCATTACGGTCCGCCATGGATTTTCCACGGTGGTTCCCCCCGCGACGTCCTCAGGGGATCGGGCCGAACCCGATGGCTGGTTCAGCCGATCAGCGACGGCTATGCCTTTGCCAGGCGCCGGGGCACCGGTTCCCGTGAAGTCGTGAGGGAAATCCCTGCCCCTCCACGAACAGCCACCCCGGTTCCTTTCCCCATGAAATCCACCAACGTCCGCTTCGCGGCGCTCGCCGCATTGCTCGTCTCATCCGCCTCCGCCGAAATGATTCTCGCCTCCGGACAGACCACCGGGGTCAATTCCCTCTTCAGCGTCAGTGTCGACCCCGGGTTGAATCGGGTGATTGTCGAGGTCGACAACACCCTCATGGGTCCGGGCGGGGTCACGGGTACGCTGATGTCCTTTGGCTTCAACCTGCCCGACTCGATTGCCGGCAGCGGCACGCTCCTCGAGCAGGACTGGACCACGTTGCTGGCGGGCCACACCGAGCCGGGCGACTGGGCGTTGGCGCAGCCCTACGCGTTGAGCGGGAGCGCAGGGATCTTCGTGCAGGACTTCGGTGCCTTTGGCGGCAGCAATGAAAACGGAGGCAACCCCAACCGCGGCGTGCTCTTCGGCGAGAAGGCGCGCTTTGTCTTCGGATTCGCCGACTTCACCGGGGTGGACGGATTTTTTGGCGAGGGCGGTCTGAGTGCGCGGTGGCAGCAGGTGAACCTGGATCCCGGCAGTGACAAGGGCCTCGGCGGTGAGCCGCCTGACTTCACTCCGGTCCCGGAGCCGGCGACCTACGGCCTGATCGGATCGACAGTGCTCTTTGCCGCTGGCCTGCTGCGCCGCCGCCGGAGTTCCGCGGTTCCCGTGCCGACAGCGGCTTGAGTCAGCGCGCCCGTTGGGCGCCTTTTCCTTTCGCAGCCGGCCATCGTTCCCCCTGGCAGATGCGTGACCGCTGCAGAAAAAAGCCCCGCCTGAAAAGGCGGGGCTTGTTGTTTCGGCCGGACGCGAACGTTACAGCGTGGTCGGCGTCGCCGAGCCGTAGTAGAGGCCGTTGAAGAACAGCTTGTACGTGCCGTGCGGGGTGGCGCGGAAGGTGGCCTCGAGGCCGAGGAGCACGAGCTTGCCGGCGCCGATGCTGGCCTCGGTGGCGAGTTCGCCGCCATCAAGGTACTGCTGGCCGACGGCCCAGCCGCTGTAGAGCGATGCCTTGCCCTCGAACCACGCGACCTTGCTCGCGGCGACCGTGGCATTCTCCGGACGGTTGAAGACCGGGCTGTCATCGAAGAAGATGTAGCCCTTCGACGGCATGCCGTAGGCGAGCGGAATCGTGTTGTCGAACGAGGCGTGCAGCACGGAGCCCGGGATGTAGAACTTGTCATTGGGCAGCTTGCGCTCCTTGCCCTCATGCAGCTCAACGAGGTGGTCCTTGACGGGCAGCCCCATGGACTGGCCGATGCTCGCCGCGGAGCCGACGGCCATGACGGTGCCACCGGCCTCGACGAACGCCTTGAGCGGCGGGATGGACTTGGCGACGGTGACGGAACCGAGCATGGAGCGGAACTCCTCCGGAATCGTGTCCGGGCTCGGGCCGAAGCCACGGCCACCGCCCCGACCGCCGCGGCCTTCCGAGAAGGTGCCGGACGGGAAGACGATGACGTCGAAGTTGGCCTTGAGATTGCCGGCGTCGAGCACCTGCGGGAAGACGACCTCAAAGTTGAATTCGAACTTCTCGAGGATCCAGCGGGTCCATCCGGAGGGCATCGAACCACCGTAGGTATCCACCAGGCCGATGCGGATCGGCTTGAGCTTCATCGCCTCGCCCTTGGGGGCGGCGGCCACCCCGAAGGCCGCGATGCCGAGCTCGCGCGCGGCGCGCTCGACGATCGGCTTGGACGCGGCGGAAGCCGGGATCCACAGCGTGCCGGTGCCGAGGGCCTTGCCGTCCACGGTCTGCTCCTGCTTGAGCCAGAAGACATCGGCATTGGCCTTGAGCAGGCGGTTGGTGAGGATGAAGGCGTCGTTGATCTTGTGGCTGACGAGCCAGCCGGCGGCATTGGCCGGGCCGCTCACCGTGGCGGGCTTGGGCTTTTCGAGTTCGAAGCCAATCGCCTGGGCCGGGGCCTCAAAGGCCTCCATCACGCGATCGAACTGGATGCCCATCTGGCTCGCGACGGTCCAGCCGGTGATATCATACGGACGCACGGGCGGGCCGCCCGGGTAGGCGAAGTCCATTGGGTGGTCCTGGGCTTCGAACGTGTCCAGCACCGCTGGGCGGAAGGCCTGGGCGGAGCGGACGATGAAGGAGCCGGCCGGGTAGGTCTTGCCGGCGACGGTGAAGGAGGCGGTGGCCTCCTCGACCTCGATGCCGCCCTTCTGGAGCACCTGGATGAACTTCACCACGGTGGGGTAGTCGTCCTGGTCGGCCGAGATGATGTAGCCGCGTGGGTCGCGGAAGGCGGGGTCCTGCAGAACCTTGGCGTAGAGGGAGCTGTCGGTCGGCATCTGCATGCCGAACTGGGCGAACAGGGCGGCGAGTTCGGCCGGAGAGCCCGAAATGCCGAAGGAGGCGGCCATCGCGGCAATCTGTGCGTCGCTGTTCCCGCGGCTGGCGGCCGCGGCGGCCTTGAGGGCGTCGATGCGCTTCGGGGTGATCTTCCACGTGTCCTTGCTGCCGCGCTCGATCGAACGGCGGCCCATGGCGTAAATGTTGTAGAGAACGGTCTCGCGATTGCGGGAGGCGTAGTCGAGCACGGCGCGCTCGAGCTCGATCATGTAGTTGATCGAGTCACGGTAGTGCCAGGCGCGGGGCGCGATCGGCAGGGGCCAGTCAGCGCGCGGGAGCTGCTTGTCCGGGACCAGCGTGACCGCGGCGGGGGTCGGGCCGCCGATGATCTCGGTCAGGATGCCGATGTTGTTGCGGAAGTAGCCGGCGGTGCGCATGCCACCGTTGAACCAGGTGGAGTAGGGAGCGGCGGAGCGCATGGCGGAGCCGCCGAGGCCCTGCTGCACGAGGCGGGCGTGCATGTGCGCGCCGACCTGCTCGATGCCGATCGGGATGTAGGCGTCGAAGTCGTAATTGAACGGATCGCGGAATGGAGGGATGTACACGACCTGGCCGGCCGGGCCGGTCTGGTGCACGTTGTGCATGATCTGCGGGTTCCAATCGACATAGAGCACCTTGTTCTGGTTCGCGGTCTCGACCATGTTGTGCATGATGGAGTCGCGATTGTTGTCGTGGCCGATGTACTTCTGGTAGAGACGGGGCAGCGCGTTGAGCGTGCGAGCCTTCGGGTCGGCCTGACGCATGTACCAGTTGGCGACGAGCTCGACGCCATCCGGATTCGGGATCGGCATCAGGAGGATGGCGTCGCGCAGGAATCGCATCGTCTCAGGATCCGTGCGCGAGGACATCTGGTAGACCATCTCGGCGAGGGTCTGGGAGTTGACCGTCTCCGTGGCATGGAGACCGCCATCGATCCAGACGATGGCCTTGCCCTCTTCGGAAATCTTGCGGGCCTCCTCCTCGCTGATGCGGGCGCGGGCGAGCTTGGTCGACCAGTCGCGGTACTGCTCGAGATTCGCGTGATTCTCGGGCGAGGTGATGATCGCCATGTACTGCGGGCGGCCCTCCTCGGTGTTGCCGATGCTGACGACCTTGAGGCGGTCGGATTCCGTGTCCCATTTCTGGAGGAGCGCGGAGATCTGGGTGTAGTTGGCCATCATGTAGTCGTCGCCGATGCTGAACCCGATGATGTCCTTGGCAGGAGTCAGCTTGGGTTCGGCGGCGAAGGCACTGACGGCGGCGAGCGATCCGAGGCAGGCAAGAACGGATCGGGCGAGACGTTGAAGCGGTGTCTTCATGCGGACGGGAGCCAACGCCGAATGGGGCGAAGCCGCGAGTCAATTTCCCCGCGAAAGGGCCTCGCCGGTCCCGTCGGTTTCCCGTTGGCGTCGGAGCCGATCGGGTCCAAGGTGGGTGGACACGTCCGTTATGAATGCCGTGCTGCGCTGGATCGTCTTCCTCTTGTCGGTCGGGGTGACGTTGTACGGTCTGTTTGCCTACCTCGCGCTTGAGCCCGGGGCCACCGTCCATCCGGCGTTGAAGGAGGCCTTTGCGGCTCACCCGATCCGGATTCTGGTGCATGTCGTTTGCTCCGCCGTGGCGCTCGGGTTCGGGCCGCTGCAGTTTTTTCCGGCTCTGCGTGCCCGTCCCCGGCTGCATCGGGCGCTCGGATACATTTATGCCACCGCAGTGTTGGGCGGAGGGCTTTCCGGTTTCGCCACCGCCTTTATCGCGTATGGCGGGCTGGTGTCGCGCGTGGGCTTCGGCCTGCTGGCGGTCCTCTGGCTGGGAACGACCGTCGCCGCGGTCCAGGCTGCGCGTCGGCTTGATTTTGCCGGCCATGAAGAGTGGGCGCTCCGAAGCTTCGGACTCACCTTCGCGGCCGTGACCCTGCGGATTTACCTCGGCGTCTTTTTGGCGACGGGCGTGGCCTTCGAACAATTCTACCCCGTGTTGGCGTGGCTGTGCTGGGTCCCCAATCTCCTGGTGGTCGAGTGGGTGCTGCTGAGGCGGAAATAGGTGGATGCTCAGCGCGGAGGATTTTGCGAAATTTCCGACGGGCTGTCGCGTCATGAAGGAATGAACGCCCGTTCTCTCCTGACTGTCGCCGCGTTGCTCGCGGCTTCCTCCCTGAGTGCCCACCCGAATTACGAGGCCACGCAGGCGATTGTCGTCCCGTTGGTGCAGTCCAACCAGCGTCCTCCCGCAGCGAGCGAGGTCAGCATCACCGTCGAGGGCGACACCCGGGTGATCACGGCTAACGGCCTGCCTGATCACGCGACCGGTGCCTTTCCGAATGCCGACAATCCCAATGCGATCCGCGCGCAGCGCTATCGCTACACGATGCCCATTGCGCCGGAGGTTCGCGGCGAAGCCACGCCGCTCCGTCGTCAGCCCTTCGGCATCGCGGTCAATGGTGTGCTCTTTGATCCAGGCACGGCGGAGATGTGGCAGAATGACCGGAACTCGGGCTGGCACTATGAGGCGCAGGGCAATGGATTCTCGCTCGGGCTCGACACCAATTTCGCTCACGTGCAGCCCAACGGGGCCTATCACTATCACGGGGTTCCGCTGGACCTGCTCACGCGCCTCTCCGGCGGGCGCGAGCAGATGACGCTGGTGGGCTGGGCGGCGGACGGATTCCCCATCTACGCGGTGTGGGGCTATCGCGCCGCGGGCGATCCGACGAGCGGGGTGGTCGCGCTCAAGAGCAGCTATCGCCTGAAGACCGGCTCGCGTCCGACCGCCGGCGGCCAGCCCGGCGGGACCTATGACGGTGTGTTCGTGGAGGATTATGACTATGTTCCCGGCAGCGGGGATCTCGACGAATGCGGCGGGCGTTTCGGGGTCACGCCGGAGTTCCCGCAGGGAACGTATCACTATGTGCTGACCGCGGACTATCCCTACATCCCGCGGTCCTTTCGCGGCACGCCGGACCCGAGTTTCGCGGCGCGCGGCGGTCCGGGCGGCGGCCGCGGCGAGCCACCCGGACGTGGCGGCCAACCACCCCGGCGCGAGCGGCTCTAGCGGGCGTCAGGCCCCTCGGATCTAGCTAGCGGTCCGGTCGGTTGGTCAAAGCCTTGAAGGCGGCATCCCGGAGGGCTGGCTCAAGGGAGCGGTTGTCCAGATACGAATCGAGCTGGTCTGCGTGTTGAGGAGAGGTTCCGTTGGCTGAGATGTAGTTGGCCAAGGCCTTCTCTACTGCGGAGGCCGCCCCTCGGCCGACGCTTCGCGTGCCCATGCTGCCGCTCGGTTGGAAGAAGCTCGTTGTGTCCCAAAGCGCGTCGACCGGATTCTCAACGAGGAAAAATGTGGAGGGCCCGGATGTATCGACCAGTCCGCCGATCTGCCCGGTGGGGTTGAGGGTGAAGCGCTCCAGAATCAAGGGATCCAGATGGGGTGGAAGGAACGGAACCAGTTCCTGAACAGACTGGGGCAACTTGCCCCCATTGGCCTCGACTGCATCCGCAAGCGCTTCGCCGATGCCAGGTGCTGATTTTCTGCGGGCGATGCGGCGCAGTTCACTCAAGGCCTTTCGCAGATCCGCCTCGGTTTCGAGCGAGGCCTGCTTGGTTGCGTCGAGCCAATCGAATTCATTGAGTAATGAGAGCTCACGAATCGCCAACTCCGGATGCTTGGCTTGGAAGACTTCAAGTCGCCTGACCCGACCGATCCAAGCGGAGAGCGCATTCTCGTAGATTTCGTCCCCCGCAATCGCCCGGACCTCGGCCGCACGTGCGGTCTGACTTTCGCCTTCGCAGGTGCTGTTTTCGGTCCGCGACCTTACCAGCTCTGCTTGGAGGCGAGTCAGCTCGGCGCGAAGCTCGGAGATCTCGGCGTTTCTCATTCCCGCATCCCGACGCGCGCGCCAACCAATGATGAGTGAGGCCAGGGTGATGACCGTCGCCGCGGTCATCAGGGCGCGGCGCGCAAGCAAACGGGTGAACGGGCCTTTAGGCGTAGGCATGGTGAACCCCCGTCGCAATTTTCAAGCTAGGGGGCAATGGTCTCTACGGCTCAAGTCCTGAATTATTAGGCCCGACTTGGGAAGATGGTCGGACTAGCGTTTCGTCACGAGTGCGGTCAGTTGATCGGCGCAGATTCCCCAGCCGTGGTGGAAGCCCATCTGCTCGTGCGCTTCGCGGTCGGCGACGGTCCAATGGCGGACGAGCGCGGTGTAGCGGGTCCGGCCGTTCTCGGGTTCGAAGGTCAGCACGAGGGTCATGAACGGTTTTTCCGAGGGCACCCAAGCGTCGGTGTAAGCGTCGGTCGACACCAGTTTCCGGTTCGGGATCACTTCAAGATAGATGCCCGGGCAGGGAATCTCGTTTCCGTCCGGGCTGCGCATGACGATGAGGCTGCGCCCGCCCGGCCGCACATCGAGCTCCGCCACGGGGGTGGTGTAAGGCAGCGGGGCGAACCACTGCCGGAGCAGGGCGGGATCGGTCCATGCCTGGTACACCCTTTCGCAGGGAGCGTCGATCAGGCGGGTGAGGAGGAGATCGCGGTCAGTCGGCGTGAGGGAAGCATTCATGGAGGCGGCGTGGATTTTCCTTCTTCAACGAATGAGAAAGCGATTCCGGACAAGCAAGGACACCCGCTGCCCACTTAGTTGCGGGAAATCTCCTCGGTGGCATCCTCGGCCGGTCCGTAGGCGAGGGGAAATACGACGCGAAACGTGGTGCCCGTCTCGGCGGAGCTGGCGAGCTCCAGGCTGGCGTCGAGCAGTTCGCAGAGCCGCTTCACGATGGACAGGCCGATGCCCTCTCCGGACGGCTGGCCGACGTTGGCCGGGGTGGTCGCGGCGGGTTCCTCGGGATCGAGGACCTGCGAGGATTCGCCGTGGCTCGCCGCGACCTTCACATCCGACTCCCGGGCGCTGGCCGTGGCCTCCTGCAGGCCGTCGCCGAGCCCCTGCTCGGGTCCTGGCGGCAGCCCCGGGCCGGTGTCCCTGACCATCAGCCACCAGTGGTCGATCTCCGCGCCCCAGCTCACGGTGACGCCGCCGCACTCGGTGTACCGCAGGGCATTCATCAACAGGTTCTGGAGGATGCGGCCGACGCGTTCCCGATCGCCCAGCACCGACACGGGCGCGGCCTCCTCGATCGAGAGGAAAAGCCCGCGTTCCCGCGCGTAGGGCTGATTGATTTGGCCGATGGTTCGAATGGTCGCACCCGGATCGAAGGCGCCGATTTTGCGGATCTCCTGGCCGGCCTCGAGGCGGGCGAGCTCCATCAGGTCCTGCAGCATGTGGGTGACGCTCTTCACCCCTTCGTTCAAGAGGAGCGCGAACTCATTGCGCTCCGCCAGATCGAGATCGGGCCGGCCGAGCAGGCGCGCGGCGATCTCGACGCCGAAGACATTGCTGCCGAGATCATGGACGGCCTGGTGGATGAGCTCCGATCGGCGGGCCTCGACTTCGTTGACGCGTTCAAGTGCACCCTGCAGGGCGTGGAGGTGGCCGTTGGCCTCGGCCTGCTCCATGCGTTCGTACTGGCCTGCGCTGTTGCCGATCGCCTCGTTGACGAGCGCGATGAGGTGGCGGTTGGCCTCGGCGAAATCCCGCGGACCGAAGGTGGTCCGGGACTGGGCGTAGGCGTTGATCTCCTCGAACAGGCAGACCTGCAGGTGGCCCCATTCCATCATGAGCTCCTGCAGCCGGTAGCCCTGCTGCCAGCGATGCAGGCCATGCTTCACCTCCTCCTGCTTTTGCTCCACGTCTGCCGCATCGGCGCGGCGGCCGCCGGGGATCGAGTTGAGCTTGCGCTGAAACGCATCAAGGACCTGGGGGATGTGATCCCGGAACTGGCCGCGCGTCAGCGAGCGGCTCGTCGATTGCTTGGGATCGGCGGCGACCGCCGCCTGCCAGGCGCGAAGGACGGCCTCACGCCGATTGGCCAAGTGAGCGCTGAGTTCGACCAAGGCGGTGCCTGCAGGGGCGGTCATGCAAGGAGGCTGACGGAGTTGCGACGAGGAAGCGACGAGGAACCTTGGCGGGCGGGTTGCGTCGGCGTGGTGCAAGCGAAAGGCCCGAAGGGCGCTCTTCCGGCTGGGGAGAACGGGGGGTGAATCGGGTCCCGCCGAGCCGGAAGCGACGGTGGGGCGGCGGCCGCGGCGGGACCGCCGCTGAGTTCGACCGCGAATTGCGTGGCCGGATTGGTCGCGGTCGTCATGGTTCGCCCTGCCTCCGGGCATGCATGAAAATCAATTCCGCCGAGTTCGAAGTGAGTGCGCCCGACCTGCGCTCGTGCCCCGAGTGGGCCCAGCCGGAGTTTGCGCTCATCGGGCGTTCCAACGTGGGCAAGTCGTCGCTGATCAATCTCCTCACCGAGCGACGGGATCTGGCCAAGGTGTCGGACCTGCCGGGCAAGACCAAGCTGATCAATTTCTTTCACATCAACAAGGCGTGGCGGCTCGTCGATCTGCCGGGCTACGGCTACGCCCATGTCGGCAAGCAACGCCGGACGGAGTTCAACGAGGCGGTGGCGGATTTCCTCGGGCAGCGGCGCGCCCTGCGCTGCGTCTTCGTGCTGATCGACGCGCGGTTGCCGCCCCAGCCGATCGACCTGGAGTTCCTGCAGTGGCTGGAGAGCTGTCCGGCTCCGTACCAGCTGATCTTCACCAAGACCGACAAGAAGTCCCCGGCGCAGGCGGAGGCCAACATCCAGACCTTCCTGGCGGCAACGGCGGCGTGGCGCACCGAGCCACCCAAGTACCTGGTGAGCTCCGCCAAGAGCGGCCGCGGACGGACGGAGATTTTGAGCACCATCGGCAAGCTGGTCACGGGACCGTGGAAGCCCAAGGGTGGGTAGGCGCCGTCGGTTGTCGCCCTCACGGCTGACGGCGAGGGTTGCCTCGAAGCGGCCGGAAGTTAGGATTCCCGGATGAGCGATCGGGCCCCGGACATCGAAGGAGTGGTTGAGACGATTCTCTACGTGGACGACCTGCCGCGGGCGGTCGCCTTTTATCGCGACGTGCTTGGCTTGCAGCCCCTGGGCGGCGATCCGGCGCGCTTTCAGCCCTTCAAGCTCGGCGGCCGACAGGTCCTGCTGCTCTTCCGGCGCGGCGGCACGCTGCAGCCAACGGCGGTCGGCGGCGGCGTGATCCCGCCCCATGATGGCCAGGGTCCTCACCACATCGGGCTCGCGATCACCCGCGACGCCTATGCTCCGTGGCGGGAACGACTGAGGGAGCGAGGCGTGACGATCGAGAGTGAGACGGTGTGGCCGCCGGGCGGTCGCAGCCTGTACTTCCGGGATCCGGACGGCCATCTCGTCGAACTCGTGACACCCGGGATCTGGCCCAACTACTAGCCGGGTGTTCAGCGGTCCCGCTCGGACAGCGGCCGTGGCTTGAGCGAGTCGTGGGGGCCGGGCTTGATCGTGAGATCGACGCCGGCGGCCTCGAGTTCGGCCCGCAGGTCGGGCACGAAGCGCGGCTCGAGTTCCTCCAGCCGGAAATTGAAGTCGGTGGTGGTGAGGTCCTCGGTGAGGAAGACCAGGATGTCGGCCAACTCCACGATATCCTCGTCGAGGAAGTGCTCGTCGAGCACGGCCTGGTTGCACTCGTAGGCGGTCAGCGTGGGCCAGAGATTCTCCCTGGCCGCGTCGACGAGCTGGAGGGTGGCCTCGCCTTGCAGGTGGGCGCGTTCGATCCGCGCGCCGAATTCGCTCAGCCGGTGATAGGCGTAGGCGAGGTTGGCGAGGCGGGCCTGCCGGAGCAGGGCGTTGCGCTGGCTGAGCAAACGGGAAACGTTCATGGCGGTGGTTCCTGGGATGGCCGGACGAACCGAAGACGCGGGGCCCAGACGGGGGCGCGGCGCCGGCGGACGTTCGGACGGGTTGTGGTTGCGCTAAGGGATGGCTCCGCCGTCGGAGCCGTTCTGCTGCGTGCCACCCGGGCGGACGCGGGTCCGCGGAGTGGCGCCAAACCGATGCACTTTCCTGACGTTGCCTGACTTTCTGACCGAAGGGAGAAGTCGCTAACGCGGAACTGGCTGAATCGCTGTCTGACTCGAATCACGATCTCGACCGTGCTGCTGTCCTGACATCGAACATCGGTACCATCGGCCGGAATCGATCCGGCGCAAGGGCGATTTACGAATCGCCGCAAAATTTATTCCCGAACGAACCTAAGCCGTTGGCTCGGTGAGCGCAGCGAAGGTGGGCTGCGCCAGGGTGCGCCAGTCGGCTGCGGCCATGATGACCGAATCCTCGCGCGAGCCCGCGTTGAAGGCGACGCGGGGATGGAGGGTGCCGACCTCGCGGTCAGCCGTGAGGGGGAGGGGGAGGATTGGCTCACCGAAGGGAGGCACCGCCCCGGGGACGAGGCCGGTCAGGGCGAGGAGTTCGTCCGCCGAGGCAAACCGGAGCTGCTTGGCGCCAAGCGCCTGACGGGCGAGCTTGGACGACAGCTTGCGCGGGGCCGGAATGACCAGGAGATGGAAGTGGTCATCGGCCTTCACCACGAGGGCCTTGGCCCCGCATTCGAGCGGTTCACCGCGTTCGCGCGCGGAATCCTCGGAGGTGAAGGTGGCTGGGTGGTGGACCTGGCGGAACGGAATGCCGGCGCCGGTCAGGTGCCGGATGAGCCGGGCGTGGACGGTGTCGTCGCTCACGGCGTTCAGCGCGTGGCCAATTCGCCGGAGGGCTCGGGGCGAGCCTCGAGAAAATCGGCCGCCTCGGTGCCCGGGGCGGGCAGGGTGCCGGCGATGAGATCAGCCCACACGCGGAAGTAGAGCACCGCATCCTCGCGCTGGTTGCGCTGGAGCCAGCGGTGGCCGCCGGGGAGGGCGTGCAGCACGCGCGGATCGCTGAGGTCCTCCAAGTGACGCAGGTCGGTGCGGTCGAGACCGAGTTCGCGCAGGCGGTCGAGCACGTACTCCAGTCGCAACCCGGTGCCGGCGCAGTAGTCGTCGGGAATCTCGCTCCACTCGGTCAGCTCGCGGGCGCAGGCCGCGTGGATCTCGGCCGGAGAGAGCCGGGTCACGGTTTGCGCGAGATGTCCGCAGTTGCAGCGGCCGAAGTGCGACCACTGGTAGTCCGGAGAGCGGGCGAGACGCTCCGCCGTTTCGCGAAGGACTTCGACAAGGGCGCGGCTGGGAATGGCCATGCGTCAAGCAAAGCGAGGGTGCCGCCAAGCGCAAGCGGGAGACGGTTTAGCGGCGGGGCGGCGGTGGCCGGTCCGCGATTTCGTAGCGGCCGTCGGCCTGAAGCCGGAGGACGGAGCCGGCGGGAACCTCCCGGCGGCGGCCACTCTCGGTCAGGCTCACGGCCCCGTCCGCTTCCTCGGAAAGAACGAGGGTGCGGCGACCCCAGACCACCTCGGCGCTGCGCCGTTGGAGGGCCTGGCCGTGGCGCAGCGTGACGGGGATGCCCTCGTCGCCAATGACCTGCACGCCCCAGAAGACCGGGCGGAAAGGACCGGGTTTGCGCGGGGTGAGCACAAGGTCGACCCGGTAAGGCCGGTTGTTGAGGCGGTGCCGCAGGTGCAGTGTGATGCGCTCCTCGGACGACGAATCAAACAGGAGGGACTCGACCTCGTGGCGCTTGAGAGCGGAGACCTCGGTCTGGTTGATGGCGACGATCTCGTCGCCCGCCTCGATGCCCTCGGCGTGGGCCTGGGTGCCCGCCTGGACCCAGGCAACGTAGATGGCCTTGGGCGGACCGCCGGTCGAGAGCTCCATCGACCGGTAGTGGAGATTGAGGCCGATGCCCCACTTGCCAAAGGGCGGCGCATCGACCCGGATCGGCGCCATCAGGTAGGCGGATTCTGCCGGCGCGGCGGCGGGTGCGAGATCCGCCGCCGTCAGAAATCCCAGGAGGGCCGCGACGAGACCGAACCGCAGCCTGGCGCCGAGCGACAAAGCATCCGCCCTCACCCCGGAACCATTCCGGAAAGGTCGGATTGCTGGCGTGTGCACGGGCTGGACCACGGCGAGCGCCCGGCCCCGACCCATTCGGGGCGAATCGAAGCGCTGACCGATGGGGAGATACTGCCGCGAAGAAGGCCGATGACAAGGGGAGGAGACCGGTTGCTGTTTGTAATCAGGCGGCGACTCCGCTCGCCCGCATCAGCCAGGGCGGCGAGGCGACCGCGAAAATGGGGCTTTACGCTCGCCGGACGATTCGGCCCACTTTTCCGGTGCCAGCCGTTTCGCTCGTCATCGATTCCCCTGTCTCGGGCCGCATTCGGGCCATGGATGAACTCAAGGGTCTCGCGATCCTCATGGTCGTCATCTATCACGCCGGGGGCGTGCTTGGCTGGAGCAACCAGTTCCAGGCCGATCTGGGCGTGGATATTTTTGTGATCCTGAGCGGGATCGGACTCACGATCGGCGGCAGCTACCCCGGAGCCGGACCCTTCCTATGGCGCCGGCTGGTGCGGATTTTTCCGGCCTACTGGATCGCGCTCGGACTTTTTCTTTGGCTGAACGCCACGTACTTGGACAAGCATTACACGGCGGCCAACATCGGCCTGCACATCCTTGGGATCCATGCGTGGTTCGGGGACGCCTATGCCGTCGCGATCAATGACTCGTTCTGGTTCATCACCCTGATCCTCACCCTCTACCTGCTCTTCATTGGGCTGGAGCGCTGGCGGCACCAGCCGGAGCGCCTCCTGCTGGCTGGTGCGATCATCTCGGTTGGTGTGATCTTTGCCTACCAGATCGCCGGCCAGCCGTCCGTCTATCGTCACATCGGGCTGCGGCTCCCGGGATTCTTCATTGGCATGGTCATTGGGAACCTGCTCCGGACCGGACGGGTTTCCGCGCAGCTGGGCGCAGCGCTGGCCGCGGCCTTTTTCATCGTGGCCTACGTTCCCAGCCTGAGGGGCATCATCCTTGCCAGCACCATCACCGGTTTGGCGGTGATGGGCTTTTATGCCTTCGTGCTCCGGAGGCCGTTCGACCGGGCCACCGAGGGGGCCATCCCGCGGGTGCTCACGTTCCTGGGGAATCACTCACTCGAGATCTTCCTGCTGCACCAGCCGCTCATCCGGGACTTCAACATCGTCGTCCAGTTGCGTGTGCTGAAGCGACCGGGGCTGACCCCCGAGTCCCTGATCATCGGCATGGTCATAGCCTTCCTGGTCACGCTGGTGCTCAGTGAGCTGCTCCAACGCCTGCTTGGCCGCTTGCTTCCCGTCAAGGCCCTGGCGGCACCGCGCGCGGACGATGGCGCCCATTAGCGAACCGATTGTCTGACGGCTGGCCCCGTTTGGAATTCAACGCCCCGCCCCGCCGCCCCTAAGCTTTCTCCATGACGCCTTCTCTCCTGCGCATCCTCGTCGTCTCCTTCAGTGTGGCGGCCACCTCTCTCGCCCAGACCACCAAGGACGATGTGCTCGTCCGGATCGATGAGACCAAGGGTCTCTATGAGGACATCGCGCTCAAGATCTGGTCCTATGCCGAGGTCGGCTACCAGGAAACCCGCAGCACGGCGCTGCTGCAGGAACGTTTGCGGGCCGAGGGCTTTGCGATTGAGGCGGGGGTGGCCGGGATGCCAACCGCCTTCACCGCCACCTACACCCAGGGGGCGGGCGGTCCGGTCATCGGGCTGCTCGGCGAGTTCGATGCCCTGCCGGGGGTCGCCCAGGAGGCGGTGCCGGAGCGCAAGGCGATCGCCGGCCAGATCGCCGGTCATGCCTGCGGCCACCATGTGTACGGCGCGGGCTCCGCCGCCGCGGCGGTGGCGCTCAAGGACTGGCTCAAGGCCACCGGAACCCCCGGAACCGTTCGCTTCTATGGCTGCCCCGCGGAGGAGGGTGGCTCCGGGAAAGTCTACCTGGTCCGCGCCGGGCTGTTCAATGATGTCGATGCCGTCCTGCGCTGGCATGCCGGCGACCGCAACGAGGTCGACACCGGCACGACGATGGCCAACAAGTCGGCCAAGTTCCGCTTCCAGGGCATCGCCTCGCACGCGGCGTCGGCGCCCGAGCGGGGCCGGTCCGCGCTCGATGCGGTCGAGGCCATGAATTTCATGGCCAACCTGATGCGGGAGCACGTGCCGTCCGATACGCGTATCCACTATGTGATTACGCGGGGCGGTGAGGCTCCGAACGTGGTGCCGGCCAACGCCGAGGTCTTTTACTACGTCCGCAACCCCCGCCGCGAGGTGATCGACGAGGTGTGGGCGCGGCTCGAGCAGGCGGCGCAGGGAGCCGCGCTCGGCACCGGCACGACGGTCGCCTGGGAAATCATCCACGGCGCCTACGAGCTGCTGCCGAACGAGACCCTCGGCCGGGCGATCCACGCCAACCTGACGCGGGTGGGCGGCCTGACCTACAGTCCCGAGGAGACGGCGTTCGCCCAGGCCATCGGCAAGACCTTTCCGGGCGGGCGTCCGCTCGATCTCAGCCTTGCGACGGGGGTGCAGCCCTTTGAAACCGGCCAGCCGCCGTCGCCCAACTCGACCGACTCAGCGGATGTCAGCTGGGTGGTCCCCACCATGGGCCTGAATGCGGCCACCTGGGTGCCAGGCACGCCCGGGCACAGCTGGCAGGCCGTGGCCTCGGGTGGCACGACGATTGCCCTCAAGGGCATGGTCGTCGCCTCCAAGGCGCTGGCCCTGACGGGTATCGATCTGTTCACCCAGCCGGAGTTGCGGGCGGCGGCGCGGGCGGAATTTTTGCGCCGGCGCGGGGCGGACTTTGTCTACAAGCCCCTGCTCGGCGACCGGGCACCGCCACTCGATTACCGGAAGTGAGCCAGGTCGGGTGAGGGCGTGCCGCGGAGCGGGGTGGCGCGGATCGCGCGCGGGGCCGGGCCGGGTTGGGTGATCGCGGGAATTTCCTCCGGCTCGACCTCCGCGACGGCACTGCCGGTCACCCGGGCGAGCGACTGGATGGAGCGACTGACCGTCTCGGACTGCTCGCGCAGGGCCACGGCGGTGGCGGAGAGCTCCTCGGAGCGGGCGCTGCTGGTCTGGGCGTTGGAGTCGATCTGCTGCATGGCTGAGCTGATCTGGGTGACGCCCCGGCTCTGCTCCTCCACGTCGGTGGCGGCTTTCCGGATGACGGCATCCAGCTCGCGGAAACTGCCGAGCACCTGATCGAGATGGCGGGCAACCTCTGCGCTGACCGCCTCGCCGGCGCGACCGCGCTGCGCCGCGCTTTCAATGAGCGTCGTGGTTTCGCGGGCCGAGTCGGCCGCGCGGGCGGCC